>NZ_CP100350.1:988500-1318000 GCF_024204685.1 Gilvimarinus sp. DA14
ACTCAATAAACTTACTTGACTCAATCAGCATAATCGTCACCTGTTCAATCGAGAATCAAATTAAAGCCCACTCACAGTACTCGCTAAGAGGGCATAAATATTAGTTATCACTAATTTTTGAAACCTTGGCATTAACCGGCACCAATCCCTTGCCATCACTGGAAACAACAAGTTCGTAGGTTCCCGCATCACCCATATTTACAGTAAGCGTAGCACCGGTGTCCGTCGTGGTATAACGTAAACTTTTTATTCGGCTGTAAGCATCTTGAACATATTCGGCGGTACCGTTGTACTCACCATGAGGCTCAATTACTGCGTACATCACGGCATCGCGTGCGTCTAGCCGGCGAACAATTCCCTGATCACGACGAAGATTGTGATTCGGATCATTCGCTCCCAGCTGAAAAAATAACGTCTGCGCATTTTCACCAGCTTCTGCTTGATAACCGTAGGTGTAAGAATAGAAACGATTATCCAGCAACCAGGTCAAGCGATTACTGTGGTCAGCGTTGCTCCCCTGAGCGCGTAACAGCATATGCTGATAACCGTTGTCATCGCCCATGGCTCCCCATGCATTAAATGTTTCAGCGTCGCTCAGGTTATGATCAATAATCTGCCCGTTGAAATGCAGTGGCAGATCATAGCTGTGCTTAGCATCCGCCCGCACGCTGAATAGGTCAATCACAAAGGGCTCTATGGAGTCAGGTTTTACCAAAGCTTGCACGCGGCTCATCTGCACGCCTTTGTAAGCGGTATCAATACGGCCAATGCTAATGTCGGCCAAATCGTCTCGTACAAAAGCAACTTGCTCAGCGGCATGTTGATTCGCCTTATCCAAGTCAGCACCAAACTGGCTCTTTTGATCCACAACAAGGGTGTTGTGGGCTACCGTTTGCTTCGCCCAGCTGTCATTTTCTGGAAGGTAGTGACCGCCATACTTTGCCTCAACATTGAGGTAACGAGCAGCGCCATAATCAGTTACCACTTCCTGGCCGTTGTCATACAGCTGCCAGCTTAAGCGGTCAAAGTGGCCATGCCCCATGCCCTGACTGGTATTTTTTGCTACCACCAGAGTCCCTGTTTCATTGTCGCCGGATCGCATCAGGGTCAATGCACCTTGATCGCCTTTTGCGCCATCGCGATAAGTTTTAGACTCATAGTCATATGGCGCTACTTCATTGTTCGCAATAATCTCAGAAAGAGCCACTCCACCTGCACTCAGACTGACCTTCTCCTGTTGCCGAGCAATATCGCTCAAGGTCTTATCTGAGGTGATTTCAAATGCAATCGCTAGAGCTTGAACTAACTCCTCTGTTTTTATGCCTTTGTCTTTAATAGCGTCGTTAATCGGTAAAAAAAGACCGTTATAACTTAGCTCAATGGTGGTATAAATCGCCTTAAGCAAAATGCCGTCGCGATACTCAAAAATTGCTTTTTGAGGTTCGTTGGTTTCAATAGCTTTAGCAAACCACACAAATGGCATCAGGGCATAGCGCTGATAGTATGGCCCCTCTGTGTAATAGCCATCGGGAGAGAAAAGCTCATCCAACTGTTTATAGAACCCAGATTCGCCGCTTTTGTCCAACCCCTTTAAGGCCTGTTCAACATAGTCATGCCGACCCGTAGCATAGCCAACCATACCCACTGCAGCGACGGCCCATGTGCCATGGTTATGTATCTTATCAAAGGTCTGCGGCTGTCCCTTAGATAAGTAATCCGCCACTGGATAGAACAATTCACGCTGGAATCTATCGTTCTGTTCATCCGTAAATGTTTGAGCCACCATATCGTAGGCCTGAATGGCGTACACCAGCCACACGGCCTCATTCAGACTCTGCCAAAATAGCTTACCAGGCGTTTGCTCTTTCTTTTCAGGATGCAGACCTAACTGTGGATACATGTCCGCGTAAGCAGATAGCATTGCACCCACATAATCACTATAAAGACTATCGCCACTTAACTGATACTGCATGGCGGCTGCGTACATCGCTTTATAGTTGCGTTTGTGCTGCTCGTGGGTATAGCCACCACCTGCATCTTTGGGCCAGGGAACCACTACACCTGCGGCAAGAGCTTCATCAGCGACTCGTTTATTATCCTTCTTGGACTGCTCCAACAGCCCAGCGGACGCTTCTCGCAAAGCAGCAATGTCTGTTTCGCTAATAACCAATGAAGGCGACTCGGCGACGGCCGTTTGATAACAACCTAATAGAAGGCAACCAATGGCTCCCGCTCGAACAAAAAAAGAAGGTAATCGCATAAATAATTACTCAGAAAAACTATTATTATCGGCAGTAAAGGTCGATTCCATACCTGGAACAACATCCTCCACTTGGTACAGCGGCTTGTGGTTGTAGGTATTACCCTCAATACGAATAACCGGTCCACCTACAGTATGCTGCACTAGAATAGGAGCACTGTTATCAAAATGGCTGTTTTCAATCAGGCCACGCTGAACACCGTGCAATAGAATACTATTACCTTGAGAATCGGCTCTCGGTGAGGAGCTCACGGTAACCTCATCGACATGAACATGAGGGCCAAAAGTACTCTCATCGGTGCCGCCACGATACACGGTCATCAAACTGCCTGTAGCATTATTTACCGAGGAGTTCTTGACCGTAATGTATTCGGCGTTATACATGCCGTAATCGTCTTTTTCAGAATCCAGTTTTAAGACTGAACCCTTGATGTTGGCGAAGCTGGAATCCTGAACCAGAACTTCATCGGCAAAGGTGCTCTTGCGCAGCTTAATTACGTCAAAATCCTTATTAATATCCAGATCGATGACTTCCACACCTACCAGCTCCAAGGAAAAGTTCTTATTCATTGGCTTACTGTCACTGCGAATCACCGCATTTGCTTTATCATCCGGAGCACGCACACCACTGATAGATACATCCTGTAAACGCAGAGCGCTGCCGTTCAACAAGTCAACCAGGGACTTTCTGGCGAAAGTCAGTCGGGTTTTACCCTTACCGGCACCACGAATCACCAGAGGCTTATCCAGCAGCAAGGTTTTGGAGAAGTGATACTCACCTTCACTCAACACCAACTCGGCGGCACCGGAAATCTTGGCATAAGCATCCAGCACTGTATCCGTTCCCGGTTTTACTCGAACACTCTCATTAATGGTGAATCGATCAGACTTTTCATACTTGGGGTACCATGACACCCCAACCTCTTCTTTTTTTACCGGAAGGTCAGGCTGAGGCGACGCTAATCCTTTGACTTTTTCGAAACCATCGCTCAGCTCATCACCAACGATAAAATTGGCTTTGTTTCCGCTAAACTCGATACCTTTAACACTGTCATGCAGCTCGAACGGTGACTCACCCGAATCATTCACGACAACGTTATTGGTGAAGCGGCTGTTGGACGGTATGGCGCTACGCTCTTCGTCAGACCCTGCACCAAAAATAATACGCTCTACATTGACCAATGTATTGCCGGAAATCACAGAGTTCTTCACCTGGTGATAACGGTTAATCGGGGAGTCGGGCACCCCATTCATAACCACCAGAGCGCCACCAAAACGAGAGCCAGTCAAACCCGACATATAGTTGTTCTTAACTACTTGGTCGGCATTAATCACCCGAATACCGCCGGTATGATCGACGCCATTGCCGATAAAAGCATTTCCTTCCACCAGGTTCCCATTACCGTGACGTAATGTCAGGGTGCCGCGCGACTCGAAAAATACATTATCCCGGAAGACATTCTTACCGGACTTGTTAGAAATGATTTCCACTTCACCGTCGCAATGCTCAAAGTAGTTATTGGCAACAGTCGTTAGAGAATCACTCAGAGAGTAGTGGCTAGTACCAATGCGCAAGGTCTCACCACCATTCGAGCCCAATACAGGCCGGGGGCCAAAGTAGTTGTACTCAATTACATGATTGTTCTCGCGGCTGTGCTCTGTATCCAGACGCACCGCCATGGTTACACCTTTATTGCGCTTAAAACTGAAGTGATTGTGATCAATACGGTTATTCTTTCCGTAGATGCTGACCCAGTAATCAGTTTCATAGCGATCTGGATTACTGAAATCATCAATAACCACTTCAGTTAGACGACTATTAACCGCGACCGTAGAATAATCACTATCAGACTCAGGCTTAGCGGTACGAAATGAGATAACCGTATCCGAAGGGGTGTAGCCGTTTTTGAACACCAAGCCACGCACTACCAGATGTTCACCTGCCAGCTTTAAATTTGAACGCCCGCTGATCACTGCCTTGCCGGGGTTTTCCGCGGCCAAAGTGATAGGAGCTTGCTCGGTGCCTACCGCAGCAAACACAAGCTCAACATCGCGCCACACGCCGTCTTGCAACAGAACTCGATCTCCAGGCTGCAATTTTTCAACGGCCTGCTGATATTCTGAGTAATCTGAAACGGAATAATCTTTGGCCGCGCTCAGCGCAGAAGCGATGGATAGAAGGAAGAATCCCGAGAAGATAAAAAATTTATTATTCATATTAACTACACCACACTTTTGCCCAAAAAAGCGGCCGGACCTCCATAGGAAGTCCGGCCCAAGGAGAGCCACACACTAGAACCAGCGCTATCGCTTGCTTCTAGCCTGGGACCAGTGCTCGTATTCGCAAACTCAATGCACAACCCTGAACCTAAAACTCGCCTGCATTGATCACTTGCAAACTAGACTACCAATCAGAATACAATTGTGTCAACCAATCTTTATTACAGAATAGCCAATGACAGCTCCCAGAAAGGCCCGGGCAGCGGCATCACACCAGCCGATAGCCCCCGACCCGCATAGGAACTTGAAAACCTGCCAAAAAGTAAAAGCCCATAAATAACCCATAAGACACTGATTTTATTATCAAAAATTTGCTTTGGGAGATATAAATGTTAGAAATCGCTAGACCCAACGTCACTTTTGCACCGATTCGTCTACCACAATGTATTACCAATTGATAATATTCATGTTAGGATCAGCGGAAATCTTTAGACGTCTTGATAAAAATTCGTGGACCACAGACTAATGAATAAGCCAAGCGGCACCAAAACCCAAAGAACCTACCGCAAAGTGGCAGAAAAAATGCTGAAAGCCTTAGATTCAGGAGAATTTCCTGCTGGCGCTCGACTGCCGCCAGAAAGAGAGCTCTCAGAAAGATATGGCGTTAGCCGCCCTACTGTTAGGGAGGCCATCATCGCCCTGGAGGTAATGGGACGAGTTGAAGTGCGGACAGGTTCAGGGGTCTACGCCGTTAAGTCCTTCAAGGCAAAAAGCGACAACCCTCGCGAGTACAGTCCCTTTGAAATAACCGAAGCCCGAGTTCTGATTGAGTCAGAAACCGCCGCCCTGGCCGCATCCACAATGAGCGAAGAGGACCTGCAAGAACTGGCCGAAGCGCTGGAAGAGATGATTCTGGAGAACAAGAGCGGCGACCTCACCTCCGAGGTCGCTGATAAAAAGTTTCATACAATCATTGCTCAGTCCACACGCAACCGCCCTCTAATGAGCATCATTGAGCATCTATGGGACATTCAAGCAAACTTGCCGGAAATCAAGACGGCCCATCAGTCCGTATGCAAAACCGATGGCCAAAAGCGAATTGAAGAACACCGTCAAATACTCAACACCCTTAAGGCCAGAGATGCTCATGCAGCGAGAGTATCAATGCGGAACCACTTCTGCCGCTCTCTAGATGCCCTGCACGCCACCACTGAAAAAAACGCCGTAGAAGAAATACAAAGACAACTGAACGCCCGCAGAGAAAGGTTTTCTCTCAATCGCATCCAGTACTCTAGTAAGAATTAAATCATTGCAACCCCTAACAAGAGGTAAATAAGATGGAAGGAGACTCACAGCTTAAAGCCATTCAAATAAATCAACGCCATTATCGGCAAAGCCAAAGGTAATGCAGACCAACAGGCCAGAAATTCACACCATATAAAACACCTTCTTAGGGAGTAAAATAATGAAAGTAAAAAATTTACGATGGTGGGTGATTGCCCTAATCGCTCTAGCAACCATTATTAATTACATCGACCGCCAAACCATGAATGTGCTCTGGGCCACCAGCATGGGCGAAGACCTTTACCCAGAGCTGGACGCCGACGGCCGCAAAGCTATTTACGGCACTATTTCAGGCTTTTTTATTCTTGCCTACGCATTAGGCCAGGCAATCTTTGGCAAAATTTTCGACTGGATTGGCACTCGTATTGGATTTGCTGTCTCCATTGGCGTATGGTCCATTGCCACAGCGCTTCACGCATTTGGGCAAGGCGTTATCTCTCTGAGTATTTTTCGCAGCCTTCTCGGTGTGGCAGAAGCCGGTAACTGGCCAGGGGCTGCAAAAGGTAATGCAGAGTGGTTTCCGTCTAAAGAGCGTGCCTTAGCGCAAGGTATATTCAACTCAGGCGCCGCAATAGGCGGTTTAGTTTCCATACCAATTATTGCTTATTTGGCTGTGCATTTCAGCTGGCAGGCTATTTTCGTTATTGTGGGTTTAATCGGTTTGCTGTGGCTGGTTCCCTGGTTAGTATTGGTTAAGTCGCCTCCCAAAACTCACCCATGGATTACCGAAGAAGAACGCGAGTACATTCTTACCGGACAAAAAACAACGCCCGCAACCGACGACAATAACGTCGAAACCGAATACGCTCCGGACACCAAGGAAATGCTCTCGCGCAAACAAAGCTGGGGGGTAATTATCGCTTCCGCAGCTATCGACCCAATCTGGTGGCTATTTGTTTTCTGGATTCCGACTTACCTTGCCGAAGTGTATAACATGGACGTTAAAGGTATTGCGCTATACGGCTGGGTTCCCTACGTGGGCGCAATGTTCGGCGCCTGGTTCGGCGGACTATTATCGCAAAACCGAATTAACGCCGGCTGGACCATCAACAAGACCCGGAAATTCGTTATCACCTTAGGCTGCCTGCTAATGCTGCCCTGCCTTCTGGCTATGGCCAACCCCGGCGGCCCGGTTACTGCAGTACTGTTAATGGGCGTTATCCTGTTCGGTTTCCAAACCACCATCAGCAGCGTACAAACTTTGCCTGCCGACATGCTGAGCCAGAAATCTGTTGGCTCCCTGTCAGGCTTTGCCGGTATGGCTGCTAAATTCTCAGCCTGGGGATTGACTATATTTGTACCTTGGTTGACACAGGGCGGAAACTACACCCCGGCATTCGTTATTGGTGCCTCACTGGCTCTGATTGCACTGGCCGCCATCTGGATTCTTATTCCGACGGTTGAGCCATTGAAGGCCAAGAAGTAAACCTAAGTTTTCCCTTCAAATTTAGGCATTAAAAACCCGGGTTAAACCCCGGGTTTTTTATATCGGATAACCGCACACGCCAATACAAAACTCAAGCCTGATCTGACGATGCTTATTGCATACACCACCTCTACACTCAGAGAGTTTTTCACCAAGCAAGCTCAAACACGAGAGCAACACCCCACTAAAGTCCCCCACTCTCTTTACTTTAGTTATACCGCTCAACAGCATGAGTCCCAACTTCACCTGAGCAGCCCCGCTTTCAGCATCGGCAAAATTCAGACACAAAAAAACCGCGCCTGGCGATCAACCAAAGCGCGGCTTTTATTTTTACTCGACTTACTTCTCTAGCTTGAGATAATAATCGAAGATTTCCGGAACATTGCCATTACCCATGCCTGCATCAAAAGCCGCTTGCAAGCCGGCCGAGGTACCCTCTGCGATCGGCGCCTGAGTGCCCAGATCTTTCACCATTTCCAGAAAGTAACCCAGGTCTTTATTGGCATTAGCGATTGAAAAGCCCAGATCGCTCACGCCGTCCACCGCATAATTTTTACAGAAGTTCATAAATGGTGAAGCCGAAGGACCAGTAGACATAATGTCATACAGCTGTTGGCGATCCACCCCGGCACGGTCGGCTACCGCAAAAGCCTGCGACATGGCGCAAACGGTGGTCATACCCATAAAGTTATTAACTAATTTAGTGGTATGACCCGCACCCAACTCACCTAAGTAAAAAATATTTTCGCCTTGCTGCTCGAGAATCGGCTTAACCTTCTCGAAGGTTTCTTTATCACCAGCAGCCATAATATTCAGCAAGCCATCTTTAGCGTGTGCGGGGGTACGGCCCAATGGAGCATCGACCATACCGGCACCTTTTTTGGCAAGATCAGCACCGATTTTGCGGGTAGAGGCGGGAATTGAAGTGCCAAAATCAATAAGTACAGCACCTTCTTTGATGCCGGCAAGAATACCGTCATCGCCATAGACCAGCTTTTCCACAACATTAGAAGTGGTAAGGCATAGCATAATAATATCACTGGCTTCAGCCAGCTCTTTTGCAGTTTTTGCCTGCTTTGCACCGCGAGCCACGACGGCATCAACGGCCTCCTGATTCAAATCCATCACTATGGGCTCGTGACCTTTCTTTTGCAGGTTCTCGACCATGTTGCCACCCATAAGGCCCAGCCCAATAAATCCAATAACAGGGTTTGCCATAATAATTAACTCCTAAAAATACAGTATCAATCTCGGTTGCGGCTTTGACTTATCGATCAATAGCCTTCAGCACCCGTTTAAGATTCGATGAAACCGGTCACAGGCCCAACCGAACAAAGCTCTGAAATCAATCGATTGTCACAATAAGAAATAGACCTAGAAAAATATAAAAACTGATACTTTCAATTTTTTATTATTCGAATCTATTACACGTTACGCAGTCGCTGAAAACAGGCAAACTTGCACCAAAACAGCTGGGCTTAGGCTACCACCTGTACTACAATTGTGTCAACCAATTATTATTACCGAACACCTGTCTGTT
This sequence comes from Gilvimarinus sp. DA14, assembly GCF_024204685.1. Classification (NCBI taxonomy): domain Bacteria; kingdom Pseudomonadati; phylum Pseudomonadota; class Gammaproteobacteria; order Cellvibrionales; family Cellvibrionaceae; genus Gilvimarinus; species Gilvimarinus sp. DA14. The sequence continues at coordinate 997,291 of NZ_CP100350.1, forward strand.
TAGCGCCAGATGGTGCATCTCGCACATGTTTCTTACAAACTGAATACGCATCAAAAAACCGCGCGCGACCCACCCTATTGGCCCTTATTTAAAGGGTATAGAAGGAGTTAGGAGAAAATAATTTTATCTCCTCACGAGCTACAACCCTTGTCTACCAAACTGAAAACCAGAGGCTTTCAGACCACTTCAACTCTGCCTACCGGCGTTAACCAACCTGTATTACCAATTTATGAAAATCGTGTTAATATCGGTTACACAGCAATAAAAAGCATCTGTAGATTTGGTTGGAGATACTTCATGACTAAAACCGGTGGCAATGGCAACAAGCGCACCTATCGCAAGGTTGCGCAGAAAATGCTTGCAGCCCTTGATTCGGGTGAGTTTCCAGCGGGTGCTCGCCTCCCCCCCGAGCGTGAACTTTCAGAGCGCTATGGAGTGAGCCGCCCGACAATTCGTGAAGCGATCATCGCCCTAGAGGTCATGGGGCGAGTAGAGGTTCAAACGGGCTCCGGTGTCTACGCTCTTAAGGCTTTTAAAACTAACAGTGACAACCCCCGCGATTACAGCCCTTTCGAGATTACCGAAGCCCGTGTGCTGGTGGAATCGGAGGCGGCAGCTCTGGCCGCATCGACATTAAACGAAGAGCAGTTCGAAGAGCTGCAAGCGGCGCTGGATGAGATGATCCAAGAAAACGAAAACGGCGACCTCACATCGGAAGTGGCAGATCGAAAGTTTCATGCAGTCATTGCTGATTCAACGCAAAACCGTCCTTTAATCAACATTATTCGCCACTTATGGGATATTCAAGAGAATTTGCCGGATATTAAGATGGCGCACCAATCCGTCTGCAAAACCGATGGCGCCCGCCGTATCGCTGAGCATCAGGCAATTTTGGACGCCCTGAAAGCCCGAGATGCCCATGGGGCACGCGTCGCCATGCGCAATCATTTCTCCCGCTCACTGGAGGCGCTTCACGCCACCACCGAGCAACGCGCGGTCGAAGAGATTCAACGACAACTACACGCCCGCCGGGAGAGGTTTTCGCTTAACCGCATTCAATACGCAGCCGAATAACCCTCCTCTACCAGCCCGGCAGCTTAGGCTGCCGGACTGCTTAAAATACCCAAGCTAGCCTTCTATCTGAACACCAACATTTCATTGGCGTGCGACAATAAAGCTCTCATCATTTTTTAGCGGGCATAAAAAAGGCCGGGAATAAATCCCGGCCTAAGCTCAGCTCTAATCGCACTTAGAACTTGTAGCTAGCACCTAAGGTGATACGACGATCGGTCAAGCCTTGGAAGCACAGCAGCGCGCCTTCGTTAACACAAGATTGCTCGATGTCAGACTCGGTCAGGTTAACCCCTTCGATGCCTACCGCGAACTGATCGGTGACATCGTAGTTAACGCTGGCATTCAACTGGCCGCGAGCCTCTTGTACCACGGGGAAGCCCCAGGGATAACTTGAGGTGCTGCCAAAGTCTTCCGAACGGAAGGCATCACGCCAGGTGTAGCGAGCACGAGCAGACAAACCGTACTTCTCGTAGTACACGGTAAAGTTGTAAGCGTTTTCAGAGTTATCCAACAACTGAGCACGCATGGTTACATCTTCGTTACCCAAAGCCGAGAAAACAGTGCTGGCGCGGCTGGTAGCGTTGTAGTAAGAATCGCCACCTTCAAATTCTTGCCAGGTGTAGTTGGTTACGATACCGAAACCCGATGCCCAGCCCAGAGTGTCTTCAAAGCCCGACAGATCGTACTGGAAAGCCAGCTCGATACCTTTTTGCGTGGTTTCGCCATCACCGTTAACTGTAACCGATGTTGGCACACACACGCCCGGAGGCGAACCTGGAGGGCCAAATACGTTCGGGTCGGCAATTGGGTTGAAGATACCACCACCCTCACAAGGAGCGGTCATATCCCGGAAGCCGGTATCTGGGTCAATGGCCGGATCTTCCTGCTGGCCAACGAACAAACCAGTACGGGTTTTATGGAAAAAGCCCGCGCTCACCATGCTCGAAGGCGCAAAGTACCACTCGGCAGAGATCTCCCAGGACTCTACTTCTTCAGGCTCCAGACCAGGGTTACCAATAGCGGCAGCCGGGTTGGGGCTGGTATCGAATGAGAATGACGTAGACAGAGCGTCAAAGTCCGGACGACGAATGTCTTGCGACCAGGCGGCACGCAGCATGATTTCGTCGGTGACATCGGCCACAATGTTGATTCGCGGCAAAAGGAAGTCGTAGCTACCGGTTGTCTCGGTTTGTACTACTTCACCGTCGGTTGTGCGGTTCCCAACAGAGCTTACTTCGGTTTCCAGGTAACGCAAACCGAAATTACCGCGGAAAATACCAGCCTGGAAATTGGCCTGCGCATAAAGCGCGTTGGTTTCTTCGGTAATATCGAAGAACGAGTTAGTGGTTGACGTCGGCTCGTCGATCGGCGGCTGACCAATAGCGTTCATAGCCGAGTTAATAGAGTCCAGAACTCCACTTGGATCGGAGTTCGACAGCGCCGGGTTAATTACCAGGAAGTCTCCAACATACAAATCACGACCGTCTGCGTCGTTGAAGTTGTCCGGACCAGCGGTCAGAACATCGGCGTAAAGATTACCGCGAGGTGATTCAGCCATGTCGCGCAAACCAGTATTGTTAGCACTGTCGTTGTTTACGCTTTGCGAGCTGTTAAAGCGGTAACCAAAGTCCAAGGTGGTGAAAATAGAAGCATCCAAGTCGTAGCTTACGTCGATACGGAACGCATCTTCAGTGTTTTCTACCACATCGTGCGACTGGTTGAGATCGCGCAGCACGTAGTTGGCCGGATCCAGTAATTGCTCGGTGGTTGGAGCATTGGCAACATCGGCGATACCAAAGGCCAGTGAGCCACCAGACAGATCATATTCAATTGGAGTGCCGTTATCGTTGGCAGTACCCGTTGCGGTGTTGGGGTTAATGAAGTTCAGAGTGGTGCTGAAATCCGGATTGATGGTGTCGTTTGTAGAGCGCGCAATCTCAACCTTACCCGAGAATTTACCCAGGTTAAAATCCGTACCCAAGCTGAAAATATCACTTGAAGTATCGCGCGAACCGGTATCAGAAGATAAACGCAGGTTCGGATCGTAACGATCATCGTTTTGCGCATCAATCACGCCAGTCAGAGCAGCCTGAATAGAGCCCAAATTTTGCGTGCCGTTCTCACCATCAACAGAACCGAAGTCAACGGTTTCGTAGGAATCGGGGATAGAGGTGCCAATCAGAGTACTAACCCCAGAGGCCTGTACACGGGTACTTTCCTGGTAACGCTCTTGCTCGTTCATCACCGCATCGAAATAGAAGGTGAAAGCATCGCTTGGCGCCCACTCGAAGGTACCCACTAAGTTCGTAGTTTCATACTGGAAGTTGTCGTAATCCTGTACGAAGAACTGAATCGGCAAATAGTTAGTGCCGTCGGGCAGCGTGTCCAGGTTATCGCGGTCGGCACGAGGGCGGAAGGCTGATACATCCTGCTCAGAATAGCTGGCACTCAGAACCACACCAAACTCACCAGCACTGGTATCCCAGTTATTACCGAATGAGCCAGACAAGCGCGGACTCCAACCGCCGTCATCAGACAGACTGCTCTGCTCGCCCTGCGCTCTAACGGCAATCAGAGGCTCGCTCAAGCTAAGAGGACGGATAGTTTTCAGGTTGATGGTACCACCCACAGAGCCTTCAACAGTTTTCGCGTCCGGGGCTTTAGTGACCTGAACTTCGGAAATAATGGCTGCAGATACGTCATCGAAGCTGATACCACTACGACCCGCACCAGAACCTACGGTAGAAACACCGTTGATCTCAGTGCGGTTGGCATTAGTACCACGAATTTGCACACCGGTACCCACACCCGCCGAACGGGTAATTTGCACACCGGTGATATTTTCCATGACTTCTGCAAGGTTCTGATCTGGGAGCTTACCAATGTCTTCCGACTGGATAACTTCCATCACATTATCGGCAGCGCGTTTTTCCTGAATAGCGCTTTCCAGAGATGCACGAATACCCGTTACCACAACCTCTTCCAGCATTTCAGATTCTTGCGCCATGGCTGTTTGGGCAAACGCCAGTGTTGACGCCGTCATCATTGCGCCACTAATGGCGGCAACGGCTTTGGACAGATTAAATTTATTATCGTTGCTCACTACTCATTCTCCATCGTTATGTTTATTAGCAGAATAATTTCTCACTCGCCGGAGAACATTACCGAACATTCTGCATTACTGTCAACCATTTTGAATTCAAATTGCCAATACCAATCTGAAGACAAGTTTAATTAATTTATTAATAAATAAAATCAGTAACTTACAAACATGACGAATTCTATCAACGTAATTCTGGATACACAGATTAAGCGCTCAGAAGTCGAAATTTGTCATACTATTTACGACTCACACGCTTTAAACCACACCTTTCGGAAAACTTTTTGGTCAACCAATAGAGGTCGATTGGTAACAATCTAATGCTTTATTTGGATCGGAGGAATCAAAGGCTGGATGAAAGGGGCGCATTAAAAATGCGTTAGCGGCAATTCTCTAAACGCCGCCGTTGCCCGCTGAGCAAAGCTTCAAGCTGAGCCAGCACGCAGGGGTTTTCTCCCATTACCACATGCCCGGTGGCGGGAAATACGGTGAGTTCGCTCCCCTGCCAGGATGATTGCAATTGCTCGGCCCAATGGCTGGGCGTAATAGGATCGAAAGCACCATTAATCATTATCACCTTTACCCTTTCGGGTAAATTTGGCACGGCGGGAGGGTCCGCTTTTGGCCAAAGATGGCAAACCTGATCGTTCCAGCCGCGCTCAAGATAACGGCCCAGTCCCGCAAGTTGTTTTACCTGCTGCTGATAATCCTGCTTGGTTCCCAGCGGGTTATCCCGACAGTCTACCGCCAGAAAAACCAGTGAATTAACACTTTCAGACACCACCTGATTGGCGTAGCGCTCGATCAAAGGCACCATATCCTTACGGGCACGCTGGGGGGCTCCTGCCATTGCACGAACTGCCAGTGCCCAGCGGTCGCGACGATAACTGGCGGCAAAAAAAGCGGCGATAAAACGCTGATCATTAATTGCCACCCGCTGAGGTAAACCATCTAAAGATACATCCACCTGCACAGGTAGGCGCGCTAAATATTCGAGCGTATTGCTGAGCGCCGCGAGAAGGTTGTCGCGGTTAAGCACCTGTTGTGGGTAGTACTGGCGCCAGGCAGTTCGGCACGCCTGGTCACTGGCACAGGCAGCGGCAAAACGATTTATGCTGTCCCCAAACACGCTCGGCCACTGCGCCACTCCACCCACACCCGGTGGGTAAACTGCATCCAACACCAGAGTATTAAGCCCGGGTAAATCCGCCGCGGCAATGGCAAGGCGCGAGCCATAGGATGCACCGTACAAATTGAATTCAGTAAAATCCCAGAGCCGCACCAGCGCCGCTAAATCAGCGCGATTGTGCCACGTGCCGAACTGGCGCGGGTCAAAGCCATTAAGCGTCTCCAGACACTGCAACAGGGTCGCCCGACCAAGCTCAAACTCCCGCTGTAAAGACAGAGATTGTGCCAAAAGCTTGCGCCCCAAAGATTCGTATTGAGGGCAGCGCCACCGACTGTCCGGGCTGGTGCCACGCCTTTGCATCAGGATTAAATCGCGCTCAAGCCCGGCAAAGTCCCGCCAGCTTTGCCAGGATTGCAGCTCTTTTGGGCTAAAACCCGCATCCACACCCGGGCCGCCCTGCAGGTAAATAAGCGGCGCCTTACCGTCTGAGCCATCACCCTTGAGACGGCGCACTTCTAGGATAAAACCCTCAGGCGTTGTCAGGCGGGCGCAGCGCCACGCCAGATCAATTCGCAGAGCATCTGCACAGGGATATTCACTAAAACCGTAAGTAGTGACGACAGCGGAATCCGCTGAGCGCTCAACCGCTAACCACTGCCATAGGACGAGCGCGACGCCCAGCACCAATAGTAGCCCTACAACCGGACTTAAACGCGCGGCCACGACAACTGCTCCGGCGGACTCCACGCTGCCAGCGCCTGGGGCAATTCGGGGCGCATAAAGTGCTCACCAAAATCGGGCGTTTGGGTAAAAACATAGCCCTGCCCGGCTAGCTGAAAGCCCAGGCGCCATGCATGTAAGTAGACTCTGTCGGCGGGCTCGCCAGCGTAGAGAGTATCGCCCAGAATGGGCGCGCCGATACTTTTTAACGCCACCCGCAACTGGTGGGTTTTGCCGGTAAAAGGCTTGAGTAAAAACAGACGTAATCCAGGAGCCAGGGAGCTGGACACAAACACCGTGCGCGCAGGGTTATCCATACTGCGCGCCAGGCGCCAGGCGCCCCGTCTGGCCGGTTGCATATCACCCGCGATGGCACCCTGCTTTTTCACCGGCTTTTTAGCACTGATGGCGAGGTAATACTTTTGCACTTGCGCCTGACGAAACTGCTCACACAGCTCGCGATTGGCGTCGGCGGTGCGTGCCATCACCACCAGACCCGAGGTGACTTTATCCAAGCGATGTACCGGGTAAAGCTCCTCCTCGCGCAAATGCTGGCGCACCTGTGTAAACAAACCGGGTGTCCCCTGGTCATCGTGAAAATCGCAACCCGCGGGTTTATTCACCACCACAAAGGCGTCGCTTAAGTGAACAATTGAGACCATATTTATTACTTAAACTAGTTTCAAAACAGCTGTTAAGTCGGAGAAAAACTAACCAGCCTATAGCCAGAAAGTAACACAGTGCTAAACTGCAGTTGGGTGTCCGTTCGCCGCAGCGCCCCGTCAAAATGGCCATTTAAGTTAATCTTAAACGCAGGTAGCAGGCCAGTGGGTGCAATGCAAAGTCATCCACCTCTTAGGGATTGAGGCTGCCATTTTGGCAAGGCAATACCGGAACTCAAGCACGGGAAAGCCGCCAGCGTTTGTGAGCGCGCAAGGAAAGCGTCGGCAGCGCGAAGGCAACCTGAGAGCGTCCACTCGATGCTCCACCGATGTTTCAACCACGCCCTGGTTCCGCGTGATACGGTGAACTTTCCGTTCAACTGAAACGCTTACCGGCGGCGGGCACCTTCTCTCACCCTCCCTTCACCGCCCGGGCCAATTCCCGGCGGTGTGCTTTTACCTTCCAAGTGTGCGCTGTCGCATCGCCACCTCTGAACACAAGCTCAAGCAATCATTTACAATAATGCTTTTGTGCACCTTCATTATGATCGACTACACCGAGCAACATAAACAACGCTTAAACTACATGCCATGGCTGTACTACAGCCTCAAACCAAAGCACCTTGCTTGGGCAGAGCCCTGGCAGGCCCAGATTCAGCAGCAATTGTGCGCGCTGGAAACCGTGCATATTGGCAGCAACGTATTTATCGCACCCAGCGCGCGAATATTTGCCGAGCCAGGTCGCGACATTGTTATTGGCGATAACACCTATATCGCCGCCGATACTTTTATTCACGGCCCGGTTACTTTAGGTACAGGTGTTTCGATCAATCACCACACCTGCCTGGACGGTGGTAGCGCCGGCATTGTTATCGGTGACAACAGCCGTTTAGCCCCCTACTGCCATTTATACGCATTCAACCACGGCACAGATTCGCAGCGTTTAATCAGCGAGCAACCCGTAACCTCTAAGGGAATTGTCCTCGGACGTGATGTATGGCTTGGTAGTCACTCTGGTGTGACCGACGGCGTTAACATCGGCGACGGCGCGGTGGTGGGCATGGGTAGCATAGTCACTAAGTCCGTTAACGCTAGCACTAAAGTGGCGGGTAACCCGGCCCGGCCCATTGGCAAGCGCTAAGCGTCGGCCGGCCCGGCGCCACTACATATTCACCCAGCTCGACAGCGCCCGCAAGCGAAAATGGTGATCCTGGTAGCGCAGCACCACACCATCGGCCGCGATCACTTCAACCACTATATTGCCATTAATGCGCTCGCCTTCGCGCAAGGTCTGGCCGTTAATCACCACATTGCTGTCACCGCCTCTGCGGTAGTTATGCTGGCCGTACATTAAAGTGGGAATGTCATTTTGTATGGCTAAGGGTAAAGATCTGACACCTCCAACATTGTCGTAGCCGTCTAGGTTGTCTGGATTAACCGTTTGCGCAGGTGGCTCGGATTGAACCTCAGGCTGTTGTACAGGTGCGCTTTGCTGTTGCGCATTTTGGCTGTACAGGCGGGCCACCGCGTCGCGATCTTCAGCGCCGGCGGTTGCGCTGTTAGCGGCGCGCGTTTGTTTTGTTGCTGCACTGTCTTTGTCAGTTGTTGCCGTACTGTCTTTGTCAGAGGCTAAGGAGGCTGCTGGCTCTGTTACCGTAACTGCCGCAAAAGCCTCACCCACCTGGGAAGGTGTAACTGGTTGAACCTGGTCGGGGCTTTCGACCGTTGCGGCGCTGGAAATAGATGAGGAGTTTGCCGAAATCTTAGTGCTCTGATTGTTTTCAGATTCTTGGTTAGCATTAACCGTATCTTTTTGCGCCGAGTCCAGCGCCGGTGCATTTTGTTCAGGGGTTGGCCGTACTGCGGGCTGCAATTCGCCAGAGCTTTGTTGACTGGGCCAAAGCCAAATGACCAGGGCAATCAGCAACAGCAGCACCATCGCCAACAGCGCCAACACCGCCCACAACAACGGAGATTGGTTCTTGCCGGGCGAGTCGCCCGCACCGATTCCCGCCGGAGCCTGCTGTTGATTACGCTCGCGATCGGCTTTGCGCAGTGCATCTAATAGTAAAGACATTAGCGCGGCTCCTCATCGCTTAACACCGGGTCGAGCCCTAGTACTTGGTTTAATGTAAGCACCGTCTGCTGCCCGGCTATGCCGTCAGCCTTAAGCCCATGGGCTCGCTGAAACAGCTTAACCCGCGCAGCCAGGGCCTGATTATAGGTTTGCTGCGCCAAGGGCTCCTGCTGGCCATCCATGCGGGCAAACTGCTGCGCCAGCCAGGCTACCGCGGCGCTGCGATCGCCCAGTGTCAGCGCGCCAGTGTAGCCCTCGGGCCTGTGCCAGGCGTACTGCACCTGGCCGGTCCACATGGGGCCGAGCTTGGTGAGCGGCACAAATCGGCGCTCGCCGTCTGCAGTGATAAGCTGTGCATGCTGTTCGGTTAGCCCCACCAGCACGGCATAGGCGGTAAACCGCTCCTCGGTGGTAAGTGTAAGCACCACCGGTCGGTTAAGCTCCTGTAATTCACGCCAAGTCATTAAGCGTGCGGTTTCGCACTCCAGCCCCTGACTTTGCCCCTGCCAACACGACTGCACACCCAGGCCGCCAAAGCGCGCCAGCAACAATGCCTGGGCATCGCCCAAACGGCGTACGATAAAATCTGGGTCCGGGCTCTGTGTAGGCGTGGGCTCTGGCGCGGCGGCAGGCGCTTGGGTGCTCCCCGATGACGCAGGCACTTCCTGTTCTACCGCGACCTGTGGCACAACCTTAGCGGGCTCACTTGCCTGCCACCACCAAAAACCTAATCCCGATAACACTAACACCAGCAGCAAAAGTGCCGTCAGCCAGTACCAGTGGCTCATGCTGCGCCCGGTGCCTTCGACGCTGCCGGTCACTTCTTTTTTTGCCAAGCGTAAAATGGCGTTATCCACTTTCACTTTGTTATGGCCGTACAAACCCACTAAGGCCCGCTCGCATAAAATGTTAATGCGCCTTGGGATACCACCACTGAATTTATGGATTTTGCGTACCATGGCAGGCGAGAAGGGGTTGCGGTCGGCGCTCAAACCCGCCACCTGTAAGCGGTGGGCGATATAGGCCTGGGTTTCCTGTAGGGTTAGCGGGTGTAAATGAAAGCGCGCGGTAATCCGTTGGGCCAGCTGGCGCAAGCGCGGTTGCGCCAGCAGTTTATTTAGCTCGGGCTGGCCCACCAGCACAATTTGCAGCAGTTTCTGAGTATTGGTTTCAAGGTTAGTGAGCAGGCGAATTTGCTCCAGCGCCTCGGCGGATAGTAGCTGCGCCTCATCAATCAACAGCACTGTGTTGTGCCCACGACGGTGGTTGTCCAGCAAATACTGATGCAGTGCATCGGTAAGCGCTTTTACCGAGGGCTGATTCTTGGGGTAGTCCGCTCCCAGCTCGTCGCAAATCATTGCCAGCATTTCGGGCACGGCGGCCATAGGGTTGAACACCATGGCAATATCGGTGTTCTCTGGCAGTTGTTCGAGCAGCGAGCGTATGATGGTGGTTTTACCCGTGCCCACCTCGCCGGTAAGCAGCACAAAGCCGCCCCCGCCTACGCCGTAGAGCAGATGCGCCAGCGCCTCTTTATGCTGGTCGCTCATATACAGATAGCGCGGATTAACCGCGATGGAAAACGCAGGCTCGGTTAACCCAAAATACTGATGATACATGCTCCGCTTTTCCTTTTTATCTCGCGCCCGGCCGATCATACACGTAAGCGCACAGGGTGCGAAATGTCAGCGTTCAAACAATGCCATGGATTCGACATGTGCCGTCTGCGGGAACATGTCCATAACACCCAAGCGCGCTAAGCGATAGCCACCCTGGGTTAAGGTTTGCGCGTCGCGGGCCAAGGTGGCCGGATTACAGGACACATAGAGCACGCGCTTAATTGCGCTGTCTGGCAGCTGTTCGCACACTTGCTGAGCCCCGGCACGAGGTGGGTCCAGTAGCAGCGCGTCGGCAGTGCCTAGCTCTGTTAACAAGTCCGACAGAGAGGTGCGAGTAAGATCGCAAGCACGAAACTGAGCTTGTGACAAACCATTGCGCTCGGCATTTTCGCGGCCCCGCTGTACCATGGTTTCCACCGCTTCTATGCCCGTCACCTCAACCCCGAGACTCGCCATCGGCAGGGTAAAGTTGCCCATGCCGCAAAATAAGTCCAGCACTTTTGTGCCTGGCTCGGCGTTTAGCCAAGTCATGGCCTGGCGCAACATTAACTGATTAATGTGCGTATTCACCTGAGTGAAATCGGCGGGATGAAACCCCAGCTCAAGTCCGTACTCGGGCAGAGGCAGGCTCAATCGCGGATCAACACTCTGGCCGTCTAAATCGATTAATAAACTGGGATCCTTCTGCGCCTGTAGCCATAGCTGCAGTTGATGCTCCTGCGCCAGCTCCCTAAGCGCCGCCAGCGCGTTATCGGGTATGGCTTGGGTATGGCGCAGAACACATGCCGGGCGCGCTTGCGTCGCGATTAAATCGATATGGGTGACGGCATACAACTGGAACTGCTGTAGCCATTTATTTAGAGGATCGAGCAGCGCTTCAAGCTCGTTTGCCAACACTGGGCACTGACGCAGATTGACCAATTGCTTATCGCGCCATTGCCGAAACCCCAGACTGACCTGTCCGGCCTTATCAAAGGTCACCCCGAGTCTGGCGCGAGTACGGTAACCATAGCTCTGTGCCACCAGGGGCTGGGCTATCTGCTCTGGTGCCGGCACCCCGGCGCGCGCCAGCTGGTTCAGCAACCCCTGTTGTTTGACTAAGGGCTGATGGCGGGCGTCCATAAACTGTAGCTGGCATCCGCCGCAGTGACCAAAGTGGCGACAGCGGGGCTCGACACGCTCGGCAGCAGGTTGCAGCACCTCAAGGCAGCGCGCCTCGCTGTAACGGGACTGATCACTGGTAAGACGCGCGCGCACCCGTTCGCCCTCAAGGGCTCCAGAGACAAAAACGGTCTTGCCATCCACACGGCCAATACCACGTCCGTCGTGGCTGGTCGCAGTGAGGTTTAGCTCAATGTCGCGCGCAACAAACTCGCGTGCAGGGCGCCGCGAGCGGTTAGGCTTGTGACGTTTCATTAAATAGGCCCGATGACAAATAGCGATCGCCGCGATCACAGACAATCGCCACAATCACCGCATTCTCGACCCGCGCGGCCAACTCCAGCGCAGCGGCTACCGCACCGCCCGACGAAACGCCCGAGAAAATACCCTCGCGCCTGGCCAACAAACGCATGGTTTGCTCGGCTTTGGCCTGCGACATACTGACAATTTCATCCACCCGCGACTCGTCGTAAATTGCCGGCAGATACGCCTGCGGCCAGCGGCGGATACCGGGAATACTGGCTCCCTCTTCGGGCTGCAGGCCTATAATCTGCACCCGCGGGTTCTTTTCTTTTAAATAGCGCGAGCAACCCATAATAGTGCCGGTGGTACCCATGGAGCTGACAAAATGGGTAACCCGCCCCTGGCTCTGCTGCCAAATTTCGGGGCCGGTGCCCCGGTAATGAGCTTCTGGATTATCCAGATTACCAAACTGATCCAGCACTTTACCCTCGCCCTCTGCCTGCATTTTTAGCGCGAGATCGCGAGCCCCTTCCATGCCTTCTTCTTTGCTTACCAAAATCAGGCGCGCACCGTAAGCGGCCATAGAAGCCTTGCGCTCGGCGGTGCTGTTATCCGGCATAATCAGGGTAAGCGGATAGCCTTTAATGGCCGCCACCATCGCCAGGGCGATTCCGGTATTGCCGCTGGTCGCCTCAATCAAACGATCTCCGGGTTTGATATCACCGCGCGCCTCGGCGCGGTTAATCATTGACAGCGCCGGGCGATCTTTTACCGAGCCGGCCGGATTGTTGCCCTCAAGTTTTAATAACAGGGTATTAGTACTGCCGGCATCCAGCAGACGTTGAGCCTTGACCAGGGGCGTATTGCCCACACAGGCTTCAATGGTAGGAAAATCCATGAGGACCTCTGACAACTTGCAGCGACGCGCAAAAGCCGACTATTCTAAGGAGCCGTCAAAAAAGTATCAATTGGCGATCAATGTCGCACTAATAGGTGATGGGGAAAATTAGGTGGCAAAGAAGCAACGTCAAGGCGGCCAGAACCTATTGGAGTACTGGGGCTGTTTCGAGCATTTCCAACCCAGCTCTGGGCACTTTGACAAAACAAACCGTTACTTAACTTTCCACCCACCCCACTAACAACCCCGTAAGAGCAATAATGAAAGCAAACAGCGTAAAATCCGAACTCTGGCGTCTTATCTTACTTCCTGCCATCAGTATCACGCTGTTGCTATCGGCAACCCTGACCCTGCTGTATATGAGTGCGCTGGACCGCTTTATCGACCAGCGCGGTCGCCTGCTGGCCGAAAAAACAGCGCATTTGGCTCACATCGCTATTCGCAACCACAATCCGCAAATGTTGCAGCAGGTTTTACAGTCGACCCTTGAAGAACCAATGATTCGTGCCATTCATGTGGATGATCATGAGCAGCAACAAAGCCAGCATTTTGGTCCCAGGTTTCTCGAAATCACCCAAAAGGCCCCCTCGCGGGAAGACTTGGCACAGATTGCCTACTCGGACTATACCGCGCGTTTTTCCTACCCAATCGTCAACGACCAGGGAGAGGACCCGGTGGGCAAGCTGGAGATTGAGCTGGCGCTTTCCTCTTACTGGGTCACCATTTACCAAACTCTGCTAATTGTGGTGTTAGCGACCACCGCCTGCCTGTTATTGGCGGGTTATTTTGCGGTTAAGCTGCATGGCAACATTGTTCGACCCGCCAATATTATCAATGCCGCCATAGGCAAACTAAGCGCCGGCCAGCTAGACACCCGAATTGAGGGCGAATTCGCCTATGAATTTCAACAGCTGGCACAAAACGTCAATACCATGGCGAGTATTCAGGAGCACGCTCAGCAAGATATGCAGCAACATATCGAGCAGTCCATGGACGATTTGCGCGAAACGCTGGAAACCATTGAGATTCAAAATATCGAGCTGGATATCGCGCGTAAAGAAGCTGTGGCGGCCAGCCAGATAAAATCCGAATTTCTCGCCAACACCAGCCATGAAATCCGCACCCCGCTCAACGGGATTATCGGCTTTACCAACCTCGCCATGAAAACCCCGCTGAACGACAAACAACGCAGCTACGTTCAGACCATTCATGACTCCGCGCAAAACCTGCTGACGATCATTAATGACATTCTCGATTTTTCAAAAATCGAATCGGGTAAAATTGTGCTGGACTATATTCCCCTGGCGCTACGGCAAGTGGTTGAATCCTCCGTCGACACCCTGGCTTACGAGGCCCAGGAAAAGAACCTGCAAATTCTCACCATTATCGACAACAATATTCCGCCGCAATTGATGGGTGACCCACTGCGCTTCTCGCAGATCATTACCAACCTGCTGGGCAATGCGGTTAAGTTCAGCAACAAGGGGACAATTATCATCGAACTTAGCCTTGAGCGGTTTGAAGAAAACCGAGTAACCCTAAAAGGTGCGGTAACCGATGAAGGTATTGGCCTGAACGAGGAGCAACAGCGCGAACTGTTCAGCGCTTTCACCCAGGCGGACACGTCTGTTTCCAGAGAATACGGCGGCACGGGACTGGGGCTGGCAATCTGCAAAGGCCTGGTAAACCGTATGAATGGTTCTGTAGGTGTAGACAGTGCGCCAGACAAGGGCGCCACTTTCTGGTTTACCGTAGAACTGGGAGTAGACCCCCATTTTGCGGCCACTGAGTACCACTATCTGCAGAACAAGCGGCTGTTAATCAGCAGCGATATTGAAGCCGGCTATCGTCAACTGGCAAGCCTTACTGAATCCTGGGGCGCGCAAACCAGCTGGATTCAATCGGTTCACGACATTTTCACCACCCTGCGCGGCGAGCAGCAATCGGGGCAGAGTTACGACTTGATTTTGCTGGATGTATCACCGGGCGAACGCCGCCTGCCGCTCGGGTTGCTGGACAATCTGGCCGAGCAACTGGAAAGCGAATTTGGCTGCAAGCTGATTATCTGCTGCACCGCCGGGCATAAAATGTTGTTCGCCCAACATGCCAGTAGCAGCACGATTGAATTTGTCACCAAACCCATAACCCAGGCGCACTTGCTACAAGCCTGCGGCCACGCCATGAACATGGATTTGGAGAACGGCGACGAACCCGCCACCGGCGAGCAGCCGGAGCAATATCATGTGCTACTGGTGGACGATAACGAAGCCAACCTGCAACTTGCCAGTGAATTTCTGCAAGATTTAAACGTTCGGGTAACCCAGGCTAAGTCTGGCGAGCAGGCCCTGCAAATGTACACCGACGGCGCTTTTGACCTGGTGTTTATGGATATTCAAATGCCGGGCATGGATGGTATGCAGACTACTCAGGAAATGCGCAAAATAGAAAGCGGCAAACGCACCCCTATTATTGCGCTCACCGCCCACTCTATGACTGAGCATAAAACTGATTTGCTGATTTCGGGTATGGACGACTGTATTCGTAAACCCGTTGCGCAAGATCAACTGGCACATATGCTCACCCGATGGCTGGGGCTAAATCAAAACCGAATCACTCCAGAACCACGAGTCATCGGTCTGGCTCCGCCTCCTCAAGCGATAGACAACAGTGGCCCGGTCAATATCAGCCAGTGTCTCGGGCTTGCCAATCAAAAGGCAGATTTGGCAAAAGACATGCTCTCGATGCTGATTGATAATTTGCACGAAGAAAAGAAAGCCATCAACGATGCGTTTCGCGCGCAAAACTGGGCAGTGCTGCAGGATTTAATTCACAAGCTCTATGGCAGCAGTTGTTACACAGGGGTGCCACATTTACGCGGTTTGTCGGGTTTGATCGACAAAACACTCCAAGCGCGCCAAACCGATGCCCTGGCGCCGATGATACGCAGCTTAAACACAGCCATTGACCAGTTAACTAAATGGCAGAAAAACACCAATATCGATAAGCTGTTTAACGCTTATGCTGAATAAAGAGTTCCCGTGAGCGCAAGGGTTTGCTGCCCAGTAGCGGTTGTAACAATTGGCGATTGGCAAGCTTGGCCGTTTTACGTGCTGTAGCCAAATCGAAGCGCTGCCCTGCCACCTGTAAGATGTGCTCACCGTAAAACAGCCCTGCCGTTTTTTCACCGGCCACAACCGGCACAAAACCCTGCTCTGTTTCCAGCCGATAATATGCATCAGCCTGAATTGGGCCTCCATCCCAGGCGGCTTCGCGCCAACTGATACCCACCCCTAACGCCAGCAACAGCGACATTTCAAAACGGCGCAATGACGGTTCAAGCGCCTCTTGCGCCACCAAAGACTCGATAGCCGTTTGATAGGCGGTAAAAATTTCCGGGTGGGGGTCGGCCTCGGGCAGCAAGCGGTGCAACAGTTCATTGAGGTATAGGCCCGAGTATAAACTAGCACCGGTTAAAAAATGCGGCTGCCCACGGGCCTCAAAATGAGTCATCAACAGCATACCGCCCTTGCCTTGCGCAGAGATTAGCAGAGGGATAAAAGGGTTGAGCAGGGAGCGCTGGGATTTCTTTTTTTGCCGCTGGCCGCGCACGACAGCCGCAACAATGCCATATTGAGGAGTAAAACAGTGGACTATAAAACTGGTATCGCGGTAAGGGCGAGCATGAATAATATACGCCGGTTGCAACTCGACCCGCTGCATAAGCTACAACCTTTACAGGTCGTCGTAACCTAAGCTGCGCAGTGCCCGCTCGTCGTCAGACCAACCAGATTTAACCTTAACCCAGAGCCGCAGCATAATTTTGCTATCCAACAACTTCTCCATATCAAGGCGCGCCTGCTGACCTATCTGCTTGATCCGGTCGCCCTTGTTACCGATTAAAATACGCTTCTGCCCGTCGCGCTCAACCAGAATAACGGCGCCAATATGCAGGGTGCGCCCCTGCTGTTTGTACTCTTCAATTTCTACCGCCATCTGGTGGGGTAGCTCGTCGCCCAGCTGGCGAGTAATTTTTTCACGAATAATTTCCGCCACCATAAACCGGGCGGAGCGATCGGTGATCTGATCTTCGTCAAAAAAATGCGGCCCCTCGGGGATATAACCCAGAATAACCTCCTGCAAGCGATCTAAATTAGTGCCGCGCAGTGCCGACATAGGTACGATTTGATCGGCATTTAATCGCTCGGACAATTTCTGCAAATGGGGCAGCAAAGTGTTTTTATCGTCAATTTTATCGATTTTATTCACCGCGAGAATAATTGGTGAACGGATAGCCTCGAGTCGCTGCGCCACCATTTCATCTTCTTCGGTAAAGGTTAAACGATCCACCACAAAGATCACCAAATCCACGTCTTTCATGGCGGAGCCAGCGGCGCGATTCATGTAGCGATTAATTGCACGCGGCTCATTCTTATGTAGCCCGGGAGTGTCTACAAAAACTATTTGATCAGCGCCATCGGTAAGAATACCGGTAACATTATTACGCGTGGTTTGCGGTTTGCGCGAGGTAATACTCACCTTCTGCCCCAGCAGATGGTTCAACAGCGTCGACTTGCCCACGTTGGGCCGCCCGACGATTGCCACATAGCCACAGCGGGTGGTTTGTTCAGACATAGTATTTTCCTAACTGACCCCAAGGCGCTTCAGCGCTTGCGCGGCGGATTGTTTTTCGGCGGCGCGACGACTGCTGGCGCGCGCACTTTCGGGAGTATCTAGCAGCGACACATGACACTCAACGGTGAACATTTGCGCGTGTGCCTCGCCAGCCACGGCCACCACCTGGTAATCCGGCAGCGGCTCGCGCCTGGATTGCAAATACTCTTGCAAGCGGGTTTTGGCGTCTTTGGCCGGGTTTTCCAAACTCAGGGCTTGTAAGCGTGAGTCGTACCACTGCAGTACCCGCGTGCGGCAGCTGGGCATATCTGAATCGAGATAAATAGCACCAATAATGGCCTCTACTGCATCGGCCAGAATTGAATCGCGTCGGTGGCCGCCGCTTTTCATTTCGCCTTCACCCAAGCTCAGGCACTCGCCCAACTCAAACTCACGAGCCAGCTCAGCCAGGGTTTCGCCTTTGACCATTTGCGAGCGCAGGCGACTCAATTGCCCCTCTCGGGCCTTGGGGAATTGTTCAAAGAGCGCTTCACCTACCAGGAAGTTGACAATCGAGTCCCCCAGAAACTCCAATCGCTCGTTGTTTGCTGCACCCACACTGCGATGGCTTAGGGCGAGCTGTAGCCGGGTTATGTCTTTAAACTGATAACCCAAGCGCTGTTGCAGACGTGTCAGTAAAATATCGCTCACTGGTCTTCAAGTTTCTCTGGGGCGTCACAGCATTCGTCCGGGAGACTGCTGTCCAGTACATTGTGAAAACTCAGCACCACATCGATGTTGGATATCAGAGGCACGCGAGTTTCGTATTTATTGACAATAATAATACCCTTACTGCTCTGTACAAACTCAAGCTCTTTAGCGCCAGCGCTGCGTACATTATTGATACTGAAGTAGCTGTTCAGCTTGCGGGTAATCTCGCCTTTACTCATGCGCTTGAGAGCTTCACCTTCGTCGGCCAGGGCCTTTAAACCGTTAACAATGTAGTAGTTTTCGGCATATACCGGTACCAGCTTGGCCGCACACAGGCCAAAAAACGCCACCACCATAATGACCAATAACCAACCTATGGACGACAATCCCCGTTGCGATGAACCTGTACGCATAGTCGCTATCCTCAGCTTAAGTGTTGTTTCGCTTTTACGATTTTTTGTCTGGCACTAGTCAATGGCACCAACACGGTCAAAACTGGGCAAACTGAACAGTGAATCCCAGTGCATCCATACCGCTACAGCTTTACCAACGATATGATCTTCCGGCACAAAAGGATCATCCCAACCGCGACTGTCGAAGCTGTTATCGCGGTTATCCCCCATCATGAAATAATGCCCCTCGGGTACAGTCCATAAGCCGTGGCGGCTGAATTGTCCGGGGCGCAGATACTTGCGCGAGGTGTAGGTGTGCTCTCCCAAGCTCTCCTCAACCAGCCGAAATTGCGGGCGCTGGGGCGGCAATACAGCCTGCAGTTTCTCGGGTACTGGCTCACCATTAACAAATAGCTCATGGTCGGTGTATTCAATGGTATCGCCAGGCAATCCGATTACTCTTTTAATGTAGTAAGTATCGGGCAAATGCGGTGGAAAAAATACCATTACGTCGCCGCGCTCGGGCTCATTTATGGGAATAACTTTTTTATTGATTACCGGCAGGCGAATGCCATAGGTGTATTTATTGACCAGAATAAAATCGCCAATATCCAAAGTTGGCTCCATTGAGCCCGAAGGGATTTGAAAAGGCTCGGCGACAAAGGAACGCAACACAAACACCACCAGTAGAACTGGAAAGAACGACTTGCTGTACTCCA
Organism: Gilvimarinus sp. DA14; assembly: GCF_024204685.1. Classification (NCBI taxonomy): domain Bacteria; kingdom Pseudomonadati; phylum Pseudomonadota; class Gammaproteobacteria; order Cellvibrionales; family Cellvibrionaceae; genus Gilvimarinus; species Gilvimarinus sp. DA14. The sequence continues at coordinate 1,016,407 of NZ_CP100350.1, forward strand.
CCAGCGTAGGTTCGCGAGACGCTTCGTCTACCGCGCGGTGATACAACTTGCGGCTATCGCTGCCCTCTTCCCCCAGGTCTTTGCCATCAAACTGCGCCTTGGCGGCCGCTACTTTTTGCTTGCGCGGACCGGCCAATACCAATGCATCAAACAGCCAAACCAAGCCGGTAAAAAAAACCCCGATGGTTAGAATCAGGGGCAGGTTTATGTTTCCCATGTATTTGCCTTGTAATTAATTGTCTACCTGGAGCACAGCGAGGAAGGCAGACTGGGGAATTTCCACATTACCCACTTGCTTCATCCGCTTTTTACCTTCTTTTTGCTTTTGCAGCAGCTTTTTCTTACGTGAGGCGTCGCCGCCGTAACATTTTGCGGTTACATTTTTACGCAGCGCTTTCACCGTGGTCCGCGCCACCACGTTGCCGCCAATAGCCGCTTGAATGGCCACATCGAACATCTGCCGGGGAATCAATTCTTTCATCTTTTCGGTCAGGTTACGACCAATGCTCTGAGCGTGATCGCGGTGTACAATGAGAGCCAGGGCATCGACTTTATCGCCGTTAATCAACACATCCAAACGCACAAGCTTAGCCGCCTCAAAGCGCGCAAAGCTATAGTCCAGCGAGGCAAAACCGCGGCTGACCGATTTTAGGCGGTCGAAGAAATCCAACACCACCTCGTTCATGGGCATGTCGTAACGTACCGATACCTGATTACCCATGTAATGCATATCGCGCTGCACGCCGCGCTTTTCCACACACAGCGTAATCACCGCGCCCAAGTGCTCTTGCGGCACCAGGATATTCGCCTCGACGATGGGCTCGCGCATTTCATCAATGGTACCGAGATCGGGCAGCGATGAGGGGTTATCCACGTAGATGGTATCGCCCTTGGTGGTTACTACCTCATACACCACCGTCGGCGCGGTGGTAATCAGATCCAGATCATACTCGCGCTCGAGCCGCTCCTGGATGATCTCCATATGCAACATGCCGAGGAAACCGCAGCGAAAACCAAACCCCAAGGCGTCAGAACTTTCGGGCTCGAAAAACAGCGAGGCATCGTTCAAAGTGAGCTTTTGCAGCGCTTCGCGGAAGTTTTCAAAGTCATCCGAGCTGACCGGAAACATCCCCGCGTATACCTGCGGCTTAACTTTCTGGAAACCGGGCAACGCTTCGGTATCCGGGTAGCTGCTGGAGATAATGGTATCCCCCACAGGGGCGCCCTGAATGTCCTTAATGCCGGCAACAATAAAGCCTACCTCACCGGCTTTTAGCTCTTTAAGTTTGGTGAGCTTGGGGTTGAACACCCCCACGCTATCGACCACATGGGCCTTGCCGATAGATTTGGTAAGAATCTTATCTTTCACCCGCAAGGTGCCCTGAGTCACACGCACCAGAGACACAACCCCCAGGTAATTATCGAACCAGGAGTCGATAATCAGCGCCTGCAGCGGCGCCTCGCGATCACCGGTAGGCGGCGGCACCAGGCGCACTAGCTCTTCCAGTACATCTTCAATACCGAGACCGGATTTGGCACTACAACGCACCGCCTCGGTGGCGTCGATACCAATCACGTCTTCGATTTCCTGGGCGACGCGATCCGGCTCGGCCTGGGGCAAATCCATTTTGTTCAGTACCGGAATCACTTCCAGTCCCTGTTCAATGGCGGTATAGCAGTTAGCCACCGACTGCGCCTCGACCCCCTGAGCGGCGTCCACGACCAAAAGAGCACCTTCACAGGCCGACAGTGAGCGGGACACTTCATAGGAGAAATCCACATGCCCCGGGGTATCAATAAAGTTCAGCTGATAGGTTTGGCCATCGCGGGCTTTGTAGTCCAGGGTCACGCTCTGGGCCTTGATGGTAATGCCCCGCTCGCGCTCAATATCCATTGAATCGAGCACCTGCGCCGCCATCTCACGGTCGGTAAGACCACCGCACAGCTGGATAAAGCGGTCCGCAATGGTGGACTTGCCGTGGTCGATGTGGGCAATGATGGAAAAGTTGCGTATGTGGCTGATTTCTTTGGGATTAATACTGTCTGACATTCTGTCTCAACTCATGCGCCGGCGCAGTGCGCAGGCGGCGAAATGTGGCTTGCCGCACAGGTGTTAAAGCCTTACCACCGGCGGGCTGGTCAAAGGCGGCAAGTTTAGCTTATTTGCCCGGGCCATGCTATGACGCGCTTTCGCCCTGACGCTTGCGATTTGCTAGAATCGCCGCCAATCAAATACTACCGACCCAAGCGAACCGCACATGAATGCAAATACCCCCACCCTAGAGCTCGCCTGCGACCTGATTTCGCGCCAATCTGTCACCCCCGAAGATGCTGGCTGCCAGGCACTGATGATCGAACGATTAGAACGCATTGGCTTTACCGTCCACCGCCTGCGTTTTGGCGAGGTGGATAACTTTTGGGCGGTGCGTGGCGACTCTGGCCCATTGTTGGCTTTTGCCGGCCATACCGACGTGGTGCCCACCGGCCCCGCCGAGCATTGGCAATACCCCCCATTCGAACCTTGCATTGTTGATGGCATGCTCTGCGGCCGTGGCGCGGCAGATATGAAAGGCTCCCTCGCCTCCATGGTGGTGGCCTGCGAAGAGTTTATCGCCCAGCACCCCGAGCATCACGGCCGGATTGGCTTTTTGATTACCAGCGATGAGGAAGGTCCCGCCGACAACGGCACCGTAAAAGTGGTGCAATGGTTAGAAGATAATGGCGAGAAAATGGACTGGTGCATTGTGGGCGAGCCCTCTAGCACCGATAAGCTTGGCGATGTAATCAAGAACGGCCGGCGCGGCTCGCTGGGCGCCGAGCTGAGCGTAAAAGGCGTGCAAGGCCATGTGGCCTACCCGCACCTGGCGGAAAACCCTATTCACACTCTGGCACCGGCCTTGGCCGAGCTGGCGAGCACCGAGTGGGACAAGGGGAATGACTTCTTTCCCGCCACCAGTTTTCAGGTGTCCAACCTTAACGCTGGCACAGGCGCTACCAACGTGATTCCCGGTGAAGCTCACGTGATATTTAACTTTCGCTTCTCCACCGAGGTTACCGAAACCGAGCTGCGCGAGCGCACTGAGGAAATTTTAAATCGCCACGGACTCAATTATGAAGTCAATTGGAAACTGAGCGGTCAGCCATTTTTAACCGCCGAGGGCTCACTGGTAGACGCGGTGGTGCAAGCCGTTGAAAACACCACCGGTTATAAGCCTCAGCTGTTGACCACCGGCGGCACCTCGGACGGGCGCTTTATTGCCCCCACCGGCGCCCAGGTGGTAGAGCTTGGACCGCGCAATGCCACCATTCACAAGGTCGATGAGCGTATCAGTGCCGCAGATTTAGAACTGCTGACCCAGACTTATCGACGCACCCTGGAATTATTGCTGACGTAGATTATCAGCTACGGCAGCGGCGCTGGCATACAGGCAAAGCTCGGGGCAAAAGCCGAGCGCCGCTGGTATGATGACAAAAAATTTCTCGATAGGGATTGATCGTGCGTTTATCGTCCGTGCTCTGGCCTCTGTTTTTTCTCAGCCACTGGCTTTTGTGTGGCTTTATTGCCTGGCACCTGTTCGCCAAGGTGGATTTTGCCTACCCGCTCGCCTACCAGGCCCTGAACATAGAAGAACACATCCAAACCTACGGCCCGCAAAATCGCTACCGCGACGGCTTTGCCAATACCGATGAAGCGCAACACCTAAGGCTATTTGCCGAGATTAATCAGGCGATTCATCAAGATCCTGCGGCCCTGGCAGACATTACCTATACCACCGAGGCGGGAAGCGCCGAATTGCTGCTGCGCCGGGATGAGGTTATTCATTTGCAGGATGTAGCCCGCCTGGTAGAGGGCGTTTACACCCTGGGCTGGGCTTGCCTCGCGCTAAGCTTGCTCAGCGTTTTAATCTTACACTTCAGGCGCAGTCCGCTACCGCGCGCGCGAAATATCATTGCGGTGTTTACCGGCGTCATTAGTCTCGCCTGTATAAGTGTCTTGTTGATCGGCCCCAAAAAGGTGTTTTACACATTGCACACCTGGGTTTTTCCTCCGGATCACCCGTGGTTTTTTTACTACCAGGACTCCCTGATGACCACTCTGATGAAAGCCCCTGACTTGTTCGGTTTTATTGCCGTGTTGTTATTGCTGCTGTGGATGGCTCTGTGGGGTATTAGCTTACCGATATTGGTGCGCCTGTGGCGCTGAGTAAACCGAGAGATTGAATTTATGATCATTAAAAATGAAACCGTCGATATTCCCACCCCCACCGGCACCATGCGCACCTACGTGTATCGCCCGGCAGCCGAAGGACAGTTTCCGGCGGTGATTTTTTACTCCGAGATTTTCCAGCAAACCGCGCCTATCGCCCGTTCGGCCGCCATAATGGCGGGCCACGGTTTTGTCGTGCTGGTTCCCGAGGTGTTTCATGAGCTCAACCCGATAGGCACAGTATTAGCTTACGACGACGCGGGAAAAGATAAAGGCAACCAGGATAAGTTCACCAAGCCCTTAACGGATCACGACAGCGACACCGCCGCTATGCTGAGCTTTTTGGATGACAGTGATTACTGCAATGGCCATGTGGGCAGCATGGGAGTCTGCATCGGTGGCCACCTGGCATTTCGCGCGGCACTCAACCCCCGTATCCAGGCGGCGGCCTGCCTGTACGCCACCGATTTGCACTCCAACACCTTACCTGCGACAGAATCAGATCAAACCCTGGCGCGCTGCGCCGATGTCAAAGGCGAGCTGATGATGATCTGGGGGCGCCAGGACCCTCACGTGCCTGACACAAACCGCGCCGACATCAACCAGGCGCTGCGCACCGCCGGATGCAATTTTACCTGGCATGAATTTAACGGCCAGCACGCCTTTATGCGAGATGAAGGTGAACGCTATGACGCAGAACTGGCCCTAAACGCCTACCGTATGTCGGTGGACTTGTTTCGACGCACGCTTAATTAAGCTGCGCCAGTAGCTGTTTCTGACGCCTAGGGCTTGGCCAGTTGCTGAGCCTCGTCCCGCAGCTTAGCCCGCACATTCATCAGCACCTTACCGTAGTGATTGTCGCCGCGTTTATCGCGGCCACAGCCCCAAAAGTAATCGAACTGACTATCTTCCACCAATGTCTCGTTGCCGGTTGCCAGTAACTTCTCGGTAAGCGGCGGATAGCTGCGCATTTTGGTGTACACGGCTCGGGTCATCACCACGGTTTGCACCTGCTTCCAGTCGCCACGCTTTTTGCGAAACCAACCTTTGGCCGCTTTGCGTGCCGCCATAACACCCGTGGCCTGCCTTACCTTTTCCTGATCTTCCTCGCGTATAAGTCGCATTGCCAGATAGTAATGCTCAACCGTGGGCCAGTGTTTACCCTCAAGCTCAAACGGGTGGGGTGAGACACGGCTCAAACCGTCGTCAGGATTTTCCATGGAAAGATACAACGCCTGCTCAGGTGCCGCTGTGAACATCAGACGCCTCCAGGAACGCTGGATTGGCGCTGCCAGATTTGATAACGGTAATCAATATTGGAATGGAACTGTTGCTCAAAGACCTTATGCAAAAAATCGGGCAACGCCGGAAAACTCACGTCCCCCTCGGGGCGACACTGAATCACCGACAGATGCAGAGTATCGATATGCGGCAGCAACTGCCGATATATCTGGCCACCGCCGGCGACCATCAGGTGGTCGGTGCGCTGTGACATCGCCTCAAGCGCCTCGTCGATAGAGGCAAACACGACCACAGAGTCGTCTTCTGCCACCGCTTTAGTACGCGAGACCACGGCATAGCGCCGATTGGGCAGCTTTCCCATGGACTCGAAGGTGGTGCGCCCCACCAATAGCCATTGATTAAACGTCAGCGCTTTGAACAATAATTGTTCGCCCTTGGCCTGCCAGGGGATATCTGCACCGGCCCCGATTACACCATTCTCGGCGCAGGCGGCCATCATTGATAATTTCACTGTTTGTCCTTATATCGACTTCAAGAGCTGCAGGATAACATCGAACAGCCGGCTTTCGCCCGCGCCTATTACGGACACGGCAGGGTAAAGTCCTTTTAGACGGCTGCTCCGCGTTGGTGTCTGTAACCACCTGGCAGCTAGGCCCCATCAACATCCAGCAGACACATTTTTCAACGCAATCGGCGCTTGACGCTCCGTGGATTCGAACTTAACCTAGCCCACCTATCTACCCCTGTTCCTAAACTGTTTACCTTATGACCTATTGCGTTGCCATCACCATGAATGCCGGATTGGTATTCTGCTCTGACTCACGTACCAATGCCGGGGTTGACCAAGTCAGCACCTACGGCAAGATGTACCATTACAGCGTGACGGGTGAAAGGGAGTTTGTGATCTTATCCGCGGGCAATCTGGCCACTACCCAGGCCGTGGTGTCTCAGGTTAAACGCGATATTCGCGACAATGCGGCCACCAGCTTAAAAACCGTACCGGATATCAGCGAAGCGGCGAGCTATTTGGGCGAGATCAATCGCCTGGAGCAAGATAAACACGCCTCCGGAGGTGGCCCCAACGGCGGTATGAGCTTCGAGGCCAGCTTTATTATTGGCGGTCAGATAGCCGGTGACAAACCCCGCTTGGCGATGGTTTACCCACAGGGCAATCACATCACCACCTCCAAAGACACACCTTACCTGCAAATTGGCGAGAGCAAATACGGCAAACCGATCCTCGACCGGATTCTGACCGCTGCTACCAGTTTAGAGAATGCCGCGCGCTGCGCTCTGGTATCCATGGATTCGACCATGCGCAGTAACCTGACTGTAGGCCCGCCAATTGAGCTTGCCATCTACAATGCCGACAGTTTTTCACTACAGCGGTTTCGCTTTGACGATGATGACGAATACCTGCGCGAGCTGAAAAAAGCCTGGGACCAGTACTTAAACGAAGCCTTCGACCGCCTGCCCCCGCTTAATTGGGGCGACTCGTTACAATCCGATGAACAAGCCTGAGTTTATCGCTGATAGCCGGCGTAATCACAAAAGGATAGGCATCGCCTAACCCCATACTGCGATTGAGCGCATTGAGTGACACGGATAACTCCAGCCAATGCGCCAACAGTGAATCCATACTGTTAAAGTCAATCTCGCCTTTTAGTAGCCCAAATGAGCGGGCCGTTTCCAATGTATCGACTATGTGCAGGTAATGGGCCCAGGTTTCGGCCCAGTCCTCCATTGGGTGTGACTGGGCGTAGTGACTGATATAACTCTGCTGCCAATTGTCACTGACCGGTGTCTGGTAGTGCGCCTTCAGCGCCTGCTGATAATCCAGATTCGGGTCGCCAAACAAGCGGCAAAACTCATCCAGCCACGGCGAATCGGCCACCAGTAATTCATAGTAATAATGGCCGATTTCATGTCGAAAGTGGCCGAGAATAGTACGGTAGTGCTCGCCCAATTCGAGACGGGTTTTTTCTCGATACGCGTCGTCTGCCTCAGCCAAATTAATCGTAATCAACCCAAGGCTGTGCCCGGTTGCGACAAAAGATTCGGCCACCGCTGGGTTACTGCGACTGTCCTCCAAAAACTCGAACGCCAGGCGCAGGTTTTTATCGTTGGCCGGAGTCAGGTTAAGCCCCATGGACAGCAGCGAGTAGATCAAATGCCGTTTCGCGGCTTCAAGTTTTGCCCATTGAGTGACGTTATCAGCGTGAGATAAGTCCGGCACAGTATCGTTTAGACGACAGCTTAAACAGTACGGCTCTGAGTCGTGTTCGTGCAACAGCCAATTACATGCACCGTAATCATAGTGATTTTTACAATAGCGATAGCGTGTGCCATCGGCTGAGGTCAGGGCCGAATCCCCTTCACTAGAATCCAGACTCAACATTTGCATTTGCTGCGGTGCAAATCCCAAACGCCGCTGGCAATTAAGGCACTGGGTGTTGCGAAAAAACACCCGCGCGCCGCAGCGACAATAAAAATCCTTCACGCGCTAACCTGCACTTGCGGCAAAAACCAAGTAGCAGCAATGGCCTGATGAATTGCGGCGATCTCGGATTGCACCGTATCGATATAATCGTGCAGCCCGGAGTCCATCAAGGCCGCAAAGTCAGCGCCTTTTAACTGTCGCCGTAATGCAGCTACTTCATGCAACGCTTGATCGCTGTTAGGCAACTTGGCAAAACAGTCTGTCAGCTCTGACAAACAGTGTTCTACCGCGCGGGGAAATAGCGGATCTTGAAATAAGAACATCACCACGTCCTCGGCATTAACTCTGTCCAGCACATGCTGACGATACATCTGATAGCCACTTAATGAGCGCAACACGCTCATCCATAAAATATTACTGTAGGGTTCATTGGCACTGTTATCTTCAACGGCTTTGGGCAGAATACGGCTGGCCCCTACATCGACAATGCGCGAGGTCATATCCGCTCGCTCAAGGTTGCGCCCCAGGCGAATAAAGCTGTAAGCATCGTTTTGACTCATACAGCCTGCCAGCATACCGGTAAACTGCTGCACACGCTGAATCACAGCTTCAAGCAGTAAATGCCGCTCGCGCCTGGCGACAGCGCCGGAGGCGTAATCATTTAAATACCAATAGGTGTCGTTGATCAGCTCGTAGACCTCCGAGGGCATGATCTCGCGGGTAATACGTGCGTTTTCCCGGGCGTTGGCCATTGACGTTAAAAGCGAGCTGGGATTGTGGGTGTCGGCCAGCATAAACCGCATCACGCTGCGCTCGTCGGCATTTTGCGTATCGCGGGAAAAGTAATCGTCCAGGCCCATAATTTCTACCAGGGTGCCCCACCCCACGCTGACGCCGCGCGGTAAATCCAACAACAGCTTGGTGTTTACATTGATCAGGCGAGCGGCATTTTCACACCGCTCCATGTAGCGTCCCATCCAGTAAATTCGCTCTGCGACTCGAGATAACATTATTTGTCCTCCTCAACCACGACCCAGGTATCTTGACTGCCGCCGCCTTGCGACGAGTTGACCACATAGGAGCCTTTGCGCATGGCCACTCGGGTCAACCCCCCCGCGGTCACCGAACTGTGACGTCCCTGCAAAACAAAAGGTCGCAAATCGATATGCCTAGGCTCAGCGTTTTTACTGCCAATAATGGGTGTTGTCGATAGTGAGATTAACGGTTGTGCCATGTAGTTACGAGGCTGGGCTTTGATGCGCGCTGCGAATTCCTCACGCTCTTTCTTGCTCGACTGGGGGCCTATCAACATGCCGTAACCGCCAGACTCATTGGCCGGCTTAACCACTAACTTATCGAGATTTTCCAGCACGTAATCGCGCTGCTTTTTATCCACACATAAGTAGCTGGGCACATTGGGCAGTATAGGGTCTTCACCCAGATAATACTTAATCATCTGTGGCACGTAGGTATAGATGACCTTGTCGTCGGCCACGCCGGCACCCGGTGCATTAGCAATCGCCACATTGCCTTTAAGCCAGGCCCGCATCAGCCCCGGCACCCCTAATACCGAATCGGGGTTGAACATTTGCGGGTCGAGAAACAGGTCGTCGATACGGCGATAAATCACATCCACCCGCGCCAAACCATTGATGGTGCGCATAAACACATGATCATCTTCAACCACCAGGTCGCTGCCCTCTACCAGCTCTACCCCCATTTGCTGCGCAAGATAGGAGTGCTCAAAATAGGCTGAGTTGTAGATACCGGGGGTTAGTACGACAATTTCGGGAAACTCCAGCGGTCGGGGCGAAATAGCGGCCAGGGTGTCGAACAGCTGGCTCGGATATTCGGTAACCGGCAGAATATTGTGGTTTTCAAACAATTCGGGAAAAATGCGTTTGGTGACTTTGCGGTTCTCCAGCATATAAGACACGCCAGAAGGCACCCGCAAATTATCTTCCAGCACATAAAAGCGACCATCGTTATCGCGAATCAAATCGCTGCCACAAATATGTGCCCAAACACCTAATGCAGGCTTCATCCCCACGCATTCAGGGCGAAAATTAACTGAATCGGCCAACAGCTCCGCTGGCAGCACTTTGTCTTTGACAATGCGCTGTTCGTTATAGACGTCGTCGATAAAGCAGTTGAGCGCTTGCAGGCGTTGGATCAGCCCCTTTTCGGTGTGCAACCACTCTTTATGCGCGATCACCCGCGGAATGATATCGAAGGGCCAGGCGCGGTCGATATTGCCCGCCTCCGAATAGACAGTAAACGAGATGCCCATGGTTTTAATGGCAAGCTCCGCCGAGTGTTTGCGCTCGGCGATCTCTTCACTGCTAAGCCCCGCCAAATGCTTCGCCAGCTGCCGCGCCACCTTGCGTGGATGCCCTGGTGAGCTGATCAATTCATCGTAGAAATCGCCGCTGTGATAGTCACGCCAGTTAATTTCCATAGCCACTCCCGACTGATTAACCTGATTACGCCACTAGAGCAGCATAAGTCAGGCCAGCGTGACTGGCAAAATTATTCCGGCGGATCTAAGTGGGTAGCGGTACTGGTATTAACCCTAAACCAGCCGGCAATACTGTAGCGCTCGCGATGGGCGGGTAACACCTCGTGGGGAAAGTCCTCACTGAGAAAGACCACCAAACGCCCGCCTTGGGGCACTATCGCTTCCATTAATGTCTTATCCGCCCTGTCATAGAGCAAAAGCTCGCCGCCATCGGATTCACGCCAATTCTGGTTGAGGTAAAACACAGTGGATAACACCCGGTTTGAGCGCCCTTTAAAAGCGTCCCAGTGTTTTTTATAAAATGCGCCCACGGGGTAATACGCTAGGTGGCTTTCGTAATCGAACAAGCCCATAAACAGGCGTCGGTTTAGACCATGGCGAATCGATGCCATGGTATCGAGAAAAAAAGCGGCCGCGCCGGTGCGCCCCTCAAGCCAGCAGATGCGATCGCCACGCACCTGGCGGGCAATGGTAAAATCTTCCTGGCGGCCGATACCGGCATTTTTAAACCGGCAATCGGGGTGCTCAAACTCGGCCCTTAAAGAGGCTACCGCGGCCGGACAAAACACATCATCCAAAATGGCATAGCCGTGCTCGGTGAGTTGATCAGCTAACTCATCGAGAAACAACTCATCGACGCGGGAGGTAAATTTTTGATGCACAAGCGGGCTAATCGTCACACAGTATCCTCGGAAGCAGGAGCAGCTTATACCCTCGCTGGTATCAATGCGCAAGTGAAAGCTAACCAATGAAACTAAAAGAGAGGTTTATCGCCTACTGTTCGGTACCCCTGGCGCAGAGCTTTAAACAGTTTCGCCTGGGCGCGGTACTGTTTTTTATCGGCTTACTCGTGGTGTATTTGGCCTCACAACTGCTCGCTCCCTCTCTGCAGCAAGAGCTGGCAACTCTAGCCGGCCTGTGTGTTATCGCGGTGGGGTTCGCGATTGCCATTTGCGCGCAGATGCGCATGCTGGCTTCGCGCTTGCTGGCGTTTTGGCGCAAACGTTAATTCAGACTATCGGGAAATTTCTGCAGGGCGTAGATATCAAAACGCCCCGATTTACCTTCTAATCGATAACTGGGGGCGCGCTCGGCTAAATCCGGCGCATTGCGCGGGCGCTTTACCACAACACGATAACGAGCCACCTCAAGCGCCGCTTGCAACAGGCCATCGGCGTCTTCATCCGCTCCCACGAGAGAGTGGAAAGCCCGCATCTCTTTTTTCACCGCCGCCGACTTTTGCCGCTCAGGAAACATGGGGTCCAGATAAACCACGTCGAACCCATTGCTGCGCTCGGTCAAAAGGCTGGAGCTATCGCCGTAATCCAGGCTGAGCCTGGCTATAATCTCGGCCAGCTCGCTGTCGGCCTGTTCAGCGGCGCGGGCCAACCCATCGCTTAGCAGCGCATGCACAGCAGGGTTGCGCTCATGCATATGCACCTGACAGCCCAGAGTGGCCAACACAAAGGCATCGCGGCCCAGTCCTGCGGTGGCATCCAGCACATAGGGTTTTACCCGCGCCGCAATCCCCACCGCTTTGGCAATGGCCTGCCCCTTGCCACCACCAAACTTTCGACGGTGATTCACCGCGCCGGTAACGAACTCAGCTCGCACCGGCCCCGGGGCCTTGCGCCCGGTTTGCTGAAGGCTAAGCCCTGTGTCATCAAACACCAGCGCAAACTCGGGACCTTCGCGAATATCCTCCAGCCCAAGATCAAATAGCAATTCCGCCTCCAGCGCCGCTGCCAAGCGACTGGCAGGCATGCGCCGCGAAGCGGTGTTACACACTACGACGATATCGGTCATTGAGGATTAACGCGGTACCAATTCAATTTCTACACGACGGTTCTGCGCCCGGCCCGATGCCGAGGAGTTGCTGGCGATAGGATATCGGGGGCCATAACCAGTCGCATTCAGACGACCGTAATCCACCTTGCGCTGGCCCAGGTAATCGCGCACGCTCTGGGCACGGCGTTCACTCAGCATCTGGTTGTAACTGTCTGAACCTGTGGAATCAGTATGTCCGGCGATATTCACGTTAGTCTCTTTGTACTCGGCCAACACCAGCGCCACCGAATCCAACACATCGTGAAACTCGGGGCGAATGGAATACTGGTCCGTTTCAAAAGTAATATTGCCCGGCATAATCAGCGAGATGGTGTTACCGTCGCGGCGTACCTGCACCCCACTACCCTGCAATTTCTGGCGCAGCTCGGCCTCCTGGCGGTCCATATAATGACCCACGCCGCCGCCAATAGCACCGCCTGCCACAGCACCTGTAAGGGCGCCCTTGCCCCGGTCTTTTTTACTCGAGGAGGCAACACCAATAGCCGCCCCGGCCACGGCACCAATGACTGCACCTGTAGTCGAGTTAGAGGTTTTCTGCTCCCCGGTGTAGGGATCGGTGGTTGTACAGGCAACTAAGCCCAGCACACTTGCCATTGCAATTAGTTTTTTCATTTTGACTCCTGAATCTGGCCAATGAATATCTGGCGATAATCCTATACCATTGTCCGCCTGGACACACTGGTAGTTATCACATTTGCATGAACTCCCTTAACCAACACTGAACACTGCAACAGGATTATCATGAAAACACTTATTCGCGCTGCGGCGCTAACGCTCATCGGCGGTTGCAGTCAGTACGATATCTCCGTTAACGACAATGTCGTTTACACTCCCAAACCGCTGCTAAAAGAATCCAGCATAAGCGACGAGAATCTCAAAACTTGCATTGAGCAAGCGATTCAAGACCGTAAAGTAACTGCCGTAAGCCAGCTTACCCGCCTGCAGTGTAGCCATGCAGGAGTGACAAATCTCGCCGGCCTTGAGCGCTATTTTGCCATTGCCGAGCTCGATCTGGCAGACAACCAGATTACCGACATCAGCACACTGGGAAGACTGGGGAAATTAACTCTTTTACACCTGGAAAATAACCATATTAGCGATGCCGCGCCGCTGCTCAGCCTAATTAAGCTGACCGACGTAAACCTGGAGGGAAACAGTGACGTTCAGTGCCGAGATCTACAACAGGTGAAACAGGCGGTAACAGAAAACAACGGCTCAATTCTTCTACCAGAACACTGTTAAAGCCGCTGTTCTTATACAGCGAAGGACAAACCAATCGTGTTGCGAAACTGGTGCACGACTTTCATGGTCACCGGCTCAGCATTGATAGGCCCCACCACTTTGCGAAACAATACCTGCAACTCGGTCCCCACTGGCGGGATCGCTTGGTTTTCAAGCATAACCTGCGCGCCCCCATCTGAGATATCCGTGGTAAATCCCACAATGGTGCCGATACTTGGATGCAGCATTTCTACCCGGATGCTGCGACTGGTGCGTTCGTGCTGGCGACGTTCCACTTTTCTACCTTTGTTACTTTGCTGAACCTACCCTGCACTATAGCAAAGCTTTGGCGCACTATAGAACACGCGCTAAGCGGTTGCCGCTGTTTGTGCAGCGGACGAGATTTCGAGCCAGCCAAAACCTTCATCCTGACAGGCATAAATCGTATTCGCGATACCGGCCGTAAACGGCTCTAGCGCCAGCTTAGCCAATGCCAGGGTATTGTTTTTTTGGCTGATGTGCGCCACCACCAAGTGCTGTAACCGCTGGACGTCAACTCGCTGTAAAAAACCGGCCGCCTGCTGATTGCTCAGGTGCCCCCACAGGCCGCCAACCCGCTGTTTTAGCGACGGCGGGTAAGGTCCCCCGGCGAGCATCATAGGATCATGGTTTGCCTCAAGAATCAGTGCATCGCAATCGCAATAGGCGCGCTCGACATGGGGGGATATATTTCCCAAATCCGTGAGAATACCCAGACTGCGACCATTGCAACGAAACACAAACTGCGCTGGCTCTCGGGCATCGTGAGGCACCGCTACAGGCTTAACCTCCAGCCCCCCCAGAGTGAAAGGCTGGTAGTTTTCTATCAACTTTAACTCGGGAATGCGACCGTGATCGCGACTGTGATAGGTGCCGGGCGTCATATAAACCGGCATCTGATAGCGCCGCGCCAGCGCGGCGACGCCTTTAATGTGATCGCTATGCTCGTGGGTAACAATGACCGCGGTTAGATCCTTGGCGGCTCGCCCCAGGCGTGCTAGGCGCGCCTCGGTTTCTTTTACGCTGAAACCACAGTCCACCAGCAGCGCGCCCCCAGGCCATTCAATCAGCGTGCTATTGCCCTTGCTGCCGCTGCCTAAGGAGGCAAACCTCATGGGGAGCCTCTTAAATCAGGTTTTTGCGCAACAGCGTAAGCATTTCGCGTGCAGTACGTGGGTCCAGTCGCTTGCCATAGGGATCGCGCAGATGCACGGTGTAATCCCCAGGCTGGCCTTTGATAAACAACAGATAACCGGGCGCATCCGGATTCACCGTCTCGGCACTGCGCTTAGACAGTGGCGCAGTGGTAAAGGCTTCTGCGGTGGGCACATTTGGCAGCAGCTGCGCCAATGTGTAAGGACTGGTATGGACCACCTCGCGGTCACTCTCAAACCAGCCGCTGAACCAACCCTCGCCCTCGGGCTCGACCGGCTCATAATGCAGGTAATAAACCCCCTGATCCGGTGCGCTGTCATAGATGGCAAAGCCATCTTGCTTCATGGCGTGGAATAAAGTGGCTTTGGCGCGCTCTTCGTTCAAGCGTATTTTCATTACCGGCTCACTGGCCTCTACTACCAGCGCCGATTTGGCCTCACCGCCAATGGCCTGTGCCAGCAGCGAGGTGCCACCTATGGTTTCGTCCTGAGCCAGCGCGGCGGCAAGCTCATCCAGCAGCCAGGCTTCGCGCTCAGCAGAGCTGGACTGAGCTGGCCACTGGGGGCTGTCGGGCGGCGTGGTGCCGCTGACCGATTGGTGCAGCACGTGAATTTCGCTGGTTTCAGGCTGGACGCCCTGATCAATCTGGATACGATAGCGGTCCGTGGTGCTCAGGTCCGTTTTAAACTGCAGCCAGTGACTTTCAATCAAGCCGCGGCCGATATCGGCACTGGCCACATCCACATTGTTCTCGTTCATAAAGCTGCGCACCCGAGGCCAAACTTCACCCGGAGATACGTTCATCAAAATCCAGCGTTCATCGCCAAGACGCTGAATTTTTACGTTCTCCTGCATTAAGTTGGTCGCCAACGGCTGCGGCCGTGG
This sequence comes from Gilvimarinus sp. DA14, assembly GCF_024204685.1. Classification (NCBI taxonomy): domain Bacteria; kingdom Pseudomonadati; phylum Pseudomonadota; class Gammaproteobacteria; order Cellvibrionales; family Cellvibrionaceae; genus Gilvimarinus; species Gilvimarinus sp. DA14. The sequence goes on from NZ_CP100350.1 coordinate 1,031,962, forward strand.
CACTTCGTTGTGATCGGCCGCCACCGCCTCGTCGAACTCGCTTTCCTGAATAGGAGGTATGGGATAAATTTCCCCCAACCTCTCACCGCTCATCCCCTCGGGAACTTTCAACGGCTCGATTTTATCGGCCTTTTGGTAGTCACCGTCGCGGTTGCGAAAATAGGCTTGGTCGCCCCAGAACACACCGCAACCGACCAATTGCGCCATTAAGGTCAAAACGAGCCCGCGAAGGGCGATAGTTTTTATCATAGGATTGTCTTCAGCTTACTTAAATCAGTCCGGCATCTCGCAGCGCAGTGCGAACCTGCTCGTGATAAACATCGGATAGCGGCGTCATCGGCAATCGAATACCCTCGCCAATTACCCCCATTTGCGCCAGCGCCCACTTCACTGGAATCGGGTTGGCCTCGAGGAACATGGCGCGGTGCAACGACATCAGCGAGTCGTTAATTGCGCGAGCCTCATCAGCTTTACCGGCGATAGCGAGCTCGCACATCTGCGCCAGCTTGCCGGGTATGACATTAGCGGTGACAGAAATATCCCCGTGCCCACCCAATAACATCAACTCTACGGCTGTTTCGTCATCGCCGGAGATAATTTTAAAACCGGCGGGAGCGGCATCTATAATTGCCTTGGCACGCACCATATCGCCGGTCGCTTCTTTAATACCGATGATATTAGGCAGCTTAGCCAGCTCCAACACAATCTCCGGCTGCATATCCACCGCAGTGCGTCCAGGCACATTGTATAAAAGCTGGGGAATGTCTACGGCCTCGGCAATGGCTTTATGATGCAGGTACAAACCCTGCTGGGTCGGCTTGTTGTAGTATGGAGTAACCAGTAGGCAGGCATCGGCACCGGCGTTTTTCGCACCCTCGGTAAGCTCGATCGCCTCGGAGGTGGAGTTCGCCCCTGTGCCGGCAATCACAGGAATTCTGCCAGCCACCTGATCCACCACATGTTTGATGACCGCCAGATGGTCATCGACATCTAAGGTGGCCGACTCGCCGGTGGTGCCCACAGCAACGATGGCGTGAGTACCCTGCTCCAGATGCCAGTCCACCAGGGCGGACAGTCGCTGCCAATCCAGCGAGTTATCAGCGTTCATCGGGGTTACCAGGGCAACCATACTGCCTTGAATCATAATCTCTCCACTGCGGAACAAGGGGCGCCTTGGCGGCGGCGCGCTCGACGAGCAGTGCGGCTCATCGATTACTGTTTACAAAAACTGGCGACATGTTACGCACAGCCGCCCATGGACACAAGCGAGGCTGAAAGCTAACCCTTTTTAAACGCCAGCATTCTATTGAGCGGCCGCATGGCCTGCTCGGCCAAGGCCTCGTCCACAAAAATTTCGTTGTCGTCCTGCTCAAACACTTTTGCCAGAATCTCCAGCTCATTCAGTGCCATCCATGGACAGCTGGCACAACTACGGCAGCTTGCGCCACTGCCAGCAGTCGGCGCCACATGAAACACCTTATCTGGACACAGCTGCTGCATTTTGTAGAAAATGCCCTGATCGGTCGCGACAATAAACTCGCGGTTAGGCAGGTTTTTTGCCGCGTTAATCAACTGCGATGTAGAACCAGCGACATCCGCAAGCTCCACCACCGATTGCGGCGACTCGGGGTGCACCAATACCGCAGCATCCGGGTATAGAGTTTTTAAATCTTCAATGCCGCGGGCTTTAAATTCCTCGTGCACAATGCAGGCACCATCCCAAAGCAGAACATCGGCACCGGTTTGTTTCTGCACATAGGTGCCCAAATGTTTATCCGGCGCCCAGAGAATTTTCTCGCCTTTTTTATCCAGATAATCCACCACATCCAGGGCAATACTGGATGTGACCACCCAGTCGGCGCGTGCTTTTACCGCCGCCGATGTATTGGCATAAACCACTACCGTACGATCCGGATGCTGATCGCAAAACTCGGCAAACTCATCCGCCGGACAGCCGATATCCAGTGAGCAGGTGGCTTCGAGCGTGGGCATCAAAACGCGTTTATGCGGCGTAAGAATTTTAGCCGTCTCACCCATAAATTTAACGCCAGCCACAATCAGTGTGGACGCTGGGTGGTCGCGACCAAAACGCGCCATTTCCAGTGAGTCTGAGACACAGCCACCAGTCTCTTCGGCCAGTGCTTGAATCACGGGGTCGGTGTAGTAATGAGCCACCAGAACCGCATCGCGCTCGACCAGCATCTGCTTGATCTGCGCCTTATAGGCCTCTTCCTGCTCGGGAGTTAAATCACTGTGCCGACCAATTCCAGCCAGATGGTCCTTAACCACTTGGCGATCAGAGGCCAGTGTCTGGGCATCAGTATTTTCGAGGGCTTCAACGGACATACTTGGGTACCACGGTTGGCGCCATAATCTATTCAGCCGGGCGCTTTATAAAGGGCGCATTCTAGCATAAGCCGCCAAACTGGCGAGAGCGTCCGCCCTGCCCGCTCAGGAATTGTTACGGACAATAAAAAAGCGCCAAGTGCTGACACTTGGCGCTTTTGAATGGTGGGTCGTACTGGATTCGAACCAGTGACCAATTGGTTAAAAGCCAACTGCTCTACCAACTGAGCTAACGACCCGTAAAAAGAAACTGTTTGTCTGCCAAATCCTGTGGCGGGCGACTGGCGGCGCTCAGTAAACTGCCGGTCAAAATATGGTGGGTCGTACTGGATTCGAACCAGTGACCAATTGGTTAAAAGCCAACTGCTCTACCAACTGAGCTAACGACCCGTGACCCTGACACCTGCTTCTGAAGGCGCCCAAATCAGAGGCGCACATAATAATGATTTAGTCAGAAAACACAAGCGCTTTTTTGCAATTTATTGGTAATAATCACCAACTGATCAATAACTTACCAATGTGTGCAGTTTACACTCTCAGAGCCGGTAGCGAGTGGGGTCTGCCACCCCAGCCTGTTCGAAGCCAGCGCAACGCAAACGGCAACTGTCGCAGCGCCCGCAGGCACGACCGTCGTCATCGGCCTGATAGCACGACACCGTCAAACTGTAGTCGACCCCCAGCTCAATACCCTGACGAATGATATCGGCCTTGCTCAAATCAATTAACGGCGTACGGATGGAGAGCTTTTGCCCCTCAGTTCCCGCTTTAGTCGCCAAGTTGGCCATGGTTTCGTAAGCGGCAATATATTCCGGTCTGCAGTCTGGGTAGCCAGAATAATCCACGGCGTTCACACCGATAAAAATATCCGCCGCTCCAAGCACCTCTGCCCACCCCAAGGCGATCGATAAAAACACCGTATTGCGTGCCGGCACGTAGGTAACGGGGACCCCTTGGGTCTCTTCCTCAGGCACAGCTATGCCATCGTCGGTGAGCGCCGAGCCACCAATTGTGCGTAAGTCCAGCTGTATTACTTTGTGGGCGGCACTGCCCAAGGCTTCGGCGGCGCGCTCGGCCGCCAGCAACTCAGCGCGCATGCGCTGACCATAATCAAAGCTAATGGTGTAGCACTGGTAGCCTTGGCTACGCGCTATGGCGAGAGCCGTGGTTGAATCCAGACCACCCGACACCAGTACCACTGCTTTTTTATCCGTCATTCAATATCTCCACTCAGTGCCCAGGAACATCATCCCACAGCAATTTGTGCAACTGCAGCTGAAAACGCACAGGCAGATTATCTTCGATCACCCACTCGGCCAGCGCGCGCGGCTCAATTTCACCGTAACTGGGCGACATCAGCACATCGGCGACTTTCTCGTGCAGGCAATGCTCGTGAATTTTTAACTTGGCCCACTGATAATCCTCGCGCGAGCAAAGGACAAATTTTATCTGGTCCCGGTCCGTGAGAAGCTCAAGGTTCTCCCAGCGATTGCGATGCGACTCCCCCGAGCCAGGGGTCTTCAAATCCATCACTTTGACCACCCGAGTGTCTACACTGTCGAGCGCCATGGCACCACTGGTTTCCAGAGATACCTGATAGCCCTGCTCACAAAGCGCCACAAGAAGCTCGGGCGCATGCTTCTGCGCCATGGGCTCACCGCCGGTAACGCACACATAGGTGGCACCATATGCAGCCACTTTCTCCAGCACCTCGGCGATACTCATACGCTCGCCACCATAAAACGCGTATTCACTATCACAGTAACCGCAGCGCAACGGGCAACCAGTCAGGCGCACAAATACCGTGGGCAGCCCCACGGTATTGGACTCCCCCTGCAGGGAGTAAAAAATTTCAGTGATTTTGACGTTCGCTTCTGCCATAACTTCGCCATTTGCTGCCGTAGCTTCACGCCCACGGGGCCAGATGATATTCTAATCGGCTTTGCTACCGTCGCCTCGGATTGCAGTATGAAACCGGTCAAATCCAAAAAGGAGCAGCGCCAAGAGCTGGAGGCTCAAATTCGCGAGTATCAGTCTCGCGGTGGTGTTGTGAAACAAGTTCCTCAGGGAATTTCCGGCCGCGAAGAAACTCGCCAGCCACTTCCCCATGTGTTTGAAAAAAAATCAGAGGGCGACACTCGCACCGCCGTGAACGATGTTATTGCCGCGATCGAGCAGCGTCGCAAACCCAGCAAACCGCAAAAACCCACCAGTCTGAAACGGCCACGCAAAAAAATCATCTACGATGAGTTTGGCGAGCCACTGCGCTGGGAATGGGACAACTAAAGTCTACTCGTCAATCAACCCGTACTCGTCGCGCAGGATATCAATAATCTCCTGCTTGGGACTTTCCGACAGTTCAATTTTCACACCGGTTATCTTTTCCGCGATACCGCAGTAGGTTTGCGACACCTGCATCAGCACAGCCTCGGGTAAAGCGTTATTTGCCGCCAGAGCGCTGCGCTCATCCATGCGCTGCTTGTTAAGCAAAATGTCCGGATCATCAAAATGGTTGAGCAACAACTGGCGGAACGCCTCTTTAGACTGCTCCACCACCTCCCCATCACGGTAGCGGGGGCCATCCCAAATGCGAGAGGAATCGGGCGTGCCCACCTCGTCCATATAAATCAACTTATCTTCACCGGCGGCATCGGTCACATAACCAAACTCAAACTTGGTATCGACAAAAACCTGATCCAACTTAGCCAGCTCCGCACTGATCAATCCAAAACCTTGTTTCAACAGCTTTTCGTATAAATCGATATCGCTTTTTGCACGAAAGTTGAAAGCAGCGTAGTTGTTCTCGAGGTTTTTCCGGGTGACATTCACATCATCCACCTCGGGCACCCCGGGAATGCCGCGCAACACACCTTTGGTGGAGGGAGTAATCAACAGTTCGGGTAGCTTCTGATCTTTCTGCAGACCATCGGGCAACTTTATACCGCAAAACTCGCGCTCACCCCCGGCATAAGCTCGCCACATTGAGCCGGTAATATACTGGCGGCAAATCGCTTCGATCATCACCGGCCGCGCTTTTTGCACGATCCAGACCAGTGGGTGGGGAATATCCAGAATGTGGCTGTCTGCCAGGCCCTGCTCACGAAACAGGCGAAACCAGTGATTGGAAATCGCATTGAGCGCAGCGCCTTTGCCCGGCACACCATTCATTCCGCCTTCACCGTGCCAAATACAGTCAAAAGCAGAAATACGGTCGCTAATGACCATTATGGCCAGGCTGGTATTCTCGCTGACATCATAGCCTTTCTCTGTTATCAGGCGCTTGCTGTCAGCATCGCTCAACCAGTACACCGAGCGGACCTTACCGCTGTGCACAGGCAGCTCGGTGCGAATCGGAAGATCGTTGTTTACAGCCAGAACTCTGTCGGCAAGCCCCATAGAACCACCCTATCGGCAAAGGTCGAAAAACCGGCGATATTAACACATTTAGGCCCTGCACCAAGATTATTTACCAGGGCAAACGCTCGCCGCTCCAGTGCAAAAACTCGCCATTACTCTCGGCGCCACTACTGCACAACACGGTGAACAATCGCTCTGCGGACACTTCGGGGCTGTAGAGCCGCTGGGTCGGAACTCTTTCGGTAAAAGGCGCCGAGAGAGGAGAGCGGGTGGTGCCTGGGTGCAACGCGAGAACGCAGATACCCTTGTGGCGCCGAGCCAGCTCAATCGCCGCGGTTTTCACAAGCATATTCAAAGCCGCTTTGCTGGCGCGGTAGCCGTACCAACCACCCAGATGATTATCGCCAATACTGCCCACCTGCGCACTCAAAAACGCCACTTTGGGACTATCGACACCACTTAAAATAGCGCTAAGTTGCTTGAGTAACAGCGCGGGAATTATGCTGTTGACGAAAAAGTAATGCCCCAGTGAATCGGCGCTTAGGGCTTCCAAACGCTTTTCCGGGGCCAGTTCATCCCCGTGCAAGGTTCCAATACAGGAGACCACCACCTGAGGCTTAACCTCACCCAGGCGCAGCTGATTGACGACATCAGCCAACGCAGCCTCTGTGTAATCGCACGTATAATATTGATCGTAGGCCGCTGGCGCATCACTGGCTCGCCCCACCCCCACTGTGCGGTAACCCTCCCTTGCGTAACGCTCGGCCAAAGCACAGGCGATGGCGCTATTCGCGCCAAAAATCAGCACATCAGACATAAAACCTCCGGTTGCCAGGCCTCAGCCTTGTTTCATCCGGCGGCTGCCGGACATCTACAACCAGTCTTTACGTTTGAAATACCAAAGTGGTGCAATCGCCGAGGCCAGCATAATCAAAATACCGGTGATGTAACCCCACTCCCAATGCAGGCCGGGGATAAACTCAAAGTTCATTCCGTAGAAGCTGGCCACCACGGTGGGCGGCAGGAAGATCACCGCAGCGATGGAAAAAGTCTTGATGATTTGGTTCTGTTCGATATTGATAAAGCCCTGCGTAGAGTCCATTAAAAAGTTAATCTTATCGAACAAGAACGCGGTGTGAGACATCAGGGTGTCCACGTCGCGTTTGATCTCGCGGGCGGTCTCTTGCAACTCGAAATGCTCGCGCAAATGCCGCTGCAAAAATGAAATAGAGCGCTGGGTATCCATCAGGCACAGGCGTATCTTACCGTTACTGTCTTCAAGCTTGGCGAGCCGATCTATGGCATCCTCCAAATCCGCATCGTCATCTTCCAGCACGGTATGACTAACATCTTCGAGCTTGCGGTGAATATCCTCCAGCACGTCTGCCAGATTTTCCACTTTTTGTTCGAACATGGTAATCAGCAGGTCCTGCGGGGAGTGCGCCTGCACCTGCCCACGGCGAGCACGCATACGCAACAGGCGAAAATCGGCCAGCTCGCCATCGCGCAGGGTGATTAATCGCTTGTCCTGCAAGATAAAGGCGACCGTGGTGGTACTGTGCCGCCCTTCGGTGGGCGCCAAAAACAGGGAGTGAACATGAATACCGGCCGAGTCGAGAAAGTAGCGGGCCGAGAACTCAATTTCTTCCACGTCGTCCGACTCGGGCAGCTCGGCGCGCAAAAAGGTATTAAGCTGATCGCGCTCTTCGTCGGTTGGCTCGTGGGCATCGATCCAGACGGCCTGATTCATGGCCTCGCGCACGCCCTCTGGATCAACATTTTGATCCCGCAATTTCGCGCCCTGAATTTCAAACATTCTCAGCATGCGTCACTCCCCTACTGCCAACTGTATCGTTACATAAGTGTACTGCGTTATACGTTTTATTTCTTACGTCTGGGTGAATAAGGTGAGGCCTCCCCCTCTGGACGGGTTTTGAAACGCCGATGCACCCAAAGATACTGGGTGGGATACCGTCGTACCACAGACTCGACAACCCCATTAGCCGCCGTCGCATCAGCGATGTCATCACCACTGGGAAAGTCTGCCAGCGGCTCTTTAATCTCTACATGATAAATACCTTTGTCATCGCGATAGTGCTCAAAAGGCACAACCGCCGCACGCCCCATTTGCGCCATCCTGGCCGTTGCGGTCACCGTTGCCGCCTGAACACCAAAAAAGGGGGCAAACACTGTGTTTTGCACGCCGTAGTCCTGATCAGGGGCATACCAGATACGGTGCCCCTTGCGCAGGTTTTTGACCAAAAGGCGCACATCATCGCGTGGAATGGTACTGCCGGAATAACCCTCGCGGGCACGCGCCATGGCTGCCGCCAATAGCGGGTTGCGATCAACCCGGTAGATCATGTCGCACTCAATATTGAGCCCCATAATGCGCCCGGCCACATCCAAGGTAGTGTAGTGACCTCCCAACAAGAGCACCCCTTTACCCTCGTTTTCCAGGCGATGCAGCACATCAAGCCCCTTCAGGGTATAACGATTGGCAAATTTACTGTCCGGCCCCCATAGCGCAATGGCAGTTTCCACAAAGCTTAAGCCCACATTGCGCAAAACCTCTCGCACGCGCTGTTCGACCTGCTCCTGATTTAACTCGGGAAAACACAGCTTGACGTTCACCCGGGTAATATCCCGCCGGGATTTTGCATAGCGGTAAAACAGCGCCCCCAACCACTCACCTAATTTGCGCGAGACACACCAGGGCAGATGCGCCACCAACCAAAACACCCCCAAAGCCATCCAAGTAGTCCAGTAGCGGGGATGTACGTAACCCTGAAGGCTGGTGCGCTGATCGTGTTTAACCGGGGATACCATGTGAGCTTCCGTAAATTCGCGGTGGAAAAATCCGCGAGATTATAGCAGGCGCACACTTGCGTTGTGACGAATCTGGTATGGTTGCAACTCTCAGATCGCAGATGAGGCCACACCTTGCAATCAGATACAGACCAGAGACTCGCCGAGCTGAGCGCTCGCATCGATAAAAATCACCTCGCGCTGAACAAAAAACTCGACGAACTCTACCGCCTGCGCGAAGCGTCAAGTGGCGAGCAATGGCGCCACTATGAAGAGCAAATACGGGCACTGAAAGAACAAGAAATACGTCTTTTAAAGTCAAAAAATACAGCCTGGATGGCACACTGGCTGCGCCGCGACGGCGAAGTGGAGGTTGTCGAAAGACCACACCGGAAACTGGGATTAAGCTTAATCGGCATCAGCCTGGCCGGCCTGGCAATACTGGCTTATCTGGCTTGGAAACTAAACGCGGGTACCTAACCTGTAAGGCGGCAGAGAGAGGGAAGCGAGAAGCTAGGAAAAAGAAACGGGCAGCGCCCGGAGCCGGGAGCTGCCCCAACAGGAGCATGAATCAATCAGAAGAATCTTCTGAGACGGCGGACTCAATCAACGTCTTGAGCTCACCGCTTTCGTACATCTCGGTCACGATATCGCAACCGCCTACCAACTCGCCGTTTACCCACAACTGCGGGTAAGTCGGCCAATTAGCGTACTGCTTCAATCCTTCGCGAAGATCTGGATTGGACAAGACATCCACGTAAGCGAATCTTTGTCCACACGCCATCACAGCCTGTGATGTGCGTTGCGAAAACCCGCATTGAGGGGCGTTTGGAGAGCCCTTCATGTACAAAATAACCGGATTTTCAGAAAGCTGTTGTTTGATGGTTTCCATCACGTCCATAGACAATGTATACCTCTGTGGCTTTGGAAAACCCGCCGGGATACCCCTTTAGGCTCAGATGATTCAAAGAATAAAAACCGGATAACCTAGCGGCTTACTCAGGTATTTCATTCTACCGTAACAGTGACACCTGTTCCAAATAACCTTTTTCATGTCCTCTATGGACCTCCCCACCCCCAGCCGATTACTCAAACTGTGTTACAGGGAGTTGACCCATCATACCTGATAATGTTGGACAATGGGACTCCAAATCGGCAGCAATTTGCCACTTTCGGCTAATTTTTGCGCTTTTTTACCTACAAAAATGACACTTTTATGAATACCGCACTGCTTTTTTCAAATGTCAGCGCTACCAGGTGCGGGTTAGCTCCATGCCAATATTCAACTGCCGCGGCGGTGCGGGCTCAAGGGTGCGACCACGACTCTGATTCACAATAACAGCGCCGACATATTCCTCGTCCAATAGATTATCCACCTTGACCCAGGCAGAAGCCTTAATCTGAGTAAACTGTTTCTCGCTCTGCGCGGCGATATCCCACACCAGCGAATCCGGCGCCCATTCTGTATTGTCATCACCCGTCGCAACCTTACTGCGGTAGCGGGCGGTAGCACTAAGAGTCAGCCATTGCGGTATTACTCGCCAGTCGAGCTGAGCATATAAGTTTTGCTCGGCCACCCCGGGTAAGTTGTTGCCGTCATCCGGCCCTGCCGTGTATTGCGCATCGAGCCAGGTCGCCCCCAAACGCCCCGATAACTTTTCACTCAGCGCCCACTGCCCCTGCGCCTCTAGCCCAAGACGTTCGGTATCGGCACCATTGCGGTAGGTGGTACGCCCTCCTTCTGAGCTATCCACCACCAGTTCGTCGCGACTTCGCATAGCAAAACCCACCAAGCTCGCCTCTAGCGTGGCCTCACTGTAGCGCCAACCCAACTCCACCTGCCGGTTGCGCGCACTGCGCAAATCCAGGTTTAAACCCGTGCCCTCGTTGCGATAGGCCATCTCCGTCAATGTCGGCGTTTCAAAGCCTTCGCCTGCACTGGCGAACAGCCGCCAGTCACCCTCGCCGTAGCTCAGCCCAGCACCATAAGAGGGTTCTTGATAATCCAGAGCTCCCGAATCGTCGGGGTTGCTACCCTGTACATAGTAATCGCTGACTTTAAAATCGATGTGGTTATAGCGGGCGCCGGCCTGTATGCGCCAATGCTCATTCGGCGTCCAAGTCAGGCCGGTATAAAAGTCGCGGTTTTGTACCTCGCCAAGCTCTGAGCGCTTCAACTCACCCTGCTCCCCCCGATCATTCACAAAGCCTTTACGTCTGTCGCGCATCTGTCCGAACTCCGCCCCCAGTGACCATTCCAGCGAGCCAAACTGCCGGGCGAAGCGAAGATTACTGCCGGCAAAGTCTCGCATCAGATCAATCACCGCGCCATTGTCGTTCTCACCGTCGCCGGGGAAACTCAGAAACTGCTTGATCTCGCGCTCACCCGCCCAGCCAGCCCACTGCCAACTGCCCCACTCGGCACGCTGCTTTAATGACAACGACGCCTGCCGGTGCTGGATGGTTTTGCGCGGATCAAAAATAAGCGCCACCGGGTGCACCTGGGTGGGATCTTCCTGCCACTGCTCATAAGTCAATCCCTGAGGATCCTCGGTGTCGGGGTCTTGACTGATATCCACCCGAGCCACGACCTCGATACCCGACTGACTGCGGTAAAACCACTGCCCGGTAAACTGATTTCGTTCGGCGCTGGAGTGCTCGCGAAAGCCATCGGTACTGAACTGGCTGACTTGTACCCGTGCGCTCGCGCGCTCGCCGGCCCACTCACCGCGCAGCCGATAGCGTCTTTGCCGCGCATCCCCAGCCGCGCCCAGCAAGGCGACCGAGCTCGTCTCGGGAGCACTGGTGTGAAATAAGATCGTCCCCCCCGCCGCATTGCCGTAAAGAGTCGCCAGAGGCCCCCGCATGACCTCCACTCGATCAAAGGTATCCAGCGCGATACTGGAAGTCTGGCTTTGGCCGTCGGGCATAGTGAGGGGAATATCGTCCACACGCATATTAATGCCCCTGACGCCAAAGGCCGAGCGGGCGCCGAAACCGCGCAGGCTGATGCGAGTATCCTGAGCAAAATTGGAGCGACTGTCCGCCTGCACCCCCGGCAAGCCCGCCAGCAGTTCGGCGCTGTCAAAGCGAAATCCCGGCAGCTGTTGCTCAACCCTCAATGCGTCTACCGTGGCGGCGCTATTGAGCCAGGGCTCGGCGCTGCGATTGGCGGTGACAATGACGGTTTCTTGCAACCCCCAGGGCTCTGAGTTCTCTTGGGTATTCTCGGCTTGCACGGCAGCGCTCAAGGCTGCAAACAACCAGCTCAAGTGAAAGGTACGCATTAAGACTCCAAACGCTTTTTAGTGAATCCGGTAGCGACATGCTCCAGAGGGTTTTCCGGCCAGGGATGCTTGGCATAGCGCCCGCGCATTTCTTTGCGAACTTGCGGATAAACTTCCGCCCAGAAGTAGGCCAGATCGCGGGTGATCGCCAGGGGCCTTGCGGCCGGGGAGAGCAGCTCGATGGTGAGGGGTACGGTGCATGACGGCAGAGTGAAGGTGGCGGCGCCAAAAAACTCTTGTAGCTTGCCGCTAATCACAGGCTCGGGAAGCTCTGCCCCACTCACCAAGGCTGCAGTCTCGACCTCCCCGCGATAATTAACGGCGACTTTGCGGCCGCTGGGTAGCGTCATAACCTCAGGCAAAAGTGTATCCAGCTGCGCTACCGACTCGAACCCCAGGTAAAAAGTTAACGCTTCAGCCAAAGGCAAAGCTTCAAGCTGGCTGGCGCCATCGAGAAAGGCTTGCAGCCATTGCTCCAATCGCTCGGTTAGAGCGCTCTCACTCAGGTCAGGCAGATCCAACAGACCAAAGCTCTGCGCCAACCGCGCCCGCAACAATAAAGTCAAGGCCGCTGCAGGCCAGGGAATCGACGGTAAACCCCGTTGACGCACGAATTCTACAATAGCGTAGGGCACCTGCTCGGGCGACAAAGTCTGGCGCACCTCATCCACCACCTGACCGCCCATGCGATAGCGACGCGTTTCCACCCAGCGGCGCCTGGTACCGGCGCCGGCCGGCTCAATCGCGGTTTCGATCTCAGCCAGCGAGTGTATCTGACTGTCATCGAGCGCAATATCAAGCCCCACTCCCAACAAGGTTTTGCCACGACTGCTTAGGTGCAGCACCATTGCCCAGTCAGCGCTACAGGCAAGCGATACCGTGACACCAGTGTTGAGCCGATACTGGCCGGGCGAAGTCGCACGGCCAATACGATCGGCAAATACCCTGGCCATAGTTGCCAGCAAAGCCGCCGGCAAACGGCTTACCTGCGCCTCGGGTTTGAGCTTTAAACCGAGCACTCGATTCCAACGAGCCAGCAACAGTTGCCAGCGCTTCTCCCGAGTCAGTTGGCGCTGCGCCTCTTGCAGCCACACCGACAAATCACTGCCCGGGGGCAGATCAAAATGCAGCGCCAAAGCCAGCAGCGCTAGCCAGGATTGCTCCGGCAAGTTCTGCTGCGCGTGCAATAAAATAGCGGCAATTCGAGGGTGAGTGCCAAGCTCGGCCACCCGCCGCCCCGCCGCGGTAATGTTGTTATCCTTATTCAGTAACTCCCAGCGCCGCAGTTGAGCTTGCGCGTGCTGCATAGCCAGCGGGCCCGGCGCTTCCAGCCAGGGCAATTGCGCCACCGGGGTGCCCCAGTGAGCCAGGCGCAGTGCCAGGGGTACATAATCCGTGCGGCGAATCTCCGGCAGGGTTTGCGGCGCCAGCGGCTCCGACTCGGCCCACAGGCGAATACACTGTCCTGCCTGCACCCGGCCGGCCCGACCGCGTCTTTGCTCGGCGCTGGCAGCGGAAATTCGCCGGGTTTTGAGGCGGGTAACGCCAGTGCGCTGCTCGTAATCCGGTTCCCGCGCGAGGCCAGAGTCCACCACCAAAGTGACATCGACAATAGTCAGAGAGGTTTCGGCAATATTGGTCGCCAGAATAACCCGGGGGCCGCTCGTCGGATCCAGCGCGGCCACCTGCTCGGCGCGCGCTACCCGGCTGTGCAAACTGAACACTCTCGCCGCCTTGCCCTGCTGCTCCAGCGCCTGTTGGCATCGCTCTATCTCCCGCCAGCCGGGCAAAAATACCAAGACGGTTTGAGTGTGCCAGTCGGCAATATTGGCCAGCGCACGCAGCACCTGTTGTTCCAACGACTCGGTTTGACCGCGCACTTGCTGCGCCGGGCAATAGCCGACATTTACCGGAAAGCAGCGGCCGGGACTGTAGAGTGAATGATCGACCTGGGTGCGCAGGCCTTTATCCGCGGTGGCGGACATCAGCACCAGCTTTAAGTCCTCCCGCAGCATTGCGGTTTCCTGCACCATTGCCCAGGCTGTGTCTTGATTCACCGAGCGCTCGTGAATCTCATCCAGCATCACCACCGCGACGGACTCTAACTCCGGGTCTGCCAACAGGCGCTGCAAAAATACCCCCGGCGTCATCAGTAGCAGTTGTGTACTCTCTGACTCGGCGCGATCAAAAGGCACCTGGTAGCCCACTCGCGCTCCGACTTCAGAGTCGTCAAGTTCAGCCAAACGCCCGGCCAACGCCACCGCTGACAGTACCCGGGGCTGGATTAGCCACACTTGCTGCCCGGGCGCCACCCACTCTAAAGCCCACAGAGGGGCCAAGGTTGATTTGCCCGCGCCCGGCTCGGCCTCCAGCAACAGGCTGACACCGGCGCTCAAAGCATCGATAAACTCACCGCGTAGCGGTGTTAACGGCAAATTGGGAAGCTCGGGCATGATTAATCCTGGCTGACTTCGCCGCCGCGTAAGGCAAGATCGCCCCAGCCGCCCCCACCGGCGGTGGCCAAACTCAGACAATCACCTCGGGAAACCTTTAACGCCACTTTCGCGGGCAGCGGTTTGCCGTTAAGACAGTTCTCTCCCGCCGCGCCCGGCTCGCCGCCCGCCAAGCCCCAGGGCTGATGCACGCGACGCTCGGTCAACAAAGTTACCTGCGCGGGGGCGAGGAACTCATATTCACGCAGCAGGCCATCACCACCCGGACGAGCACCGGCCCCGCCACTGCCGCGACGTATCTGATAGCGACGAATGCGCAGCGGATAATGAGTTTCCAGGCTTTCGATGGGGGTGTTCAATGTATTGGTCATATGTGTCTGCACCGCCGACCAACCGCCACCGCTCTTGCCCGCCCCCATACCGCCGCCATTAGTCTCGTAATAGTCCCAACGCGGCTGATGGGCGCTGGCCTCGGCGCCCATGGCGACATTGTTCATTGAGCCTGAGCTGGCGGCAGGAATTGTCTCCGGCAGCGCCTGTGCCAACGCGCCCAGAACAGCGTCCACCATGCGGGTCGAGGTTTCCACATTGCCCGCCGCCACAGCGGCCGGACGACGGGCATTCACCAAGCTGCCCTGGCGGGCCTTAAGCCGAATGGGACGGAAGGTTCCGGCACAGGCCGGGGTCTGCTCGGGCATCAAACAGCGCAGCGCGTAAAATACTGCCGCAGCAGCCACTGCGAGCGGGCAGTTGATATTGCCTGCAACCTGCTCGCTGGTGCCGTTAAAATCCGCTTCCAGCTGTCCATTGGCCACGGTCAAGACCACATTGATGGCAATGTCCTGATGGCCCAGACCGTCATCATCCATGTAATCGCAGAACTTATAGCAACCGGCGGGAATTACACGCAGCGCCTCGCGCGCCAGGCGCTCAGCGTAATCGTTCAACTCGGCAAGTGCGGCTCGGTATTCCTCTAACCCCATCGCCGCAACCTGATCGGCGAGACGTTCGCATCCCAGGCGGCAGGCGCTGATCTGCGCGGCAAAATCACCGCGCGCCTGAATGGTATGAGTGGATTGGGTATCGGTACCACAGAGTCTGGCCAGCACCGGCTCGACGACTTTACCGGCGCGCACGATATGCGTCGGGGCGATTACCTCTCCCTCTTCCTCGAGCCTGCGAGAGATAGGCATGGACCCCGGAGAAGTCGCGCCAATGTTGGCGTGGTGAGCGCGGTTTGCGGCAAAACCGATTAGGTGTCCGGCATGCCAAACGGGTGCTATCACCGTCACATCCGGTAGATGAGTCCCCCCTAAATACGGGTCGTTCACCACCAGCATATCGCCCTCGCGCCACTCGATGCCGCTCACAATATCCGCCATGGCGTAAGCCATACTGCCCAAGTGGACAGGAATATGAGCGGCCTGGGCAGCGAGCTGGCCGTCGGCGTCAAACAGGGCGCAGGAAAAGTCCAGCCGATCTTTGATATTGGGAGAGAAAGCCGAGCACTTCAGCACTGCGCCCATCTCATCGCATACCGCAGCCATGCGACTGGCAAACACACTCAGTTCTATCGCGTTCATTACGCCCCCACACTTTAACGGCAACCGGATCAAAGGCGGCATCTTACCAGCCAGCGAATGGGCCGTCAGGCGGCTATTTGCCAAGCCTCAGGATTCCATATACTATCGGTTGTTTGGTGTTCGGTCTGTTGACGGCCATTGGAACACGCCGTACTAAACGCGGCGAGACAAGCGCAGACAAGCGAGCTATCGCTAACAAAGCTGCCATAAACGCCTTCGGCGCTGTGGCGGCTTTTTCGTTTGCGCTTTTGGTTAATACGACAGACTCACACTCCCGTCCGGGATCGGCAAGCGATTAGGTTCGCCAACCCAGCAAGACGCGAGAACCAGATTCCCTAAAATTGATGACGGCCAGAGCCCCTGCAAGGGTTCGGGTTTTATTTTTGTTGGAGAAAGCTCATGTCAACGTTAATGAACACATACGGCGCCAGAACCCTTACCCTCACCAAGGGCTTGGGCAGCCGAGTGTGGGACGATGCGGGCAACAGCTACCTTGATGGCATTAGCGGTATCGCCGTGTGCGGCCTGGGCCACTCCCATGCGGCCGTAACCCGTGCCATTAACGAGCAGGCAGATACTCTTTTACACGTCTCTAATCTATACAACATCCCCGCGCAAATGGCGCTGGGCGACAAGCTGTGCCGCGCCGCGCAGATGGACAAAGCGTTTTTCTCCAACTCCGGCGCTGAAGCAAACGAGGCGGCGATCAAGCTGGCCCGAAAATATGGCAACGATAAAGGCATAGAAAACCCCACTATTGTGGTGATGAACAGCGCTTTTCACGGCCGCACCATGGCTACCTTAACCGCCACTGGCAACGCGAAAATTCAGCAGGGCTTTGAACCGCTGCTGTCCGGTTTTGTGCGCGCACCATTTAACGATATTGCCGCTATTGAGGTATTGGCCGCCGAGCACAAGAACATTGTCGCGGTGCTAGTCGAGCCCGTTCAAGGCGAAGGCGGCGTGCGCATTCCCGATGCGGATTACCTGCCCAAGCTGCGGGAGCTGTGCGATCGCCACCAATGGCTGATGATGCTGGACGAAATTCAAACCGGTAACGGCCGCACCGGTAAATACTTTGCCTACCAACACACCAACACTCTGCCCGATGTGGTCACCACCGCCAAGGGTCTGGGCAACGGCGTGCCTATCGGCGCCTGCCTGGCACGCGGGGCAGCGGCAGAAGTATTCGGCCCCGGCAACCACGGCTCTACCTTCGGCGGCAACCCTCTGGCCTGCCACGCGGCTGAAGCGGTAGTCGACACTCTGACTGGCGGCGACTTAATCGAGCGCGTGGCCGCACGAGGCGCGCAAATGCTGCAGAGTTTTAAGACCAAGCTTGCTGGCAACGACAAGGTGGCAGACATTCGCGGTCACGGCTTGATGCTGGGCATCGAACTGGAAGCCCCTTGCCTTGAGCTGGTAGCGAAAGCGCGCGATCTCGGCCTGCTTATTAACGTCACAGCGGGCAATACAATTCGCCTGTTGCCAACTTTCATCATGACTGATGAAGAAACCGATGAACTGATCAACGGCGTTGTGCAGCTCATCGAGCAATTTGAACCAACCGAATAAAACAGTAAAGGCATTACTATGGTTGCAATTAAAGCACCACAGACAGCAAACAAAGTGCGGCACTTTCTTACCCTTAACGACATCAGCAAAGACGAGCTGAAGTCAATCATCGACCGTGCCATTGAAATGAAACAGGCACTGTACGAGGGCCGTGCCCAACCTTTACTGGAGCGCAAGGTGATGGGGATGATTTTTGAAAAATCCTCCACCCGTACCCGTGTATCGTTTGAAACCGGCATGGCGCAGCTGGGCGGCCACGCGCTGTTTTTATCACCGCGCGACACCCAACTTGGCCGCGGTGAGCCGATTGAAGACTCGGCCCGGGTGCTGTCGCGTATGGTCGACATCGTGATGATTCGCACCTTTGGTCACGACAAAATTGAGCGTTTCGCCGAGTTCTCTCGCGTACCGGTAATCAACGCCCTGACCGATGACTTTCACCCTTGTCAGCTGCTGGCCGACATTCAAACCTTTGTCGAGCTGCGTGGCTCCATGGCGGGCAAGTCAGTCGCCTGGGTGGGCGACGGCAACAATATGTGCAACTCGTACATAAACGCCGCCGCCATGTGCGACTTTGAGCTGCGCATCGCCTGCCCCGAGGGTTTTAACCCTTCCAGCGACTTGATAAATACACACAGCGACAGAGTTAAACTGTGCGCAACGCCGCAAGAAGCGGTGCAAGGAACCGACTTAGTGGTCACAGATACCTGGGCCTCCATGGGTCAGGAAGAAGAAAAAAGCGAACGTGAACGCGCTTTTGCCGATTACCAGGTTAACGCCGAGCTAATGAGTCACGCCGCCAGCGACGCGCTGTTTATGCACTGCCTGCCCGCTTACCGCGGCAAAGAAGTGAGCGCTGAGCTATTGGACGCTCCGGATTCAGCCGTATGGCAAGAAGCAGAAAACCGGCTGCACGCGCAAAAAGCTCTGATAGAATTTTTGCTGACGCAGTAACCCTGCCAGCAAGCAATATCTCGGACCCAACTACTCGCCAAACAACAGCGTATTGAGTTAAGGAGTGAGTATGAGCCATTGGCAGGAATTTCTCGAAAGCCAGGGCGCCCGGCGCCGCGACAATGGCGGCTATGCCTTTGCCGGTGACACACAGCCACTTTGCAGCACCAGCACCTGGCTCAGCCCCCTGGGTCATCAAGGATTTATCAGCCTAACCGGCCCTGATGCGACTAAATTTTTGCAGGGTCAGGTGACCTGCGATGTACGTGAACTGGAAAAACAGCAGTGGCTACAGGGTGCCCAGTGCAATTTAAAAGGCCGCATTGTTGCAAGCTTTAAGCTTGCCGCTCTGGACAGTGAAAACTTACTCCTAAAAACCAGCGCCGATCTTCTGCAGACTCTTTTAACCAGCCTGCAAAAGTACGCGGTTTTCTCCAAGGTAACCCTTGCGGCCGACTCCCAATGGCTGGCCTTTGGCCTCTGCGGCCCCAGTGCCGCTGCACTGGTTGAGCAGCAAACTGGCCTTGCGCCAGACATCCACGGTTTTCAGGCATCCGACACAGTGATCGCCCTGCAACACGAGCCCGACCGTTACGAACTTTGGGTAAAAGTCGAAAATGCGCAAAAGCTCTGGTTGAGCCTGGCCGAGCACTGCCAACTGGCTGGCACTGAGCACTGGCAGCTGAGCGATATAGGCGCCGGCATCGCCGAGGTCGACGCCGCCACCAGCGAACGCTTCACTCCACAGGACTTAAACTATCAATTGATTGGCGCCGTCAGCTTTAAAAAAGGCTGCTACACCGGTCAAGAGGTGGTAGCCAGGCTACACTACAAGGCCACATTGAAAAAACACCTCTACCGCATTGCCGGTGCAGGCGAGCCTCCGGCAGCTGGCACCAGCATTTGTGACGCGCAAGGTAAAAATCGCGGCGAAGTAGTCCAGGCAATCGCCACAGACCAGGGCTTTGAAGCTCTGGCCGTGCTACCTAGCGCTGACGAAAATACACTGCAGCTGAGTGACTCTGGCGAGCCGGTTACCCGATTAAGCTTGCCCTATAGCATTCCCTCGGCAGACAATAGCGACTGAATACAAAAAACGGGACAACCGATGAGTCAAGTAGTAGACACTGTCCGCCAGGACATTATCGCCGCCATTAAATCTGACCGCCTGGTACTGCCCACCCTGCCCGAAGCGGCCCTGCGGGTGCGTGAAGTAGCCGAAGATCCAGATGCGAATATGGATCAATTAACCAACGTTATCGGCAACGATGCGGCCCTCTCAGCTCGCATTGTGCGCGTGGCAAATAGCCCTTTGATGCGTTCCAGCAAAGCCATTGAAGATTTAAAGTCCGCCGTAATGCGGCTGGGCATTCAATACACTTGCAACATTGCCACCGGCCTTGCCATGCAGCAGATGTTTCAGGCTACGTCGGATTTAGTCGACTCACGCCTGCGCGACACCTGGAATCGCTCCAGCGAAATCGCCGGCATTTGTCATGTGCTGTGCCGCCACTACACCAAGCTGCGTCCCGACCAGGCTACCCTGGCCGGGTTGATTCACCGTATCGGTGTGCTGCCCATTCTTACCTATGCCGAAGAGCACCCCTCTTTGCTCAAAGACAGCCTGACTCTGGACCGAGTGATCTTCCAGTTGCAGGGGGCCATTGGCGATCTCATTTTAAAAACCTGGGATTTTCCCGCCGAAATTGCCAATGTGCCTTCACAACACATGAAATTTAACCGCGAAGCCGACAAGGCCGATTACGCCGACATAGTTACCGTGGCGATGCTGCAAAGCTACCTGGGTACAGACACAGCCCTGGGCCGCGTGGACTATCACAAAGTCACAGCGTTCGGCCGCCTGGGCATGGACCCGGACATGCAAATGGCTGAAGCCGAAGACCTATCGGCGGAAATGGAAGCGGCAATGACGTTGTTGCAATAGAAAGCCCGACGTCTGAAGTCGGATGTCTGATGCGTCCGACTTCAGACGTCCGACCTTGGACACACTTCACAGCCGCCAATCAATCGGCTCTACCCCTCTGGCCTGTAAATACTCATTCGCTTTAGCAAAATGCCCGTTACCTATAAACCCGCGATGGGCGGACAGCGGCGAGGGGTGAGGCGAGGTTAGCACCAGATGTTTGCGAGTATCGATCAACCGCCCTTTTTTCTGTGCGTAGCTGCCCCACAGCAAAAACACTAGCCCTTCGCGGTCTCGGTTGAGTGCATCGATGGCCGCATCTGTGAATTGCTCCCACCCCTGATTTTGATGCGACCCAGCTCTGCCTTGCTCGACACTGAGCGTGGCGTTTAACAGTAGTACGCCTTGGTCAGCCCAGTTTTGCAGGCAGCCGTGATCTGGCCTCGGAATACCCAGGTCACGCTCTATCTCTTTAAACATGTTTTGCAGCGAGGGGGGCGGGCGCACCCCAATGGGCACGGAGAAGCTTAAGCCGTGGGCCTGCCCTGGGCCGTGATAGGGGTCCTGCCCCAAAATCACCACTTTGACCTGCTTAAACGGGGTGGAATTGAACGCGTTAAACATTAACGGCGACGGCGGATAGATAGTTTTACCCGCTTGCTTTTCGCGCTGCAGAAAAGCTTTTAACGCCTGCATATGGGGCTTTTCAAATTCGCCCTCAAGCTCGGCCAGCCAGCCGGGCTCCAGTTGAATGGGTTTTGCCTCACTCACAATCTAACTCCTTTGCAAGCGAGGCAATGTATCACTGTTTACTCGTCGATGCAGTATTCGGCGAGGGGCGGAAAGCCGTTAAACTCAACCGCGCTGTAGCTGGTGGTGTAAGCGCCGGTAGAGAGCCAGTACAAGCGGTCTCCCGAGGCCAAATCCAGCGGCAGCGGATACTTGAAGTTTTCGTACATAATGTCGGCACTGTCGCAGGTAGGTCCGGCCAGCACAGCGCCCTCTAATTCGCCGCTTTTTTCTGTATAAACCGGATACTTGATCGACTCATCCAGGGTTTCAATCAAACCCGAAAATTTACCCACATCGGTAAACACCCAGCGATGCAAGGCGGTGCGCGATTTGCGTGAAATCAGCACCACCTCACTGACCAGCACACCCGCATTGGCAATCAGTGAGCGGCCGGGCTCGAGAATAATGCGCGGAAACTCATCGCCAAAATCCTCGTGTAAAAAGCGCGTGATCTCTTCGGCGTAAGTCGCTAGATCGTTAGTGCGGCTAATATAATTGGCCGGAAAGCCACCGCCCATATTGATCATTTTCAGGGTGATCCCCTGCTCTTCAAACAAACGCTCAAAAATAACCTTAACTTTTGCCAGTGCCGCATCCCAGCTGCCAATCTCACGCTGTTGTGAACCCACATGGAAAGACACACCGTAGGGTTCCAGCTCCAGCTCGCGCGCCAGTGTCAGCAGCTCTACCGCCATCTCAGTTTCACAGCCAAACTTGCGTGACAGAGGCCAGTCGGCGGTTTGCGAACCGTCAGTCAAAACGCGAACGTAAACCTGCGCGCCGGGCGCCTCGCGGGCAATAGTGTGCAAGTCAGCTTCAGAGTCGGTAGCGAACAGGCGCACACCACGCTCGTAAAAATAGCGAATATCTGCAGCCTTTTTAATGGTGTTGCCATAGCTGATGCGCACAGGCTCAACCCCCAGGCCCATGACTTTGTCCAACTCGTAGCGCGAGGCGATATCAAAATTGGCGCCGCGATCACGCAACAGCTTTAAAATAGCTTCGGCAGGATTGGCTTTGACCGCGTAGTAGATATCCGCATAGGAAAAGCTGTTCACCAGCTCATCATACGCTCGGGCAATGGTCGGCAAGTCGATAACCACAAAGGGCGTTTCGCGCTGATCGGCGAATGCTTTTATCCGTGCAAAGGTCTCCGCACGGTAGTAATCAGCAACGTCGGTTACACCATTAAATTCGTTCATTACTTGCCTCCTGGGCTTTTTTGTTGCGGCAAAAAAGAAGGGGCAACCCGCCGCAACGAATCACCCCAAAACCGTTGGAGCCTAAAGAGTAGCAGCTCCGAAAACGCGCGCATTAAAAGACCAAACCCAGCGCTTGGCAATCAATTTATTAGGTTAATTTCTTCTAGGCGCTGGCAAGAAAAGCTTCAAAGACGAAACTTTAGTTATAAGCAAAACCAACAGACACAAAAAACCCGGCTTGCGCCGGGTTTTTGCGGAATAAACCGAGGTAGAACCTGAGCTTACAGCTTGCCAGAGTTCTCAGACAGGTAAGAAGCAACGCCCTGGGCAGATGCGTCCATACCTTTGTCGCCTTCCTGCCAGCCTGCGGGACATACTTCGCCGTGCTCTTGGTGGAACGCCAGAGCGTCAACCATGCGCAGCATTTCGTCAACGTTACGCCCCAGAGGCAGGTCGTTAACTACTTGGTGGCGAACCACACCGTCTTCGTCGATCAGGAAAGAGCCGCGGAAAGCAACACCGGCGTCAGCTTCTACGTCGAAAGCCTGACAAATTTCGTGTTTAACGTCGGCAACCATGGTGTATTTAACTTGGCCGATGCCACCTTCGTTCACGGGGGTGTTACGCCATGCGCTGTGGGTGAACTGAGAATCGATAGATACCGCAATCACTTCAACGCCGCGATCCTGGAACGCCTGGAAGCGGTTGTCGAAAGCAATCAGTTCAGAGGGGCATACGAAAGTAAAATCCAGAGGGTAAAAGAATACCACTGCTTTTTTGCCTTTAATGGCTTCAGACAGCTTGTACTCATCAACGATTTCGCCGTTGCCCAGAACAGCTGCTGCAGTAAAATCCGGTACTTGTTTTCCTACTAATACGCCCATGTCTTAATCTCCTAAGTTAACGGACTGAGAAATAAACTCCCTGCAAAGGTGGGGCTTGTTTAAACAAAAACAACCCCGCTTCGCAAAGAGAGTGACAAACTTGTGTGACAATGCTGCGGACAGCTCCAGAGTTGAGCTGCCTTGGCAATCAACAATCAATTGCCCGATATTGCGGAGTTATCTTACACCCTCTATTTCCGCGGTCACATTGATTTTCTATATGGCTGCTATTGCATTTTTTTGCCTGCAGCGCGATTGATCGCCAATTTGCCCACAATAGCGCCAAAAATCGTTATAACCAGAAGCGCAAAGCCAAACAACAATTATTCTCAGAAATTATTGACATAAATTCTCATTAGCAATACTATCGCGATATGACAATGCTGTGAATAATAGGCTTTTATCTCTCATGTACGTTTGTCTTTGCCAGGGTATTACCGATCGCCAAATACAGGCCGCCGTCCACGACGGTGCCCACAGTCTAGGTAAGTTACGCAAAAGCCTGGGCGTAGCAAGCCAATGTGGCAAATGCGCATCGCTCACCCGTGAGATTCTTGACGATACCTTGCAGGAAATACCGGAAATAGGTGGATTACCACAGTTTTTCGCAGTCGCCTGATGCTGTTTGTCAGGCGCAAACGAGAATAAGAACACCTCTCCCAATCATTCAAAAATCCCTTTCATTTCAAAGACTTACGCTTGACAAGGGCGCATTTCGAGCCCACACTTACGCGTGTTTTCCACTGTGCCACTGCACCGGTAAGGAGTCGATCATGAAAGGCGATCCCAAAGTAATTGCATATTTAAATAAAGTACTGGGTAACGAGCTGGTTGCCATTAACCAGTACTTCCTTCACGCCCGTATGTACAAAGACTGGGGCCTGAAAGAGCTGGCTGACCACGAATACCACGAGTCCATCGATGAGATGAAGCACGCCGACATGCTGGTTGAGCGCATTCTGTTTTTAGAAGGCTTGCCCAACCTGCAAGACCTGGGCAAGCTGCTGATCGGCGAAAATACGCAGGAAATGCTGGAATCGGACCTGAAAGTAGAGCTGAAAGCCATACCCGATTTACGAGAAGGCATGGCCTATTGTGAAGAGGTTCAGGATTACGTCAGTCGCGATCTGCTGAAAAACATTCTGGAATCGGAAGAAGAACACGTCGATTGGCTGGAAACCCAGCTGTCATTGATCGAGAAAGTGGGTATTCAAAACTATCTGCAGTCGAAAATGGCCGGAGATGAATAACGTCTGACGCCAGATGTCGGAAGTCAGATGCAAGAGCGTTCAAAGGCAGGATACCAAAACCAGCTTTTTGCGCTCTTGATCGGCGTCTGACATCAGACCTCCGACGTCAGACATTGGATCAATTCAACAAGCCATATACACCCACTGAATAAGCCCGTTTGTCGCCGCTGCCATCCAGCGATCTGAGTTTGATACTCTGGCCCAGGCTGGGGTCTTCATCGGTGTAAAGAGTGCTTCCAGTACCTTCGTCGAAGCTGACAACACCCGGCTGGTGAAACATATAGCCAATTACATCGCCCTGCTCCACCCCTACACTGAGCGGAAAGTTAATACGAGCAACGCCCGATTGCGGCGCGGTTAGCTGGCCACTTTTCCATATAACCAGTAACTGGTCCTGCACCGGACGCATAACCTGAACGGTAAAAGTGCCGGGCTTAATAAAATGCGCACTCACACCAGTGAGCGTACCCGACGCAGGCATAGGGTTGGCCAAATCCACCAACAACATCGGGTGGTTGTCCACTTTGCTGCGCTGCACCAGCTCGCCACCTACATAGTCGAGCAAATCACTCTGGACCATAAAGTCCTTCAACTCGTCGATTTCATTTTGCACAAAGCGGCGCACCTGCCCGCGCAACTCAGACGACTCTTGTACGCGCACGGTTTTCTCGGTATCCAGCACCGCCATAACGCGATTTAACTCATTGATTTGCGCCTGCAACTGCCTCTCTTGCTGCTGCAGATTGGCTATTTTGGCATTGGCCTGATTTAGCTCGCTCTGCAACTGAGCGTTTTCATCCTGCATCTGTTTGATGTTAGGAGGGGTCTGGCAACCAGCGGTCAGCCCTGTCGCCAGCACCGCTAACGCTAAAGAAACTTTATTCATGGATTTCCTCGCACTTAACTTCGGTTAAGTATACCGCTATTGCCCCACCTTAAAAGACGCACTCGCCAAACGCATATCATCAAGCAGCAAGTCCACGTGATACCCGCCCTCACTAAAGCCTGCGACAGGGCGCTCGATGCGGAAAAAATTAGTGCCATTACCGCCGCTCACAATGACCGGGACCTGGGCAATTTGTACGCTGCGCGAGCCATCCATCAGCACAGCTTGAACCACACTGGCCTCGTCGCTGCCGAAATTGGCGTAAGAAAAACCTAGGTAGATCACGCGGTCGGGGGCCAATACCTCCGGCTGCGGTAAATCCAGTCTCGACAGTGGCTCGGCCGATACTACCAGGTTAGAGATTTTCGGCATTTGCGATTCCACCAGTTGGTCCAGCTCCAGCCGACGAGTTAGTAGAGCTTGACTCTGTGGGTAGTGGTCCCGCGCACTGGCCAGCTGTAAGGATGCCTCCTCCAGAGCCCCACCCCGAATCATGCTGTCGATGCGCCCGATCAGCCCCTGCTCGACCTTGGCCAAGCCCTCGCGGGCCTCTGTATTATCGGGGCTTTGCGCCAATATACTTTGGTAGGTATCAAAAGCATTACCGTCTGGCGGAGCAATTAGCTTATCCGCCGCCATCAGCGCAGTAGCACGATCCAATAAAGGCTGAACCTGCAGGGCAAGATTTTGCTGCGCGGCGCCGAGCTGCGCCGCCAATACTTGTAGGCTCTCACTCTCAGGAGCAATAGCCAGCGCCCGCTCTAGCGCCCTGGTCGCCTGCGCCAGATCGCCTGCGTCCAAGGCCGATTGCGCACGGCGTTGGTAGCGCGCCGCAATCGAGCTCACCCCCTCAAGCGCGATCGGGCTATTCGGGTCGGCCTGCAAGATATCGCGATATATCTCGAGAGCATTAGCCCCGGCGGGCGCATCTAAAGCGCCCTCGTCCAAATAGAGTTGAGCCTGTAACAGCTGATTCGCCAGCGGGGCGTCCATCTCAGGCTCGCTCGTTGCGCTGGTATCACTATTAGCGCCAGTGTCGGCTAGCGAGGACGCCCCCTGTTCAGCCACTTCCGGTTCAACCATCTGCTTTTCAACCACCTCCGTTTTAACCTCCTCGGCCTCAGTCGAAACAACAGACGACACCGCAGAGGATTGCGGCGCACTGCTTATGCTGCCCGCACCGAGATCGGGTGCGGGCAAGGAGATACTCGGAAGGTGTAAATTCTGCCAGTAGTAATAACCCCCGCCCGCCAATAGCAGCACAATAAACACAAGGGTAAGCAAACCGCCCCGCCGCGCGGGCTCGGGCTGGTCGGTAATGGTATGAGCGCGGCTAATGCTGTCCTCGCTGCTCACGCTAAAGCTACCGTGGCTGGCCAGGTAATCGTCGTCCTGTTCCGCTGCCCGGGCCACAGCTTTGGTATCCAGGCGCGCGGTCTGAAACTGCGCCGAGGCCAAGGTGGGCGCCCCCTGGTCAACGTCTTCCAGTCTGGGGAGAGTCGCCATTACCTCGGCGATACGCTCAATATCCTGCGCATCTATCGCTTCCAGATCGACAATTAGTTCACTGCCGTTTTGATATCGATCTGCCGGCTTTTTCGCCAATGCCTTATCAATAACGGCCTGAAATGGCCGCAGGTGCTCCGGCAGGCGTGGCACAGGTTCGGAGACATGCATAATCCCTACGGCCACTGGCGAGTCGGCATCATAGGGTACATGGCCACATAAGAGTTGGAAGAGCACCACGCCCAGGCTGTAAATATCACTACACGGATATAGCTGGGCTCCCTTCGCTTGCTCGGGGCTCATATAATGGGGCGTGCCCATGGTGGTGCCGGTTTGGGTCATACCCGATGCCACGTCCGAGGCGCGGGCAATTCCGAAGTCCATCAACACCGCGCGGCCATCATCCGCGTGCAGCATGATGTTTTCGGGTTTTACATCGCGATGGATGTAGCCTTTGCGACCGGCATAATCCAGTGCGCGGGCCACATCTTTGACAACCCCGAGCGCTTTTGCCAGAGGTAAATCATAGCGCTGGGCTTTGAGATCTTCCCCCGGAATATACTCCATGGACAAATAGTGATTGCCATCGTGTACGCCCACGTCGTACACGGTGACGATATTCGGGTGCATCAAGCGCGACACAATGCGGGCTTCGCGGATAAACCGCTCACCAAAGCTCGGGTCTTTACTGAGCTGGGGCGACATTACCTTCAGTGCCACCTCGCGCTCAAAGCTCTCCTGAATGGCGAGGTACACCGTCGCCATGCCACCTTCGCCGAGAGTATCAATAATTTTATAGCCAGGTATTTCCATTTACGTGCCCGAGGGTGTGAGTTGCGGTGCATTATACGTGCTTCACGCCACTGCTTATTGTGCTGCTTAACCTCAACAAGCAGCACAATATAGGCCAATTCTAAGATTGGCAATACACACCGGGACGTGGCTAATCTCAATTGCTCAAAAGGCCACCAATTGCTACCATTGCGCCCCTTTACAGGGCTTGCTTTTGCGCCCGGTGCCCGCAACCTACTCCAGATACAAGAGAATCTCTATGACCCAGGACTTTCGCCGTGCCCCCCTGGCAGAACTTGCTCATCACCAAGCCTTTATCGGCCGCCACATTGGGCCGGACAGCGCCCAGACTGAGGCAATGTTAAAGGCGCTGGGGCTCGACTCCATCGATAACCTGATAGAGAAAACCGTGCCGGCTAAAATTCGCCTGAACGAGGCACTAGAGCTGGAAGCAGCAAAATCCGAAGTTGAAGCCCTGGCCGAATTAAAATCCATTGCGGGCAAAAACAAGCTGTTTAAAAACTTTATCGGCATGGGTTAT
The DNA here is from genome assembly GCF_024204685.1 of Gilvimarinus sp. DA14. Lineage (NCBI taxonomy): Bacteria > Pseudomonadati > Pseudomonadota > Gammaproteobacteria > Cellvibrionales > Cellvibrionaceae > Gilvimarinus > Gilvimarinus sp. DA14. The sequence goes on from NZ_CP100350.1 coordinate 1,060,099, forward strand.
TACGACAACCATGTCCCCAATGTAATTTTGCGCAATGTGCTGGAAAACCCAGGCTGGTACACCGCCTATACCCCCTACCAGCCCGAAATCGCCCAGGGGCGCCTAGAAGGCCTGCTGAACTTTCAGCAAATGATTATCGACCTGACCGGCATGGACCTGGCTAACGCTTCCATGCTAGATGAGGGCACAGCGGCGGCCGAGGCCATGGCCATGCTCAAGCGCCAGAACAAAAAAAACCGCTCCGAGGTTTTCTTTGTCGCCGCCGACACTCACCCACAAACCATCGCCGTGGTAAAAACCCGCGCCGAACACTTTGGTTTTGAGGTAGTGGTGGACGAGCCCGAAAAGCTGGCCGAAATCGACTGCTTTGGCGCACTGCTGCAATACCCGGGCACCACCGGCCAGGTGCGCGATTTAACCGAGATTATCAGCGCGGCCCATGAGCAAAATAAACTGGTGACCGTCGCCTCCGACTTGCTCGCTTTGGTGTTGTTAAAATCACCCGGCGAGATGGGCGCGGACGTGGTTATTGGTACCAACCAGCGCTTCGGCGTACCCATGGGTTTCGGTGGTCCCCACGCCGCCTTTTTTGCCTTTCGCGATGCCTACAAGCGCAGTGCCCCCGGTCGCATTATTGGTGTGTCAGTAGATAGCCGCGGCAAAACCGCGCTGCGCATGGCCATGCAAACCCGCGAGCAACACATCCGCCGCGAAAAAGCCAACTCCAACATATGTACCTCTCAGGTACTACTGGCGGTCATGAGCGTGTTTTACGCTATTTATCACGGCCCCCAAGGCCTGGCTCGTATTGCCGAGCGAGTGGCTCGTTTAACCGATCTGTTGGCCCGTGGCCTGAGCACTCACGGCTTTAACCTGCTGCACGATGACTACTTCGACACCCTGTGCATCAAAGTAGGCGATGCCCAGCGCGCGATCTATCAAACGGCACTAGCCAACCAAATCAATCTACGCCTAATCGGTGACGAGTGTATTGGCATCAGCCTGGACGAAACCACCACGCTAAACGATGTCAGTCAGTTGCTGAACGTATTTTGCGCGGGCGATCACGGCCTGGACCTGCAAGCGTTGGACGCTGAATTAAGTGGCGCCTCTGACGCCGGCCTACCAAGCACTCAACGCCGCAGCGATGCTGTTCTGACTCACCCGGTGTTTAATACCCACCAGTCGGAAACCGAAATGCTGCGTTATCTAAAGCAGCTTGAAAGCAAAGACATCGCTCTGAATCATTCCATGATTCCGCTTGGCTCTTGCACCATGAAGCTCAACGCCACCGCCGAGATGATCCCCGTCACCTGGCCGGAATTTGGCAAGCTGCACCCCTTTGCCCCCATTGAACAGGCGCAGGGTTATGCGCAAATGTTTGAGCAATTACAGCAAATGCTGGAAGCCTGCACCGGCTATGACGCTGTGAGTTTACAACCCAACGCCGGCAGCCAAGGTGAATATGCGGGCCTGGTAGCGATCAAGAAATACTTCGAAAGCAAAGGCGAATTCGAACGTGATATTTGTTTAATTCCCGCCTCGGCCCATGGCACCAACCCCGCCTCGGCGCAGATGGTAGGCATGAAAGTTGTGGTCGTAAACTGCGACAACAAAGGCAATGTTGACCTAGACGATCTGAATGCAAAAATCACCGAATACACCAGTCGCATCGCCTGCATTATGGTCACCTACCCCTCCACCCACGGCGTATTTGAAGAAGGTATTACCGAACTGTGCGCCGCGGTGCACAACGTGGGCGGCCAGGTGTATATCGACGGCGCCAACATGAACGCACTGGTGGGTGTAGCCGCGCCGGGCAAGTTTGGCGGCGATGTTTCGCACCTGAACTTGCACAAAACCTTTTGTATTCCCCACGGTGGCGGCGGCCCCGGCATGGGCCCTATCGGCGTGGCAGAACACCTAAAACCTTTTTTACCCGCCCACCCGGTTCAGCCTGTGCCAGACACCGATGAAGCCAACGGCACTATCTCAGCCGCCCCCTGGGGCTCGGCTAGCATTCTGCCGATTAGCTGGATGTACATTAAAATGATGGGCCGCGAAGGCATGACCCAGGCCACCAAAGTCGCCATTCTGAACGCCAATTATGTGGCGAGAAAGCTGGGTGACCACTACCCCATTTTGTACAAAGGCACTGAAGGTTTTGTCGCCCACGAATGTCTGCTGGATTTGCGTCCGCTCAAAGACGCCAGCGGGGTTACCGAAGAAGACATTGCCAAGCGCTTAATGGACTTTGGCTTTCACGCCCCGACGATGTCCTTTCCGGTGCCCGGCACTTTGATGATTGAGCCCACCGAGTCCGAAAGCCAAGAAGAGCTGGATCGTTTCGTTGAGGCGATGATCAGCATACGCAAAGAAATCGCACAAATCGAAAGCGGCGAAATGGACTATAACCACAGCGCCTTGCACAACGCACCGCACACCCAGGACGATGTGCTGGAGGGCGACTGGCAGCGCCCCTATTCACGCGAGCAGGCTTCGCGCCCAGCCGCCTGGTTAAAAGCTCATAAGGTATGGCCCAGCGTTAATCGCATCGACAATGTCTATGGCGATCGCAATTTAGTGTGTAGCTGCCCGACGATTGAAGAGTACCGTTAGCCATAAAGTTCGCCAGGTACTCGAACTTACCGTCGCTTTAACTGTGCATCAATATCGGCGCTGCTGTGGCGTTCGGGCAACTGCTCCCAGTCTTCGCCCCAGGTGCGGTTAACAATTCGGCCGCGTTGCACCGCCGGGCGGGCTAGAATATTTTTGGCCCAGCGCTGCACTTGGGGGTAGCTGTCCACATCGAGAAATACGGCGGCGTCATCATACAGCTCGCCCAAAACCAAATTGCCGTACCAAGGCCAGGTGGCCATATCGGCAATGGTGTACTCGTCTCCGGCCAAGTACGCATGCTCGCCCAAACGCTGGTTTAACAAATCCAATTGGCGCTTGGTTTCCATGGTAAAGCGGTTAATCGGATACTCAAATTTCTCGGGCGCATAGGCGTAAAAGTGGCCAAAGCCACCGCCAAGATAAGGCGCCGCGCCCTGTAGCCAGAACAACCAATTAAGCGTCTCTGTGCGACTTACTGGGGAGCGCGGCAAAAAGCGGTCAAATTTTTCGGCCAAATAAAGCAAAATAGCGCCGGACTCAAACACCCGTACAGGCTCGGCGGCGGAATAGTCCAGCAAGGCGGGAATTTTGGAGTTGGGGTTTACTGAGACGAAACCCGAGGAAAATTGATCGCCCTCGCCAATGTTAATGAGATGAGCATCGTACTCAGCGCCTGCTTCGCCTGCCGCCAACAACTCCTCCAACAGTATTGTCACTTTCTGGCCGTTCGGTGTTGCCAGCGAATACAGCTGTAAAGGATGCTCGCCTTGCGGCAGCTCTGCATCGTGTGTGGCACCTGCCACCGGACGGTTTAATTTCGCCCAGGTGCCGCCATTTTCGCCGTCCTGACGCCAGACTTTGGGGGGAATGTAAGTATCAGACATTGGAACCTCTCGCTTTTGCGCTAAATCAGTAGTGATTAGGTTGGGATGCGAGAGGTGACTTCAAGCGCGCTCGGATTTAGAAATGTTAACCTTAGCGATACAAGTCCATGTACGCCTTATGCCGCTTTTTTATCTCGTCGTAGTCTTCAATTAAACCAAGTGACTCGGTCATCTGAAGCAGCTCGTGGACGCTTCGGCTATACACCTTGTCCATCTGGAAAAGGTCCATCTTGTACTTGCCTTTGCGAGCCTGACTCAACCTCAACTCTCTGTGGTTTCTCGCCTGTTCAAAAGCGTAGATAGGATCTTCAACAAACTTATGAATCAGCTGGTACTCTTGCTGGGCAAACAGCTCTTCTCTTACAGCGAAAAACAGGCTCCGGGATTGCTCTGGGTAAGCTTGATCAACGGCACGGAAGACTTCGATTGTCGCACGGGGATCACCGATGTATTCGTTGATCGAGGCAAACTCCATCATCATGTCAAAATCGCCCCTACCGTCAAGCAGCTGCTCTTTGTGCTCGGCGGCAATGTTCTGCAGCGCGGTCATGGCCGGAGGGTAGAGTTCGCCAAGTTTGGCCCAGTCGGCTAACGCAAAGGAAAGCCTGACACCAAACTGTCCCTCGGCATCGCGCGACTCGGCAAAATAAACTTGATGCATCGACAGTGCTTCAGCGTATTTTTCCTGTTCGACCAGGCTGTGGATCTTTTGCATGTCGTAATCGACCTTATCGGCATAAACCGGTGCCGAGCAACATAATCCTAACAACAATAAATAAGACGTGAGCTTCATAATCCCTCCAGAAGGTTTCTTTCCTTACAGCGCGATTAAGACAGTCACTATCCTCGTCGCGCCGGCTTGATCATCAGTCAACAACTTTTGCTTCTCTCGCCCTTCAGTCAACAAATTTAGACAACAGGCGAATGTAAGCCACCTGATAGCCATTGGAGTTTTCCGTTACCTCCCAAGAGTTTAACGGCCAGCTGGTATTAAAATCGGTGTAAGACTTCATCGGCGGCTGATTGTGCGGCGGCGATGGCGGCGCCATGCCACAGCGATTGTTGTTATCGGCGCCGCCACAGCTGTCCGGACAACAGGCGTCCCAGTTGTACTGTGGGTTGGGCCCGCCCACGACAAACCCTGGCGCCGGCCCATAATTTGAACCACTAACAGAATCCCAGTCGGGGCTGCCATCGCTAAACCAGCTGTGATAGAAACTGTCCACCGAATCCTCTGCACCGAATTCGCTCATATTGGAAAGGTAAACCTTACCCATAGGGTTGGTACCGTGCAGATAATTCAGGTAGCCAAGCGCTGCGCTATCGATAGCCGCAGTGTTTTTATCACCCAAACCATAGGTTTTCTGATGATAAAAAGTGGCGGCTTTTACTGCCATGGTTCTACTGCTGCCCCAGGTGAAATTACTGTCACCAAGGTACGCCCGGTAAGCGTCAGTTTTATTACTAACGGCGGCCCAGTTTTCCACGCTTTGCATAGACTGAACATAGCCACTGTTAATAGCCTCAGCCGTGGACTCTGTCGCCCCCGGCAGACTGGCATAGTAGAGTAAAGTGTTGAGCAGCTCTTCATTCCACGGGCTCACCCAACCTATATTCGGTGACTGACTGTCAACGTAGTTGCGAAATTCTTCCTCGCCCGTCAGGGCAAACAAATACACAGCGGCGATTAGCTTTTTATTGGCGCGGCCAGTGTCGTCCACTTCCTGCTCACCGGCGGCAACACCATTAGCGGCATTGTAAAAGGTTACCGAAGGGTTGGCGTTGGCCCAATCCCAGGCGGCCAGAGCTTTCTGGCGTAGGCTTTGCGCATAGGCTTTTAACGTTTCATCGCCAAACTGAGAAAAGAAGTCGGCGCCAAATGCAAAAGCGGCCGCTGAGGACAAGGTAGCGCTGGTTGAAGCCGGGCCGTAAACACTGGCGCCAGCGGCGGACGAGGGGGGACTGGCGTGGTCCAACCCCATAACAGACAGCACAGAGCCGTCAGACTCCTGCATTTTAACCAGCCAGTCCATGCCCCACTTAATTTCATCCACCAAATCGGGAATGCCGTTACCCGACTCGGGCAAATTAAAATCATCTCCCCAGATAGTCGGGCGCTCCTTGTAGATATGCATCAAACTCAACAAATAACCGGCGTGCCAATTGCTGTATTTGTTGTAGTCACCCGCATCAAACCAGCCGCCGCTTAAGTCCCGCTCGCTGCTGGCATCGTCAAGGGCGCTGAACAAACGCGCCTCGGTATCTTGCCCCGGACCAATGTGGCTCGCACCATCCACCCAGCCGCTATCGGCATAGGGAGCCTGTTTAGCAAAGCCCGCGCGCTGATAGTAAAAAGCGCGCACGGCTTCAACCAGCACAGGGCGATATAAATTATTGGCTATCTCAAAAACCGGCGAGCGCACTTGGTTAGACTTATCTACCAGGGCGTAGCGGCCAGGCTCGTTCAGTTCGGTAAAATCCACCCACCAGACCCTGTCGCCACTGGTAGTATTTACCTCGCCCTGCTGCCAGGCAGCGGGCTCCACACTAAGCGCCACCTCGCCACTAGTAAGGTTCACAACCTCATAGGTATCGCCCGGAGTAAAACCCAAGCTGGCATCAAAGCCTTCTATAGGATCGCGCAGCACCGCAATTTTGGTAGCGCTGGGCAGGTAGCCGAACTGATCTACCGCAATGCATTTTACCTCGGGCATCTGCTCAACTTCTAAAGTTTCGGAGGCTTGCACAGCCACGCCACATTGGCTTGCAGCCGCTGAGCTGGAAAGACTGCTGGCAGAGGAAGACGATAAACTACTGGAATGTTCGACACTGCTACTCGACAGGCTTGAGCTGCTTAGCGCCGACGAACTGGATTGGCTACTGATACTGACGGCACTGGAGCTGGAAACCACCGGAGCGCTGCTACCACCACCTGAACCTCCACCACAACCGCTAACAGCGAGTACGACTGCAAGAGGCAAAAGATGCTGCGTATTCATTGGGCTACCTTATTGTTATTTATATTTGACCAGCATCCTAGCTGAAACCGGTTTCAGCGTAAAGCAGCGCCGCTTGCAAACCTACTCAGGTAAACGCCTTATGATTCAAAGAGGCTTTTTAACTGGCCGCCGCTAATTCGCTGCTGGGGGGCCTGAAAGGTGCTTTATACCGCTCGCTGCGAAAATACCGAGCGCCACATAAAAAACTGCGCCACTACCCCACAACCCAGCATAGCCAGAATTACCGCAGGCAAAGTATGAGGCAAGAAACCCGATAATGCGCTCAGCACCCCGGCCCCACCAAACTGGCAGGCCCCCAAGAGCGCGGCAGCGGTACCGCTGTTATGCGGAAAGTGCTCCATATAACAGGCTTGAATATTGGGAGAAAGGGCGCCGTGTGCGCCTATTGCCAGCATCATCGCCGGCAAAAATGCCCACAGCGGCCACTTGAGAAGTGTCGCCAAGAGCAACAACACCAGCCCTACCCCCTGCAGACCAGTCGCCAGGCGAAGTATGTGTAGCGAGCTAAAGCAGCGCGCTAGCAGAGCACGGTTAATCAGATTACAGCAGAACATAGCGACAATATTGGCCGCGAACAAAAAGCCAAACGCATCGGCCGATTGCCCGAAGTGTTCCTGGTAGATAAACGAGCTATGGGTGATAAACAGCATCATTACCGAAAAGGCGCCCACCTGCCAAAAGATATAAGGCATGGCCTGACGTGTCGCAAATACGGCTAAATAAGGTCTAAGCAAGCTGCCGTCGGGTTTATCAACGGTGACCGAGCCTGGCATTTGGCTGAAGACTACCCGGTACAAGATGGGAATTAACAGCACGGCATAAAGAGCCATAAAGATAAAAATGCCCATCCAGGGGCCAACTTTCAGCAACAAGCTGCCAATGGTTGGCGCCACGCCGGGTGCCACCACCATCACAAGCCCCATCAGTGAAAAGAGTTTGGCAGCCTCTTGCCCGCTGATGCGGTCGCGCACCATCGCCGGCACGGACACAAGCACCCACCCAGCGCCCACAGCCTGTAGCGCCCTGCCGACCAAAAAATGGGACAGCGTATGCAAAGTAGCAAGCAGCACGCTGGCCAGCCCAAAGATAATCAAGCCTGCCACCAGTACTCGCTTGCGCCCCAGACGGTCCGATAGCGGCCCGCCAATAAGCTGCCCCGCCGCAAGCGCAAAAATATACACAGAAACGCTGATGGCGACGGCCTGCGATGAAACACCCAAATCTGCAGCGATGGCTGGAAACGCGGGTAAGTAGGTATCCAGCGAGAAAGGACCGAGCATCATGGTGGCGGCAAAAGTGAGCACCAAGGCTCGGGTAATAGCGGTGGACGGCTGATTCACGAGTTAACACATCAATGGGCAAACAAACAGTTTAGCCTTTGCGCCAGAGCTCCCGCAAAAAAATTCACCCAAATTAACACCAGTACCAGCGCTGCTCCCCATACAAGTATAAAGAACTGGCCTGCGCTGGCAGGCAGCATGTTACTTACCCTCCAATTACCGTACCGCCGTTGGGGTGAAGCACCTGACCGGTCATATAACTGGAGTCATTACAGGCCAGGAAAATATAACTGGGCGCCACCTCGTCGGGCTGCCCAGGGCGCCCCATGGGCGAGCCCTGGCCGAAATCTTCAACGTCGTCGGCGCTAAAGGATGCGGGTATCAGAGGTGTCCATATAGGACCCGGTGCCACGGCATTCACCCGAATTTTCCGATCCGTTAAGTTACCCGCCAAAGAGCGCGTCAGGGCGACAATGGCGCCCTTAGTCGCGGCATAGTCCAGCAACACAGGCTTGCCACGATAGGCCACCACGGATGCTGAGTTGATGATGGCATCACCTTCGTGCAGGTGTTCAACCGCGCTCTGAGTCAAGAAAAACGTTCCTATAATATTGGTATCAAAGGTTCGCCGCAGCTGAGCTTCACTGATGTCTTCAATCCTGTCACAGACGTGCTGCTCTGCGGCGTTATTAACCAAAATGTTTAATCGACCAAAGGTCTCTATGACTGTTTTTACCGCCTCTTTGCAAAACTCCGCGTCCGCAATATCGCCCTTTATCGCAATTGCTTTGCGACCTTGGGCGCGAATGTGTTGCAGAGTCTCCTCGGCATCGCGGTCTTCGTCCAAATAAATAAAGGCAACATCGGCGCCCTCCTTGGCGTAGCCGATACAAACCGCCCGGCCAATGCCGCTGTCGCCGCCGCTCACTAGGGCCACCTTGCCATTGAGCTTACCGGCGGCCCTGTAATCTTGCATAAGCGATTGCGGCTCAGGGTTCATGCGCGCCTCTTCACCGGGCTGATGAGTTTGATGCTGGGGCGGTAACGAGCTGGCGTTTGTATCAGACATTTCAATCTCCTATTAAGCGTACTTGCGCTTTTCGATGGATTGCTCTGCCACCTGGTAAAGTTTCTCCTGGCGCATATTGTCTTCCATTTTTTCCGCTACTGCGCGTTCTACCACTTCGTGGGCATCGGCAAAGACCTCTTGCTCTTCCTCCTCGATGTGATGTTCCAACGCCTCTTTCAACGTTTGGAATTTCTGGAACCAAGCAGCCCCGGCCAGCTGGTGATCCGTCAACTCCTCTAACAAAGCTTCAGCTTCTTGGTGTTCCTGCTCGCCGTGCTCAACTTCGTCGTGGGTTTTAGCCGCAGTTTTTAGCGGATCGTAAAACGCTTTTTCCTCGGCTTTACTATGCACCACTACAGTGGCTTTTAGCCGGTTAAACAGCTCACTACGCTCGGGAGTTTCTTCAGGCCCCAGAGCGTCAATTTCGTTTAACAGCTGTTTAATTTTCTCGTGGTCCTGCTTTAAATAAGAGTAAATAGACATAACAAGCCTCCAGTAATTCATCGCAAGATGACAATGTACTGGTGAAAATGCAGAGGCCGTGCCAAACAGTAATCTAGGAGAAAGGAACACAGAGACGAGCTTGTAGACGACCAAAAGCATACCACTGGCACTGTATGCAGCATTCGCGGCGGCGGGAGTTGCAAAATTCACCATGCACTGCCGCTTGGGTGTAGCAATTACATTCTAGCGTCTGCTAAGTGCACGGATAAGCGACTGCTTTAAACGGGGCAAAATTGTAGGAGAAAAACTCTCCATAATACCGCGACGCTCTGCGGGCAAATGACGCCCCGGCTTGCCATCGCGCTCGAATACATAATACTCAAATTGCGAGCGCCAGGCCTCCCGCTGGGCTTCGGGAAGCGTTCTCAACGCCATCATGGAGTAAAACAACGCATTGCGCGGATCACCATAGGCGGGGTCAGGTTCACCCCACCAATAATTTATCAACACATTTAAATCATCCAGCGCTCGCACATGGTGCCACCACAAATAGGGAATATAGAGCGCGTCGCCTGGCTCTAAATCGGCCACCAAGGCGTTCTCTTCGGCCTGGCGAAAATTGGGGTAACGCTGATAGTCCGGGTTGTCGAAATCAACCATACTGATCACAGCGCCTGCGGGCGTCATTTCAAAGGGCCCAGGGTACAAATTAGCCACTTGATCTGGCGCGAACAAGGTAAATCGCCGTCGCCCCGCCACACAGCAAGCAATATTCTCAGAGCCGTCATAATGCGCGGCTACCGTTGCTCTCCCACCGATCCAAATACGCGGAGCGATCTCAGGCGATAACAGCGACATCACATTTTCACGCTCAAGGCCCGGCAATTGATCGGCCACCGATGAAGATTGAATCGCTAAGGTGGGCGCCGGGTCTTGCCCTGCGTGACTGAGAATGTAGTCCAGCGCGCTCGCCAATTGCATTCTCGCTGGGCGACAGTTAAGACCAGACATATCGGCGGAATAAAAAATGCGGCCGTGATTCGATGCAGGGCCCTGCACGGCCGTTACCGGCTCGCCGCGATCAAATCGCAGCAAATATTCACAGAAACTACGATCTCCATCTCGATAGGCCTGTACCAGCGGCCACTGCTTTACAAGCTGGCGCATGACGACGGGCTCGTTTAGATCGCGCAGTGTTTCTGCATTGATATTATTGACTTCCCGGATTGTTTGCATTGGCTCAAAGCTTTATATAAGTATGGGACGAGCCAGTATAGGTAGCTTAAATTACACTTGCAACGCTGCTGCGCGGAAGAAAAAAGACCCCATTAGGTAATGGGGTCAAGAGGATGCTGCCATGAAATGAGCAAAGGACAGCTGTGGTACAAGATACTAATATTTGAGTTAAAACCGCGCGCGAACTCCGGCCGCCCAGCGACTCTCGAATACGTTCTGGGTAATCACATAATCGTCCCATTGGGCGTACTGACTTTCGTATTCATCAGTGATATTACTGCCTTGCACATAAACGCTGACGAAATCATTGATGTCGTAGCTTGCAGACACATCCAGGTATATGGTTGAATCCGTCCAGATAGGAATTACACCCTCTCCAACTCCCATACCCAAACGATCTAAACGGTCACTGCGATAATTGGCCGCGACACGAAATTGCCAACCGTAATCATCGTACCAAAGTACCGCGTTACCAGACTTCTCTGAGTTATCCTGAATAGGCAGAGTTTCGCCATACACATCGACGTTCGAGCTGTCGCTAGGAGCGTAAGTAAAGTTCAAGCTAGCACCTAGGCCGCCCCAGATACCCGGTAAAAAATCAAAGGCCTGCTGATAAGCCAGTTCGACCCCTTTAATGCTGCCGCCCTCGCCATTAATGTTTGTGGTAACCGGAAGGTCTCGGCGTATCACACCATCTTCATCAGGTAACCCCATGGTAATTTCGCCTTGCTCGATAAAAGATTCTATATCCATATAAAAGCCCGAGACACTAAGCAGACCTGTTGAGTTGAAGTACCACTCAAGAGACAAATCATAGTTATCCGAACGCCACGGTTCCAGCTGTGGGTTACCATTTTGCGTACCATTAATAGCTACCATAAGGTCGGGGCTTACCCCCAGCTGTTCGCCCAAAACTTCCCCTGCACGCGAGCGACCGATACTTAAACCACCCGCCAAGTCATCGATATCCAAACTGGTCATATTCTTAGAATATGCAGCGCGCAACACCAGATCGTCGGTCAAGTCCAAAGCAAAATTGGCTGACGGTAAAAAGTCGTCATATTTGCGTGAGATAGTCTCTTCGCCAATTTTATCGGCAGCAGTACACAGCGAGCACGGGCGCTCATTGCCGATAATGTTCTGCAAAATATCGAACTCAGTTTCGATATAACGCGCTCCGACATTCCCTGTATAAGTCATGTTCCCCAGGTCACCTTCAAAATTAACCTGGACATATGCGGTGTTAGTTTGTTCTTCAACCGTATAAGAGCGTGAGGGCATAGTCAGCTGTTTGTTGCCAGGATAGAGCGCCTCTTGAAAACCAAAGTTATCGTCCATCACCTCAGGGTTAACAAAGAAGAAAGATCCAGCAATACTTCCGGGCCCAAAATCACTGACTTCATTTACCCAGCCAGAAGGCATATCGGCGTAGTAATTAAGATTGCCGATAGTCATATCTCCATCGGCCACACTGTTTACACCATCTGAGTTGGTATCGCCCAAGGAAGCACCAGAATCTTTCCACATTACATCGGCGCTGTAATCTCCTGTGGTAAAGGGTGCTACCAGAATATAGGTGTCACGGGTTACATCGCGGTTGCCAGAGCGCACCCCGAGCTCTACCGAACGCACGTCCGAACTTGAAAACTGATACTCACCGTCCAGACGCAAAACATCCAAAGTCGCCTCTTCGGTAAAGTTATTCTCAGAGTAAGTCGAGACCAAATTGTAGCGATTAATATCTGAACCAAAGCCCTCATCAAAACCGAGGGAAATATAGTCCCCCGTGCGGTCAAAGGCGACGTCAATCGGATCAGGGCCGTAACCATTGGGGTTAACTGGTTCAGCGCCAGAACCATCATTACGCATCAAGCCGTGCTGGGCACCGCTGGTAACATACCCATGGGCAACATTCTCGGTATGACCGCGCTCGGCGTCACCGTGGAGATACCGAACAGCCCCCTTCCAGGGACCTCCGTTGTAATAGTTTAATTCGATATTGGCGTTAGTTGACTGACGATTATTCGTCAAAGACTCACTGTAAGAACTAACACGGTTGACCAGAAGCGAGCCTTGATTGATAGTATAAATTGAGCCCCCGAGCGGTGAGTCGAGACGCTGTTGGAAGTTATCGGAATATGCCCAGTTATTACCACGGGTGCTGTCAATCATCATCCCTTGTTTGCGATCAGCGTCGTCCATATCGGTATAGAAAATATCGCCAACGAGCTCCAAACTATTGGTTAAGTTCGCTTGTAAACTCGCGGATAAGCCATAGCGATCTCGCTCTGTTTCTCGATCCATGACACCGTAAAAACGCTGCCCCAGAAAAGTGTCATTATTATCGCCGTCATTGTTGAAATCTCGGCGATCGCGAATGTCTTCGCCAATCAGCTCCATGCCATCTAAAATTGTTCCGTTGCGATAGTTAGCCAGTGTTTTCTGATCATAGGTCGCCGTAACAACCACGCCAAAATCCTCGCCATTAAACCCGGCAAACCCTGAAACTTTGCCGTCATCGCCTTTAGATTCAGAGCCCTGCGCCAGCTCTGCGTTACCTGAAAAAGTCCAGCCGGCATCCAAATCAAGGGGGCGCACAGTTGTCAGGTCCAAGGTGCCGGAAATCCCCCCTGCCAGAAGGGATGCCGTTTGAGACTTGTGTACTGTAATACCTGAGATAAGTGGCGAAGGTACATCGGTAAAATCCGGCTGTACCGTAGTAATGGAGCCGGCGCTTAAAAACTGCTCACCGTTGAGCAAGGCCGTAACTTGGGGCATGCCCCGCACGTTAATGGTTGAACCCTCGCCTGCGCTACGGCGGATTTGCACACCGGGAATACGCTGCAAAGTATCGGCGATGGTCGTGTCTGGTAGCTTACCGATGTCTTCAGCTGTGATCGTGTCACTCACGCCGACATTCATTCGCTTTTCATCAAGGTTACGCGCCTGACTTGCCGCTAAACCAACCACTCGCACCTCTTCTAGAGGTTCCATTGTCTGTTCCTGAGCTAAGGCCGATACTGCAGCAGTCATAATAATGGCCGATGCCAAAGCATGTCTTTTAAAGCTAATGCGGTTCACTAAGGAGTCCTCCCACTTCTTGTCGTTAAAACGTCTGGGCGGGTCATTAACCCAAACATCAATATTGTGTTACTTATTTTCTATATATTAATTTTTAAATGTTATTTTTTATCAGGCTAACCGGAAACGAACAGAAACACAACTTTCACATTCGAAGTCTGTGTAAATTTGCGCCCCTAAAAATAGAGCGCATTTTGACCGCATCGATTATTTTTCAGACAAAAAGGATGTGGGACGAGAAAGGCTTTGAAGCCAAAAACCAGGCGCGTGAAATTTACGCACCAGTGTATGGCAAAGAAATTGGTGGGAATAACAAGTTAGTGCACGCTCAATGGGGAAGGCCTAACAAACTATAAACCTACACTTACAAAACTTTATTTTGATTAAGGCGAGATGTGATTATTGAAGATGAGCGCCACGGGCTGAAGTAAAAACCTATTGGAAAACCAAATCAAGCATGACAACTTCCTGATCCACAAAGGCTTCAGCACGGCGTATGGCTGGCAATAAACTGTAGTCGGCAAAGTCGCAACCTGTATTTTGCGGGTCCTGCTGAATCCCAAAGCGTCCCGTGTACCCCTCGCCCTTAAGTAGCTGCTCCAGCATCGGCTGATACCCCCTTTGCCATGCGGATGCCGCAGAGAACGAGCCGCGAACGGCTTTTAAGATTGCCATTCCCGCATAATCTAGATCGCCCCAGAAAAACACAGGTATATCTTGCCGCTGACTAAACCAAAACTCCTCAAACACCTGCCGAGCTTGATTGTGCGGTTGCGGGTTGCCGTTTTCAAGGTAGCTAAACAACACATTACCCGGCTCGCGCATGCGCATGCTACTGCCACGAAATCCGGCGCTGTAAATAATGGCGGTATTGTTAGGCTGACGCTGGGCCAAACTAACAAAAGTATCCTGATTTTCGACTAACAAAATACTATTGAAATCAGTAGGTACATACACCGTTAGCAGCAATGGGCGCGGTTCGATATTGTGCGCGAGTTGCGGGTAGATCTCGGCCACCAAATTTTCATGGCGATCCAGTATTTTCGAATTGCCATTAAAACAGCGTGCCGATAAGGCTCTTAAGGTCACAGGCTTTTGTAAGTGCGACTGCATTGTTACCAAACCACGCAGAGTCTGCTCAGCGCCCAGCTCGGGAATGCGTATGATGTTTTGCGCCAGCCGCTCGGTTTCAATACCTTTTTCTGCCAACTTTTCCAGCTCGTGCTGCCACACCAAGGTGTAGGGGTCCAGGGCGGGCCGATTAAGCCACTGGCGCACCTGCTCTTCACGTTCGGGGATAAAAACCAGCTGAGCCCCTTCATACAGTTCTTGGTGGGGCTTTACCCGCGCTTTTTTCACCGTAATCAAGTGGTAGTCTTTATCCAGACTTTCCACCAATGCCCACAGGTAGTTCACATCGTCTTCAAAGTCGTAGAGCTCGGGTGCCGTTTTACGGTCTATTTTCAGGGCTGGCCTTACCCCGCGCTCAAGCTTATCGATCAGGCGGTGCAACAGTTTTTGCAGCAACGGTTCTTCATCTAGCCACTTAGGCGCAGGGATAGCTTTCATAGTCCTTACCCTTCAAACTCTTCCATAAAATCCAACATTGCCTGATGCCGCACCGTTTTGCGGTGATTTTTCCAAAGCTCGCGAATTTTATCCTGATTACAGGCTTTACGATCCACCAGCACTCGGGTTTTTAGCTCGCCGATGGGCTGAGATGTAGGACATTTACTGAAGACAAACTGATTGGATATTAAATCCATAAACGGGCCCGACTTACTGCTGGGCATAATAAAGAGCAATTGTAAGCCGAGGGTTTCGGTTAAATAATGAATGACCTCGCGGGAGCGATTTTCATCCATTTTCGAGAAAGCTTCATCCACCAGCACCATACGCAAGTGGTTGTCTCCCTCATTAAAACGAAACGCCGATGTTACCGCCGCCGAACGAATAATATAGGCCGGCGTTTCCAACTGTCCGCCTGAGCCCGTGCCATATTGGCTCAGCGCGATCGCGGCCTTGCCTTCTGGCTCTTTGTAAATTTCGTAGTAACGATAGTTACGGTAATCACTGATGCGTGCCAGCTCGCGCATGGCCAGCTGCTCATCTTTATCCAGCAGCATATTCAACAGGGTGTCACGCACTTGGCAAGCCTTGGGTGACAGCTCGGCATCGAACAGGCTGGTGCCATCGCCCAAATTGGGCACGGCGATCACTTCATTAAAGAAGCGCCAGTAGTCTTTAAATTCGGGCACCCAGTCATAGCCGAAGCGAAAACGCTCTCGGTCAGCGCCAAAACGATGGTGTTCAAGCTCTTTGTTCAGGTCTTTCAGCGTTCGCTCGCCATCTTTAATGGCTTGGTAAATCGAGTGACATAAGTTAGTGACAAACGCGGTGTTAAAGCTGTCTTTTAGCTCTGAGAGCTGCTCGTGCTTATCCACCAGCACATTGTTTTTCAGGCGATTGTGCAAACTGCTGATTTCTTTAGCCATGGCGAGAACACGGCGAAAACACTCAATCCCGTGGGCTTCGCCAATGCCCGTGTCGTACACGATGGCGTCTTGTTTATGGCAGTGTTGATTATGCTGTAAAACTGCGGTGTGCAATTGTCGCTCGCTACTCTCAAGTTGCTGCTTCAGGCTTTCGATATCTTCGGCAAAGGTAAAACTCTCGGCCGCTTGCTCGGCCCGCATCGCAGCCTGCTCAATGGCGTGATCCACGTCCAGCTCGGGGTAGTGGTCCGCCATCAAATACACCGCCTGTTCCGCGTCGTCCTGCGCTTCGGCCAGGGCATCCTGCGCATCGGCAAGCTGCGTTACCTGGCGGCTTATGGTGCGCTCACGTTCTTTCAGTTTACCCGCGCCCTCGACCAGCTCGCGGTGGCGGCTTTCTTCGTCGGCGTAAACTTGTTTTAGCTCGGCCAGTTGCGCTTCCAACTCGTTAAAATCGCTTAAATCTAGTTGCGCCAAGGCTCTTTCTGCTTTTTGAATCGCGCGATGACATTCCATCATCGACGCAATTGCCGCGCCACAGGCAACGGGCTGAATACTTTCCACCAACTCTTGGATACGCGCCAGCTGTTGATACTCCTGCTCGCACTCGTTCGCCTCTTGCAGCAGCTGCTCGCACTCACGCTCTTTCGCTTTTAGGGCCCGCTCGCGCGCCCCCTGGCCAAATACCAATTCGCTATCGTCGAGATCGCAACGCCACATGCTGTAGTTGCCGCTGCCCAAACCCTCGGGCGTAATACCGCGTGCAGTAGTACGCAGTTGCTCGGCATCCTCCACCCGTAAAACATTACCGTATGAAGCTTTAACATAGTACTCGGCGGTTTTGTGGCTGAAGGCCATCACCTCGGTGATAGAGCCCGGCGGCGAGCTCAAGCGCTCCGCGTCGCGGCGCGCTTTCTCGCCCTGAATCACCCGCGCTTTATTGCGTCGCCCGCCTGGCATGGCGCGCACAATACGCATGGCTTCGGCTTCACTTTGCGGCTCTACCAGTATCGAAAAACGCGCTCCGCCCAAGTAACCTTCAATGGCCATTTGCCAGTGGGCATCCTGCACATCCACAAAATCGCATAACACGCAGGGCTGCGCCGCTGGCAATGCTTGCGCAATGGCCTGCAGCGCGGCGCTGACATAGGGCGGGTAATTTACCTTTTGGCCCTGCAGCAACTGAATGTCTTTCTGCTTTTGCTTGAGCTTGGCATTTAGCTCCTGACGTTTGCGATCCGCTGCCGCCAAATACTGCGCAATTTGGTCACGCAAACTTATACCTACCTGGGAGTACTCTTTGCTATGCAACTGCTCAGCCCACTGCAGGTGCGCTGATTCGGCCGCTTTTATTTGTGCGACGTCGTTTTCCAGCCGTTCAATACCCACCCAGTCTTTATTCACCAGCTGCCCCAGGTCGACTTCTACCTGATCGGCCGTGGCTACCACTTTTTGCCCCAGCTGGCGCAAAGCTTTGCTGTCTAATTCGGAGATGCTGGCGCCCAGGGAACATTGGTTGAGCTGTTGTAGCAGCTCACCTGTAGCGCGCACATTGCGCTGCAGCTGTAGGCTTTGCTCGTGCACTGGGCGCGCGCGTCCGGCCAACTCACGCGTATTGTCGGCGATATTCTGTTCCAGTTCGTCTTTGGTTTTAAGCGCATCAATGCCCTGACGTTTGGCTTCAAGCGCTACTTGGGCCTCGTGGGTTTGACGCCGGCGCTCTTCGCTCTCGCTTTGGGCCAGTTCGTTGTCTTGCAACTGCTCTTGCACCGACTTTTGCTCGGCTTTGGCCGCCAAATAACCCCGCTGGTTTACCTTTGCCAGGCGCGTCGCCTCACTGTACTCACTCAACTGCCGCTCGGCCCAGGTATGCACATAGCGATCGGCGTGTTCGTGCGCACCTTCCAAGGTGGTAATCGCATCGCGCAGGGCGCGGGTATCCGATTCCATCTGGTGGATGGTTTTCATTAAATCCGACACATTGCGGATAGCATCGCCCAGATCGCGTGGCTCAAGAATTTCACGAGCAACAAAATCGGTAATACTTTTAACCGGCTTGTAGGCCATAAAATTGGCAAAAGTACGCGCGGCATGTTTGGCTTCACGGTCAGACACCGCATCTTTGCGGCCGCGCAATGCACCGTACAAACGTCGCAGGTAGGCGCCTTTTTTATCGTATTGCTCTACCCCGCCACTACCATATTGCTTTTTCAGCAAAGTAACAATGTCGGTAATCGGCACCACGTGCTTGCCGTCTTGATACGTTTTTACAAAGTGCGAAAGACTTAATTGTTCCCCTGGAAGAATTAAAAATAGCAGCTCATCCTGGCGCGCCTGCTTTTGGCTCCCCGCGCTGTCCAGGTGCGCACGTACACACATTACGGCGGTAAAAGGCTCGCCACTTTCGCCCTGGGTGGGATGAAAAATACCGGCCACATAGCCGTCGACAGTGTAGGGCCGCGCGTAGCTGCCGTCATCGCAACCAAGCACATAGGAGGCGAGTGTGCGCACCTGTTTGCCGCCGCGCCCACGCTGGGTTGTTTCATCTTGGCCCGGGTTGTAGTTGAACAGGTTTTCGTGGGCCGCGGTCATTAGGGTTTGAATCGCATCGGCCGCGGTGGTTTTACCCGAACCATTACCGCCAGAGAATAAATTGATGGGGCCAAAATCAAATTCCAATTGAGGTATATTGCCCCAGTTGACGAAAATGCCACGCTTTAAAAACATCAGGCACCCTCCTCCGGCTGACGAGCCGTAGCTTCCACCTCAGAACTAACGTCGCTAGAAGAACTGACATCGGCAGATACCAAACTTTGCAAGACTTCATCACTGACAAAACTGGTAATAGCTGGTTGAATACTGAGCCAACTCTCGTCGTTGTCCAGCTCATCTTCTAGGTGATACTGAATTAAGCGCAGCTGCTTTAAACGGCGAAACAGTTGTTTGCGCTCACCCAGGGCCTCGGGCAAGCTGCGTTTAAGCAAGTTATTCATGGCTATCGCCAAGCCTTCCAGCGAGAGCATCGCGCGGCCTTTCTCATCTACCTGCCCTTCGCGCAGGCTCTTTTGATATTCGGCGCGCAAAACTAAAATGACCGCCACTTCCTGCTGACTGGGGCGCACCCGAAAACCAGAGTTAAATGGACTGCTATCGTCATCGGCCACTCCAGGAATTTCGGCGCCCGGCGGGTAAATGCGCACAAAAGCGAACTGACGATCGTGCTGAATACGAACGCCTATAAGCGCCAAATAATCTTCCACCAGGCTCTGACATTGCAGATAGCGATCGTACAGCTGCGCCTCGGTTTGACTCTCGTCGCGACTGAGAACACCATAATCCAAAAGGCGAATTAACAGCTCGGAAAATTCGTGTTTGCTTACCTGGCTCGAAGCTAAAACTTCATTAATAGTTTCGTCAAATTGACTCATTCAGATTCTTCGCAAAGAGAAATTAAAAATTCGTCGGCCGCGCTGAAATATTCGGTGCGCAACTGCTGCCCTGTGGGCTCGACGCGAAAGCGCTGTGAGCTTGAGAGGTTATTGTGCGATGCCACTTCAATAGCATGTGCCATGGCGAGCAAATCGCGCGCACTGTCAATGGGCAGGTGTCGGGTAGACACCTGCCGGCCGCTGCGCAGCGCTTTTTCGACGTAATCGCGCAGGCCGGTATTATCGACGGCAAAGGCCTGGTCCAGCACCTGCTGAATCAACAGCTCGCGCTCGGCTTGCGGGTCCAACGGTGGTTGCTCGGTGACGGCAGTGGTTACCAAGGCCGCCCGTTTACGCTCTTGCAGGCGCACCTGGCCGGGGTCAACCAACTGCAATCGCATGCTTGCCATGGCGTCGGCCGCGCGAGCGAGGCGAACATTTTGCTCGGCACCGGACATTTGTGTGAGTTGCTGGCAGACATCCAGTAAATCGTTATTGCTCTGGCTGTTTAAATAGGTGAGCTGGCGAATAATAATGTCGGCACGTTTGGTAAAACTGTGCAGGGCGCGGCGCAGTGCCGGCAACATAATATCCGCGGCGTTGCCCATACGCCGCTCGATGGTATCGAGTATGGTCCACAACACCGACTGCCCGGGACGCGCCAGCTCGGGAATAAAACGACGCAGCTCGCGTTCAATGGCGGCTTTATCTTGCTTGCTTTTGCGGCGTATTTTGCTGATGGCTTTGCCAATTTGATCGCGATGCTTTTCCACGCTGTCGGCCGATAAACGCACGGCTACGTCGGGCTGGAAGCGCTGCTCCATAAATTCAAAAAACTGATCTGTGGCCTGCTGTACCAGCTGCTGTGACTCCACCTCGCGCACCAGTTCACGCTTGCGCTCTTCCAGCTCAGAGATCACATCGGTAAAGTCGGTGACAATGCGCTCGGAATATTCAAAGGCATCAAGCAAATCGTGCACCTCGCCGCGACTGTTGAACGCCTCCAGTGCATTGAGGGTGTTGCGGGTGTTGCGGTGGCGGGTGCGAATGCGCGCGGTGTCGGACTCTACCAAAGGCTGGGTAAACAGACGCCCCAGGCGGGTAAACGGATAAGTGGACTGCAAAGTGGCTGTGTCGACCTGTTTTTCCAGCCAACCGGCCTCCAGTAACTGCTTCATTACCCACAAAGCCTGTTCGCGCAGCGATTTAAAGCGCTGGGGTGATTCGTCATCGGGGCTGGTGTCGTCCGCCAGAGCGGGAGCGCGGGTCAAGGCTTCTTCCAGAACTTCCACTAACTGCTCGCGCGACAGCGAGTGACCATAGTCGGCGTTTGAACCGTATAACCGGGTGTAGAGCAGGCTCAGGCACTGGGCCACCTGCTCGCGGTATTTGCTGGTTAAGGGCTTAAAAAAGTCCTGGCGCTCTGGGGTGAAAAACATCGGTTTCTTGTGGTTGATTTTTGATCGCCTACCGATACCCGGCAGGCGCCTATTGTGCTACCGGCGACGGGGCTATGCAAACAAAACCGCGCGAGTTTCCGCACCCGTGCCATATATACGATGTATATATGGTGTGTATAATACAGAACTGCGCTAATCTGCGTGATGAGGACCTCACCATGAGCGACAACAAGGAACCAGTCACTCCACCAAACTCCGCCGAGAAGCATCGACACCATGAGCTACACCAGGAACTGCCGGTGGACTTTCCCGATGCCTATTTTCGCGGCCTGCACCGGATCATTCGTTTCGCTATACGCGTGCTGGCCCTGCTTATGGTGTTTGTCATCTTGTGGGGTGTGGTAGATGTCGTGTACATCATTTACGAAAGGCTGATCACGGCGCCCGTGCTACTGCTGAATATCAACGATATCTTTTACACCTTTGGCGCCTTTATGGCGGTATTAATCGCGGTAGAGATTTTTATCAATATCCGCCTTTATTTGGGCACCAATGTTTTCCCGGTGCAACTGGTGGTGGCGACTGCGCTGATGGCTATCGCCCGTAAGGTGATTGTGCTGGATTTCGATGCCTTCACCCCTATGTATTTGCTCGGCATAGCGGCCACGACACTGGCCTTAGGTATCACCTATTGGTTATTGAACGACCGGACCAGAAACGTCAGCGATGACAATAGCGTCGCGCCTCGCTAGCCGATTAAAGGAAACGTCCATGGGTATTGTAAAAATCTCTGACGAACTGCACGACGAATTGCGCCGCACCAGCCGGGTAATGGAGCGCTCCATTAACGCTCAGGCCGAGTTTTGGCTGAAAATCGGCCGTCTGGCGGAGCAGCACCAACATCTGAGCTTTGCCGAGCTTATCCAGCAGAGTCTAAAAGAGGCCAGAGCTCGTGAATAACGTAGTGATTAAATCACCAGAGGCGATTGAGAAAATGCGCCGCGCCGGGCGCTTGCTGGCACAGGTTTTTACCGAACTGGATAAACAGGTGAAACCCGGGGTAACCACCATGGCCCTCAATCATTGGGTAGAGACCTATATACGCGAAGAACTTGACGCCCGCCCCGCCAGTCTCGGGCAGTACGATTACCCCTACTGCCTGAACGCCTCGCCAGACATTGTAATCTGCCACGGTTTTCCAACGGATAAACCGCTAAAAGAAGGCACTATTGTCAATCTGGACATCACTCTGGGAAAGGACGGCTACATCGCCGACTCAAGCAAAATGTATACGATTGGCGAAGTCACGCCACTGGCCCAAAAGCTGGTGGATGAGACTTACACCGCCATGTGGAGCGGTATCAATGCGGTAAAGCCAGGTAACACCCTGGGCGACATTGGCTATGCCATTGCCAGTCATGCGCGCAATAACGGTTTTAGCGTAGTGCGGGAGTTCTGTGGCCACGGCATTGGCCAGCAAATGCACGAGGCACCGCAAGTGCTGCATTATGGCGCCCCCGGCGCGGGCCTGGAGCTTCGCGAGGGCATGACTTTTACCATTGAGCCTATGATTAACCAGGGCAACGCCAAAACCCGCACCCTGAAAGACGGCTGGACGGTGGTCACCCGCGACAAAAAACTCTCAGCCCAGTGGGAGCACACCGTGCTGGTAACCGCCACCGGGGCTGAGGTACTGACCCTGCGCCCGGAAGAACACGCCCACGAAATGCCAAGCCCGTGAAGTTGATACTGAGCCGCAAAGGTTTTGACTCCTCCGCCGGAGGCTTTCCCAGCCCGATATTTCCCGACGGCCAATTGCTGTCTCTGCCCATTCCCGACCGGCAGGGGCCGACAAGCTACGCCGATATTCACACCGACTGGGGACCGATGGCCGACATCTTGGCCCAGCTAAGCGGTAAAACCCACTGGCACGAAACCGCCGCGCACATTGATCCGGACTTGCGCCGCAATAGTCTTGCACGCCGGCGCGGCTGGCAAGCCACGTTGGGGCAAACCGGCACCGCACAGAGTCACTTGCGCAACCAGAATGTAGCCGAGGGCGACATATTCATATTTTTTGGCTTATTCAAGCCGGTGGAAAAAACCGCCCAGGGCTGGCGCTTTGTCCAAGCGACAATGGCGCGCCATGTGATTTGGGGCTGGCTGCAAATAGGCAAAATTCACCCGGTGGATCAGCTCAACCCCAGCGACCTTCCCTGGTGCCGCTACCACCCCCACATGCACTTGGGAGAAGACGCCAATAACACTCTTTACCAGGCGGCCCGGGCATTGACCCTTAATAATGTGGCCACGCCGCTGCCAGGTGCTGGGGTGTGCCAAGGCTACCGGCCCGAGCTGTCACTCACCGCGCCAGATGCCACAACCCCAAGTCAGTGGGAACTACCCGCACATTTCTTCCCCCACCGGGGCAAACCGGCCCTCAGTTATCACCGCAAACCCGAGCGCTGGCACAAATGCGGTAATCGGCTAAAACTTCAAGCGGCGGCCCGAGGCCAAGAATTCGTATTGGATACCGATTTCTACCCCGAAGCTCAAAACTGGCTCAGCGCTCTACTGCTGCCAGAATCTGCCCCGAAGAGCCAGGCACAATAAAAGAGCAACCTAACAGAGTGTCGCACCACATAAGTGTTACCTGGCGTGACGATGTGCGCACCAAAACAATCACATTTTTGTCACAACTCACCATTATTGAGCGTTTTTATTTCCATATAGAATTAAAATCGATTCACATAGATTTAAATAATTAAAAAATATAGAAAAACGTAACTCTAAGTAACACAGATGTAACCTAAATCCGTAGAATAGACCTCAAGCAAGTCAACCACTTGCTGTTCAGGCAGGGGATCTCCCCCACTTTGTTTTATGGCTTATTTGAGGTTTTAACCATGTTTACTTTATCTGCACGTACCAAACTTTCATCTGCTCTGGCTGTACTGGCATTGGCTGCTGCTGGCAATGTTGCCGCCGCCGACAAAACCATCTCTGGCGTGGTTGAGTCAGTCGACTACGAAACCAACAGTGTTACCGTTGTTGAAGAAGGCACTGGCGAAGTTTTCACCTATGCTTTCACCGACGCTCCGAAAGTTCGTGTTAACGGCGTACGTGGTAGCGATATGGGTAAGGTTCTGCCCGGTCAGCGTGTGGCGCTGAAACTGAACCGCATCGAAGAAGAAAAAGAGCAGGATTTCAACCTGGTTAAAGGTGAGATTCTGGAAATCAACCGCGAACAAAATCTGGCTTTGATTCGCCCTGCCGACGGCAGCGCTCCACGCGTGATTGAGCTGCCTGAAACTCTGGCGGTATCAGGCCTTGGCAACAGCGTAAATGACCTGCAAGAAGGTCACTTTGTGACTCTGAAGTACACCGCTCGCTAATGCCTAAACGAGCAAAAAATAGCCATAAGTAAAAATGCCCGAAGAGATGCCCGGCCACAAGCCGGGCATTTTTTTATCAACTATCAGAAAGATAGGGGTCAACAAACTCCAATATCGCTTTTAGGGTTTGCTGGCGGGTTTTGGAATACTGCAGATAGTGGCTTTCATTATCAAGCTCGATAAACGTCGACTCTTTCCCGGCGTCTTTCAATTCATCGTGCATATCTTCCGACTGCTCAATAGGCACCACTTTATCGTTCTCGCCGTGAATTAAGAGCACTGGCGCTTTTACCTTATCGGCAGCAAACAAGGGCGATATGGCTTTCAGGTCATCCTCCGTGTATTCACCCTTCACCATAGACCGTTCGAAATACTCCACCACCCAGTGATCATCCCCGCCACTGGAGCGGCGATCATCCAGCAGGCCTTCCAAGTCCGTTACGCCGTTGATTGATACAGCGCAGCTATACAACTCGGGCGTGTAAGCGGCGCCGGCCAATGCCGCGTAACCACCGTAACTAGCGCCGACAATACACACATGCTCGGGATCAAGCAGGCCTCCATTACCGAAATACTCTACCGCATCGGTAATATCATCTTGCATTTTTCGTCCCCACTCGCCTTGTCCGGCCATATAGTGATCCAAGCCGAACCCGACCGAGCCGCGAAATTGGGGCTGGACAACCAGATAACCGCGAGCGGCCAATGCCTGCGCCATCCAATCAAACGAAAGGCTGTCGTACGCCGCTGGACCACCGTGGGGCATGATAACCGCGGGCATTTTGCGTGGGTTTTCGGCACGGCTAGACGGCAGGGTTAAAATCGTCGGTATACTCAAGCCATCGCGGGCTTTATAAGTATGAAGCACCGTCGGATTGACCATTGCATCACTAATCTCCCCATAGGCCGAGGACAGGTAGCGCAGCTTTTTACCTTCCGAGGACAGATAATAAGTACCAGCGCTCGCGCCACCTTGAACCATAAACACTAGGCGCTTCCAGTCGGGTGACCAATCGGTCAGGGTAAGGTGCTGATCGGGAAACTGTTCGGTAATCGAATCAACCCGGGCCTGATGAGCCGGGTCAAACATTTGGTAGGAGGGCTTAAAGCCCGAGTAGATCACCCCGTAGGCAATCCGGTTAATATCGGTAAGCAAGCCGGCTACATCGGCGTCGCTGCGCCCGATGGGCTCTTGGGAAATGCTGCCGTCAGCCAGCGACATCGTAAAATATCCTTCACGACCAGTACTCTCATCAGTATCCAAGAACACCAGTGATTTCAAATCGGCGGTGACCGCCATCATTGAATAATCGTACAGAGCCGTCTCGCGGGAAAAAATTGTCTTCCAGCCGCCATCGCCATCGGGAACATCTATCTCGTGGAGGTTAGTGCCGTTATCGTATATCTCTTCCGCCAAAAGATTACCCTGACCGTCCATAAAGTAATCACGGGTATCCGGCTCACCTTTAACGATCTGACGGGGACGTCTTGGAGACTCTAGGTTAACCCGCATCAGGGAATAATCGGGACTGCGATCGGCCTTTGACTCGGCAACATAGGCAGGCATATACAGGTATTTATTATTGTCCGAGGTGCCGACAATACTGCCCAGTCCGGTCTGCCCTTTGGCGATAACATCGCCGGGCCGCAAAAGCTGGTCCAGCTCGCCATTACTGACATTTAATACAAATGCCGAGCTAATATCGTGACGTCCGCGATACCCCGCTAAGCGCATATTCTCGCTGGCCACCAATACTAGGTGCTCATCATCAAGAAAATAGAGATAACCCGGGTCAATATCGCCCACGTTAACACCTGTAACCAGCTTGTTCTCTTTTAACGAGTAAACAACGACCAAGTCCTTTTCCGCCGTGACTTTGCGAAATGCCAATAAAGAACCGTCTGGAGAAACACGCATTTGCTGGGTTTGCGGCAGAACACCATAAGCGGATACGACTTGCTCGATAGACATTACCTCATTGGAAGAAGCCGCGTCTTGCACGGCGCCGTCGGCCGCATTGGCCGTATGCGTCAAAGCCGTAACGGTTAAAATTTGAACACACCTGGTCAGCGTTTTTATATAGTTTTCCATAAACATCATCCATTTATGCTGTTATTGTTAGCAGGCGCAACCTTAGCAAAAACTATTAATTAATCATACAAATATGGGCGCCGTTTTAAACTCGCTTTTAGCGCTACCCACAGGACCTCGCTATGCTTACCAAACTCGGCTGGAAGTTGTTAATGCTAAGCCGCGCACTGTGGATGCGAACCCTCGCCTTTGCCATTCTCGCGGTGGCCACCGCTTTGATCGCTATCGCCTTTAAAGGCTTTATTCCCGAATCAGTTTCCGGGCTTATCGGCTCTGAGGCCGTGGATAAAGTATTATCGATTCTCGCCTCCAGCATGCTGGCAGTAACCACCTTTTCTCTGAGCGTGATGGTTTCGGCCCACAGCGCTGCGGCCAACAACCTCACGCCTCGCGCCACACGGCTGTTACTGGAAGATTCCACCACGCAAAACGCTCTAGCCACTTTTGTCGGCTCGTTTGTCTATTCACTCGTGGGCATTATTGCCTTAAGTACCGGCATTTACGGCGACCAGGGGCGGGTTATTTTATTTGTCGTAACCATTGCCGTGGTGGTTCTCATTGTCGGTACTATATTGCTGTGGATTAATCACCTGGCCCGTCTGGGCCGGGTGAGCGAAATTGCCGAGCGGGTGGAAAAAGCCGCGGGCGCCGCCATCGCAAGGCGCGGTGATCACCCCTGGTTGGATGGCAAAAGACTGGACAGCCTGGAGGATATTCCCAGCGACTGCCGCGCCATTTACCCGGATGACACTGGCTATATTCAGCACATCGACATGCAGGCGTTGCACCAATGGGCAACTGAAAAAGACGCTGAGATTTATATCACCAGCCTGCCGGGAAAATTCGTCCACCCTAATCATCCGGTGCTATACACGTCGCACAAAAATGACAATACCGAGGACAACACCTTAGCTGCGGCGATTACCATTGGCGATACGCGCTCGTTTGATCAAGACCCACGTTTCGGCTTGCTGGTAATGGCTGAAATTGCCTCGCGCGCACTTTCGCCCGGTATCAACGACCCGGGCACGGCAATCGAAGTGTTAGGGCGTGGTGTGAGACTCATCAGTCAGTGGCGGATTACCCCGGACGATGTCAGCGAATTTGAGGTGCCCTACCCCCGGGTGTTTGTGCCACGTATCGAATTGGATGAATTGTTTATCGATTTTTTCAGCCCCATTGCACGCGACGGCGCGGGTCTGATTGAAGTACAGATTCGCCTGCAAAAATCTCTCGCCGCACTTGCGGCAATCGATGCGGACTTTTATAAGGTAGCCGAACACACCGCTAAAAAATCGCTACTGCGGGCTCAGCAGTCATTCAACTTTGCCCCAGATGCAGAAACTCTACAAGAAGTATTCGACAGACTTTTCTCTTAAAATTGTGATTTCAGTTATAAACCGACTACCAACACCCGCAACACTTAGCGCCGTTTTGGTGCAAAAAAATCAAATTGCTGGCGCATAGTTATATCGGCTTAGCGCTATTTTTTTGCCTGGATTTCTTTGCAGTTATAAGTGGTATCGCAGATTTTTTTGTTGCGTCAACGAATGGAAACTTTAAGCGACAAACTTTCACTCTGAACATTTTTCACACAAATAATGTGCTGTAGATCAAAGAAGCAAGTTGCCTAATTCTCATACACTGCCGCCCGTCTAACGCCAGGAAGTATTTACCTCACAATTTTAAAAAAATTATTTTACAACCGAGACAGCGATTTCGGGGGGATTTTTAAAATGATAATTGAGGTGTCTCGGCGACATGATTTTAACCACCCAAGGATGCCCTTTAACTATGATTTGAGAATTAAAAATGCGATTTTCCGTACTGATGTTTATGGCGTTACTTTCGCCCCTGGCTTTTACCCAGACCCTAACCAATCCCTACCACTATAACGAAGATACCAGCGCTGATTACCGCAACTTATTAGCGTCTAATTACCGCTGCGATCAATCACTGATACCCGCTTACAAAGGGGACCTGGTGATCGACAGCAAGTATGATCAGTCAGACTCTTCCAAGTCTTCGGTAACCTCAAGCTACGATAGCGACTCGGCCCAAAAGGCTGAGCATATTCGCGCGCTGATGAGTTTTATAGCACAGCAAAGCCACTCCGCCATCTATCAAACTTCTGCCAGCACTCGCGCCCGCGCTGCACAGTGCATCTCGGATAACCTGAACCTTTGGGCGGCAGCAGATTCTCTGCTGGGGGTAAAAACATCGCCCACGGGCGTCGCCCAGCGCAAATGGTTTTTGGCCGCCATCGCATCGGTACTGATGCAATTGGATAGCCGCTACACTGACTTTTATCTAGATAGTCGGATCAATAACTGGCTGGATGATTTGGCTTACCAAGTGGTGGATGATTACAACTACCGTCTGGAAGCTGAGAGCGACCGAATCAACAATCACGATTATTGGGCGGCTTGGTCAGTTGCCGCACGCGCACTGCTGAGCGATGACACTCGCCTGTTGCAGTGGAGCGAAGATGTATTTGATTTTGCCATGAGTCAAATCGTGCTGCACAAGTCCACCGGCCTTGGGTATCTGCCTCGCGAGCTCGACCGTGGCTCACTGGCGGCAAACTATCACAACTACGCCATGGTGCCACTTATGTACTTGGCCGATGCACTGGTCTTAAACGGTAAAGATATTACGCCTTATCGCGATCAGCTGGGCGCGTTAGCCTCTCTGACCACACGCTTTGTGGTAGACACCAACAGCTTGGATTCCTACATCGGAGCAAAACAAAAAAGCGTAAGCCCGGGAAAAAGCGTTTGGATTTTGCCTTACGCGGTATTGTTTGGCATCGACGAGAATGTAAATTCAATTCTTAAGGCCAATAAACTCACTACCGAATATTCGCAAATGGGTGGTGATTTATGGTCTTTTTACCAGTCTCGAGTTAGTCAATAATCTAATCTTGGCGGGCGGCACTAATCGTTTTGCCGCTCGCCAGTACTTTCTCGTACCAGCACCCGGCAGCTCATAATCGCTGCCGGCATCTGTACCGCCTTACCTTGCAACTGTTTGATCAGCAGTTCCGCGGCTTTACAGGACATTTCTTCGATCGGCTGGCTAACCGTAGTAAGGGAGGGAAAAATTTGATGTGCTACCGGAGTATCATCAAAACCTGCGACCGATAACTGACCTGGGATTCGCAACTGCCGATGGTGAGCCTCTTTAATAACCCCCGCAGCCATATCGTCGTTACTGGCAAATATTGCGCTGGGAGGCGCAGACAAATCCAGCAGTAATTTGGCGCACTCGCGGCCGGAATCAAACGAGTTGTACCCCTGCACAACCAACTCGGGGGCAAGCTTAATCCGACTTTCCTTCAGTGCCGCCAAATAACCCTGGTAGCGATCGGCGACCGCCTTATGATCTGGATGGCCGGCAATAAAACCAATGCGCTCATGCCCCAGCTCTAGCAAACGACAGGTCATATCATAGGCCGCTTCCTGATCGTTGGTTTGCACATAGGGGCAAGCGCTTTTGTTTTCTGTAGGCGACAAACGCACAAATGGCACACCGGCGTTTACCAAGCCATTCACCAAGTCCGTCATGTCTGATACCGGCGGCGTAAGTATCAAGCCGTCTACCCGCCCCTGTCGCACCAATGCCAGAACTTCGTCCACTAATTCAGGCTCGGTATGGCGGCAGGGATGGATTAACAAATCGTAGCCGGCGCGGCGGCACGTCTGCAGTGCTCCCTCCTGCACATCAATCACATAGTTGGCGCTGGGGTTGTCATACAACAGCCCGAGTACGTAAGAACGATTGGCCGCCAGCGAGCGCGCCGACTGGCTGGGGCGATAGTCCAGCTCATCTATCGCGGCCTGGACTTTGTCCCGGGTGCTGGCACGTACATTGGGCTCTTTATTGACCACCCGCGAAACGGTTTTCATGGACACCCCCGCAAGGGCGGCGACATCATCAATGGTTGCCTTGGCCAAGTGTCTGCTCCTGCAAAGAAAAGCGCATTCTACCCTAAGCCGCTGTCGCTGCATAAACACTACTGACAGCGCTGTCAGTTTGCTTTATAGTAGCGCCCCATAAAAAGCGGATTAAAACCGTAGGCCGCTACGCGAGGCCAAGCCTGACACAACCAACACAGACAGCACCCCGCCCTGGGTGTTATTCCTATAACGATGTTACTGAGGTGAACTATGGCTACTGCTCCTGCAGGCACCAGTGCCAAAGCGGTCGCGGATACCGACCACGCAAATCAAAACTACACGGGCCCCCTGGTCATTATTACCATTCTATTTTTTATGTGGGGCCTGTTAACAGCCATGAACGATGTGCTGATCCCCCACTTAAAAAATGTATACACCCTTAGCTACACCCAGGCGATGATGGTGCAGTTCTGCTTTTTCTTTGCCTATGCGGTGGTGTCTCTGCCGGCGGGCGCGTTGATTCGTAAAATTGGCTATCAGAATGGCGCTGTTACGGGCCTTGTGATTGCGGGCTTTGGCTGCTTTTTGTTTTATCCGGCCTCGATGAGCACCTATACCCTGTTTTTGATCGCGTTTTTTATTCTCGCGGCGGGCATTACCGTTTTACAGGTTGCGGCCAATCCCTATGTGACGGTACTTGGTCCTGCGCGCACCGCCTCCAGCCGCTTGAATTTAACCCAGGCTTTTAACTCCCTGGGTACCACCATCGCCCCGGCACTGGGGGGGCTGTTGATTCTCGCCGCCGCCGGTGAAGCTATTGATCCTGCCGTTATGAGTGAGGCCGATACCGCAGCGGCCAAAGCCAAAGAAGCGGCTGCCGTACAAATGCCCTATTTGGTTTTGGCGGGCTCTCTGATCGCGTTGGCCGTATTTTTTAAGCTGGCCAAGCTTCCTAAGATCACTCACGACAACGAACCAGCCACTGCCAGCGACATGGCGCAAGCCTCCGCAAAAACCTCGATCTTCCAGCAGCCCCATTTGATTCTGGGAGCATTGGGAATTTTTATGTACGTGGGCGGAGAGGTAGCCATTGGCAGCTTCCTGGTAAACTTTTTTGGCGAGGACAATATTGCCGGGATGAAAGAACACCAGGCCGCCGCTTACGTAAGTTTTTACTGGGGCGGCGCCATGATCGGCCGTTTTATCGGCTTTGTGGTAATGCGCTATGTGCAACCGGGTAAAGTGCTTGCCTTTAATTGTCTGGCTGCGATTGCGTTGATTTTGTGCGCCGTATTTTTCGACGGTAAGGTGGCCATGTGGTCCATTATTGCGGTGGGCCTGTGCAACTCCGTCATGTTCCCAACCATATTCAGCATGGCGCTGCACAAGCTGGGCGCTTTAACCAGCCAGGGGTCGGGCTTGCTGTGTGTTGCTATTGTGGGCGGTGCGATTGTTCCCTTGTTGCAAGGCGTACTAGCCGACACCATTGGCATTCAGCTATCGTTTTTGCTGCCTGCTGTGTGCTATGCCTATATTCTGTTTTACGGCATTAAATACGCGAACTTGTACCGCGGCGCTGCCTAACAAGATTAGCGACTACCAGACAGCACAAGCCCTGCCAATTGGCGGGCTTGTGCTGTCAGCTCATCGAGCGTCGCATCGGCTTCCACTTCTGTAAATACCCACAACACTTGCCAATTCAGGGTTTCACCCACCTGCAAAGTTGCTAAATAGCCCTGCTGCTCCAGCTCAATATAAGTCGCCGTGGGGTCAGCATAAATTTCGATCTCGCCCTCGTTTGGCGCTATCAGCTCGGCGGGCACATTGGCAAACACTTTAACCAGCAAAAAATCGCCGTTGTGATAGGCAAGCCACCCTTCTTCACCATCGGTCATGACTTTGTGATGCTCGGGGCCAATATCGTCCGCGTTGTAGCGGTAATAGCTGATGCCTTGGCGCTCCTGAAACGGCAAGCCTGAAAAATCACCGGTGAAGTATTCGGTCTCACCTTGGGGGAAAAAGATATGCCCCTGCGCCGGCAAACGGGTAATTTCCCAAGGAGCGAAGGTAATCTCTTTTGTGCCGCGGTTATGCAGTTGATAGTCGATTTGCAAGGTGTTTTCAACGCTGGCCACACGGTAGCTTTTACTGAACGCCAACCCCAGCCCAGGCTGAGTATCACTGTGCAGAGTCACACCGGTATCGGTCAAACTCACCCGGTAGGGCGCGCTGTCTAACACCTCGGGGGGCGGCCAACCCCAGCGGCTTTGCGGGCTGGGCCAAAGTACATTGCCCCAGTTATTGCCGTCAGTACCGGCGCGGGTAAACAATCGCTCTTTACCGTTAAACTCAACCGAGGCTATTCGCCCACCCACTGCTGGCGCCAGGGTAACTTTTAAGTCGTCCCGCTCCAGAACAATTGATTTCTCCCCCATACGTAAGTAATCGGGCGGCGTCACTTGCGCTTGTGTTGGCGCCTGTTTTTCGCAGGCGCTCAGGCAGAGCAGACTGGCAAGCAGCAAAGTTCGGCGCATATTGTTTTCGCCTACCCGGCTTCAGTACAGCAGAGTAAATAGTTTGCGCTGATATTCCACCGCCAATGGGTCACCCTTACCTAATGCGGCGAGAATATCGGTGATGGCTTTGCGCGGGGCGCCGTCTTTAAAGGTTCGGTCGCGCTTAAAAATATCGAGCAATAACTCCAGTGCATTTTTGTGCTGACCTTCTTCGTTCATTTGCACGGCCAAAGCGTAGGCAGCCTCAAGGTTATCAGGGTTAGCATCGTATTCGGCCTGCAGCTTTTCCAGCTCGGGGGAGTTAGCCGCCTGTTTTTTCAACTCCAGTACTGCCATCGCCTGCTGGTAAGTGGCGTCCTGATCGGCCATTTTTACCTGCGCCAACACTGCTTCAGCTTCTTCTACACGGTTCATTTCGCCGTAGCAAAGCCCGAGCAGGTTAGCCACAAACGGCAATTGGTTCGACTCTTCCAGTGCCTGACGCAGCAGAGGCAATGCCTCGGCGTAGTTAGCTTCGTCGATAAACGCTTTCGCCTGGGCAACATCCGCCTCCCAGGCTTTGGGTAAGTACTTATCCAACAGCTCGCGAATTTGTGGCTCAGGCTGTTCTCCAGCAAAGCCATCCACCGGCTGGCCGTCTTTGATAAACATGACCGTGGGCAGGCTTTGAATACCAAACTGTGATACCAGCATTTGCTGATCATCCACGTTGATTTTTGCAAGAAGCAAATCATTGGGGTATTCGCCAGCAATTTTTTCCAGGATTGGCATCAGGTTCTGACACGCTGGACTGCGCGAAGACCAGAACTGAACAACGACCAAACGCTTGAAAGACTCGTCTATTACAGTTTGCTGGGCATTTTCTGCGGTTACATCAAAAATGTTCATAGCTGTGTCTCGCTTTAGAGATTCTCGCTTAAAGATCGATTAGCGGTGTGATGCTAACATTCTGAGCATCACTGCTAACAAAGGCACTGCCTTCGCTGATACACACACTCAAGGTCATATTCTTAGCCGCCAATGTCGCAAGCTCACTCACTTCATCGGCGTTTAAATGGTACACGGATAAATCGGAGAATTTAGTCAATTCGTTTGCAACCGTGGGCCACCACTGATCCCGGCCGCGACCTGCGGTGTAAATGATTTGCTGCTCCGAGCGAGAGCGCCCTTTTTTCATTTTATCGACGCTCGGCTGGCCCACTTCAATCCACTTTTCAATCACACCCGAGGGTGCCACCTGCCACAAGTCGGGCTCATCGGCGGTGGATAGGCCTTTGCCAAAGGTCAGATCATCGTGGGCGTTAAAGCACCAGGCGAGCAAGCGCACCATCATGCGCTCTTCGGTTTCGGAGGGGTGACAGGCGAGCGTTAGCTTAGTATCCAGATAAACCTGCCGGTCTGTATCCGACAGGTTTAACGTTACTTTATAGACACTCGCACTCAGCGCCACGGTCTTATTCCGGACGCATGTGCGGAAAGAGCAGCACGTCGCGAATGGTAGAGGCGTTAGCGAACAGCATTACCAAACGGTCAATACCAATACCTTCACCGGCGGTGGGGGGCAGGCCGTATTCGAGCGCGCGTACATAGTCGGCATCGTAATGCATGGCTTCGTCATCGCCGGCGTCTTTTTCAGCCACCTGTTCGCGGAAACGTTCGGCCTGATCTTCGGCATCGTTAAGCTCCGAGAAGCCGTTAGCGACTTCGCGACCGCCGACAAAAAACTCAAACCGTTCAGTCACACACGGGTTGTCATCTTTACGCCGCGCCAGCGGTGATACTTCCGTCGGGTATTCGGTAATAAAAGTGGGTTGATCCAACTTTTCTTCTACCGTCGCCTCGAAGATTTCAATTTGCACCTTGCCCAAACCGTAACTGTCTTTGAGCGGAATGTGCAGTTTTTCCGCCACCTTGCGCGCCGATTCTAAATCGGAAATATCCGCCGCCGTGAGCTCGGGGTTAAACTGCAAAATAGAGTCAAACACGCTGATGCGGTTAAAAGGCTTGGCGAAATCATATTCGGTGCCCTGATAGTTGATGGTGGTGGTACCCATCACGCTTTCGCACATACCGCGCAGCATGCTTTCGGTGTGGTTCATCAGGTCGTGATAATCGGCGTAGGCCTGGTAAAACTCCAGCATGGTGAACTCGGGGTTGTGACGCGTCGAGACCCCTTCGTTACGGAAATTGCGGTTGATTTCATACACCCGCTCAAAACCGCCTACCACCAAGCGTTTTAAATACAGCTCGGGGGCGATACGCAGATACATATCAATATCCAGCGCATTGTGATGGGTAACGAAAGGACGCGCCGTGGCGCCACCGGGAATCACCTGCAGCATGGGAGTTTCCACTTCCATAAAGCCCTGGCCATCCAGGTAGTTGCGAATAAAGCTGATGCACTTTGAACGCAGTTTAAACGTGTCGCGCACCTCGGGATTGACGATCAAATCTACATAGCGCTGACGATAACGCAGCTCTTGATCCGCCAGACCATGATATTTTTCAGGCAGCGGACGCAGGGATTTGGTCAGCAATTTCCACTCGGTCAGGTTAACGTACAAGTCGCCCTTGCCGGATTTATGCAATGGGCCTGAGCCCGCGACAATATCGCCGATGTCCCACTGGCCATCGTGCTCTTTCATGGCTTTTTGCACGTCTTTACTGGCGTAAAACTGAATGCTGCCCTCGCCGTCTTGAATCAACATAAACGGGCCGCGCTTGGCCATGATGCGCCCGGCGACACTTACCTGATAATCCAGCGCCTCTAGCGCTTCTTTGTCCTTTTCCCCGTACTCGGCTTGCAGCTCAGCGCTTACGTGGGTGCGGCGAAAGTCGTTGGGAAAGGGATTGCCGCGCTCGCGAATCGCCGCGAGTTTGGTGCGGCGCTCGGCGATCAGTTTGTTCTCTTCCTGGGCGGTTTGCTTTTCGTCAGTCATGTCGAATCCTAGAGTCCGGCCTTAAGGCTCGCTTCAATAAATTGGTCCAAAGATCCATCCAATACATTTTGGCAGTTACTGGTTTGTACTCCGGTGCGCAAATCTTTAATGCGCTGATCGTCCAACACATAAGAGCGAATTTGACTGCCCCAACCGATATCGGATTTGGTGTCTTCCAGTGCCTGCTTGTCGGCGTTGCGCTTTTGAATCTCAAGCTCGTACAACTTTGCGCGCAGCATTTTCCAGGCTTTGTCGCGGTTGGCGTGCTGCGATCGCTCGCTCTGACATTGCACCACGGTATTGGTGGGCTCGTGGGTTAAACGCACCGCCGAGTCGGTTTTGTTAACGTGCTGACCACCGGCGCCCGAGGCGCGGTAGGTATCGGTGCGCACATCGGAGGGATCAATATCAATTTCGATATTGTCATCAATTTCCGGCGAGACAAACACCGAGCAAAACGACGTGTGGCGACGATTACCAGAGTCAAACGGCGACTTGCGCACTAAGCGGTGCACGCCGGTCTCGGTGCGCAGCCAACCAAAAGCGTACTCGCCTTCAAAGCGAATGGTGGCACTTTTGATGCCCGCCACTTCACCGGCCGAGGCTTCTTCCAAGGTGGTTTTAAAGCCCTTGGCTTCGCCCCAGCGCAGGTACATACGCAGTACCATCTCGGCCCAGTCCTGTGCCTCGGTACCGCCGGAGCCCGCTTGAATGTCTAAAAAGGCGCTGTTCTCGTCCATCTCGCCCGAAAACATACGGCGAAACTCCAGCTTTTGCAGCTGATCATCAAGGCCGCCGATCTCTTCGATCACCTCGTTCAGGCTGTCTTCGTCGTTTTCTTCCTTGGCCATTTCCAACAACTCGGACAAATCGCTCACGCCCGAGTCGAGATCGTCGATGGTTTTGACTACCGCCTCAAGGGAGGCGCGCTCTTTACCCAGCGCCTGGGCGCGCTCGGGCTCGTTCCAAACATTAGGCTCGCCCAGCTCGAGTTCAACCTCGGTTAGGCGCTCTTTCTTGGTGTCGTAGTCAAAGATACCCCCTAAGCACGTCGGTGCGTGCCTGAAGGTCTTTAAGGGCTGTCAGGTGGGGATTAATTTCCATGAGAACTCGCCGAAAAATTGTCAAATAAAAGCGGCGCATTCTACCGTAGAAACGCCCTCTACACTACCGTAGAGGGCGTTTCTACCCTGCATCAAACGGCAAAGAAGTTAAGTATCCAGGCCACCAGTAATACCTGCGGCAGTACAATTGCCGGCAGCGCGAAAGCCGTTTTCCAGGACTTCATGGTGTCTTTTATCACCATAATTTCGGTGTAGTCGGTGGCAACGCCGGCCATCAGAAACAAGAAGCTGTTGCCCGGTGCCTTAGCGCGGTTCATTAAATCCGCCGCAATGGGGGTTGAGCCCTCGGAACACACTTCAATAACGGCCGCCGCCACGGTAGTCAGCAGCAAGCCAATCAACGTCGGACCGAACCATTCGGCGAAAGCCTCGGCGGGCATTAACGCGCGGATAATAGCCGCCAGCAGCACACCGAACAACAGCCAGCGGATGACCATGCGCGAGCCTTTAAGCCCTTCACGCCCTACCGCTGCCAGTGCCTGTGGGCGCAAACTAAGCTGCCCCCACAACACTTTCAGCTGGGGCAAAATGGGCTCGGGCTTAGCCTCCTGCTCAGGAGCCTGCGGGTTGGCGGCAAGTTTGCGGCGCTTAACCGCGGCATCAAAAACAAGGCCTGCGATTATCGCGATCACCATAGACAGAAAGATAAAGGCGAGCGTCCAGGGCAGCCCTATCAGGGCAATCATCACCAGAGTGAGGGACAGGGAGTTCCAGGGACTGGCAATCAAGAAGGCCATAACCTGGCCCAGGCTGGCGCCTTTTTGGTAGAGCTTCATACCCACCATCAAGATTCCGTGGCTGCACAAATCGAGAAACACTCCCGCCGCCGTGGCACGCAAAATACCTGAAAAAGAGCCGCCGCGCCCAAGCATAGACACTACCAGTTGCTGCGGCACGAAATTAAGCAGGCCAACAAAGACAATGCCGATTACAACGCCCCACCACATAGTGTTCAGTAGCTCGAACACCCCGTGGGCCATATGCATCAGCCAGCCGGACGCCAAGCCGGTTAAATACAGGCTGTAGAGTAAAACACACCCAGCCAGGGAACCCCACAGCAAAAAGTCTGGCCGCTTCTTCGCTGTGGGCTCAGCACCGCAGCAACCTGCCTGAGTGGGTTTTGGTTCGGGCTTGCTGCAGCAATGCTCACTCATGGTAGTCCTCCAAAACGGTAAAAACCATGCCCGACTTGCTGTTCGACAAGTCTTGCAAAATTGCGCACTCGGGGGCTTCATCACCGCGACAACGCGACGCCAGCGCTACCAATGTCTCGCGCATGGCATGCAAATGCTGTAGCTGTTCGTCCAGCTGCGCGACTTTGTCTTCTACCGCCCGCTTCACATCAGCGCTGTGGCGCTCAGTGTTGCCCTGTAACAACAATAATTCGCGGCACTCATCCAGCGAAAAGCCCACCTTGCGCGCCCGGGCAATGAGCGTCAGTTGCGCCACATTGGCCTGCGAATAATCCCGGTAACCGTTATCCAGGCGTTGACTGTTTACCAACCCCTGGGATTCGTAATGCCGGATGGCCTTTGCACTCAGGCCGGTCTCTCGCGCCACTTCACCAATTTTCATTACTCGTCCTCTGCGTTCTGCGTTCTGCGTTCTGCGTTCTGCGTTCTGCGTTCTGCGTTCTGCGTTCTGCGTTCTGCGTTCTGCGTTCTGCGTTCTGCGTTCTGCGTTCTGCGTTAACAACACAATAAACCTTCCAGCAAGGTTAAGGTCAAGCACAAAAAACGCTCTATTTCGCCGTTTAATTATTGCAGCCAGGCATCACACGCCCCCGCAACCGCGCCAAAGGGACACGACTTTTAATATGAACCTGTAGGATTTATATCAGTAAATACAATGATTTATATTATGTAATTGACATTTTGGTTTAAATAATCAAAATAACCAATATAACAAGCAGATGGCAGGAATCTGGCGATGGAATATTTAGATGTATCGCACCCAGAATGGGACAAGATGTGGGAAGAGCTAGCACAGTACCCGCTCAACGGTGGGGATCATTTGTGTATTGAGGATGGTCAGTGCTGGGAGTACATGGGCTCCACTCAAGATCACCACCATCTGCGCCACCCCCGCCACCCGGTAAGCGGCAGGGCGGAATATATTTATATTGAGCGCGCTCGCGCAGCGGTGGGCTGGGCCTAAGCTGTCAACTTCACGTTCTTCACACCCCCATATTTTTCAGCGCATTAACAATCTGCCCCAACACTTGCGAGACCTGCGGGTGATCCTCTTCAAAATCCGCCAGCATCGCCTCCAGGGTGTCCACCGGACGAGGCTCGGGCGCCTCGCTACTACCGGCAGGATGAGTGTGGCGTTCAAGCTCGGTCATTAAGCGTTGCTGCTCTGGGCTGACCTCTTCATTGCCAAATAAGTCATGCAAGCGGGTGATCAGCTGATCGAGATTTTCCTGTGACATAGTTGTCCTCACTTGTTCGGTTACCTTACGTTTGGGTTCTTAAGATGGTATAAACCCTTCGCAATCTTAAAATTACATCATACCCTATGGTTTTAGGGTTCTGGAAAAACTGTGTCAGTTACGCCTGCTAAATCACATACAGCGAACGAATCGCACCTCAAGCGCTGGTGTCAATATCTGTATCGCCATCAAGTTACTCGCTTCTTGTTGGTGGGCGGCACCGCTACTGTATTGCAATATGTGTTTTTGATCATCCTCGCAGAGCTAACTGCCCTACCCAAGGTGGCCTGCTCCGCAGCAGCGTTTGCACTGTCGGCGGTGTATAACTATCTGGCCAACTACTACTTCACTTTTCAAGCAACGCAAAAGCACAGTGAATCGAGTATTAAATTTGCTTTTGTGGTTGCTCTAGGGCTGGGGCTCAACACCCTGGTTTTTTATATCGCCGATGCCCTGCTACCCCACTACTTGTTAGCACAACTGATCGCCACCGGAGTGACCCTGGTGAGCAATTTTTTACTGCATAAATTCTGGATCTACCGATAATGACTTTGGGATTTAACCATAATGATTAGGGATACCTCACTTGCCATCGTTGTGCCCTGTTACAACGAAGAAGAAATGCTGCCACAGAGCTTACCGGTGCTGCTCGAGACCTTGGACGCACTCATCGGCAAAGGCAAAATCAGTCAGGGTTCGCGCCTTTACCTGGTAGATGACGGCAGCCGCGATAAAACCTGGGAGCTGATCGACCAGGCTTGCGACCAACACAGCGGCCGCGTGGCAGGGGTAAAACTGTCACGTAACAAGGGCCACCAGAATGCACTACTGGCGGGCCTGGAAGCCACCGACGAAGATATCATTGTCAGCATCGACGCCGACCTGCAAGACGACCCCAGCAATATTGAGCGTATGGTAGATGAATACCACGCTGGCAACGATGTGGTTTACGGCGTGCGCGCCGCGCGCGACACGGACACCTTTTTTAAACGTTTTAGCGCCGAAGGCTACTACCACCTGATGCGCCGCATGGGTGTAGATTTAGTTTTTAATCACGCTGATTTTCGCCTGATGTCTCGCCGCGCGTTAAATGCGATGCTCGAGTACCGTGAAAGCCAGTTATTTTTACGCGGTATCGTGCGCGAAGTTGGCTTTACCTCCTCTACCGTTGAGTACGACCGCCAAAGTCGCGCCGCCGGGGAAACCAAATACCCACTGCGCAAAATGCTGTCGTTCGCATGGCATGGTATTTCCAGCTTTTCCACCGCGCCGCTGCGAGCTATTACCCTACTTGGAATAGTGGCCAGCGGCATGTCGCTGCTGATGATTCTCTGGGTACTGGGCACACGTCTTTTCACCGACAACGCCATTCCCGGCTGGACTTCCATCCTGATTCCACTGCTTTTTATCGGCAGCGTACAGTTACTAAGCTTGGGAATTATCGGCGAGTACTTGGCGAAAATGTTTGAAGAGCTCAAGCAGCGGCCGCGCTACCATCTTGAGACGGTCAAAAAACACAAGCGAGAAACCTCGCAACAAGACTAACCGGGGGGGGGTAACAGCCTTAGGCCTCCGGTAGAGTACGTGCCAGCAATGCACCCGCCGCACCCGCGGCGGAAAGCAACAAAATGGCCCAGCTTATTCCCAGCTCACTGGCAATCCAGCCAGACACACCCAGCAGCAATAACACCACACCGATAATCGTATTGCTGAGTGCTACGTAATCTGTGCGTCGGTTACCTTCAGCCAAATCCACCACATAGGTTTTGCGCCCCACCCTGACGCCTTGGTGGGCAACCGTAAGAAAAAAGTAAAACACCGGTAAAACCGCCGAATAGCCAAGCCAATGCGGCGCCCAGGTGTGCAGCGCGAAAACCATAAAGCCCAGCACCGCCGTCAACCAGGCCGCCAGCATCATTACCCGCCGGCTGGAGACATCGGCAAAACGCCCCCAAAACGGCGCTGACAGCAAGCTAGCCAGACCGCTGGCGAGTAAGAACAACCCCAATAACACCCCGGACTGTCCCACCTGTTGCTGTGCCAACACCACATAGTAGGGCGCGGTTAATGCCGAACACAAAAGTAGCGAGCGGGTAATCACAAAGCGGCGAAAAGGCTTATCGTTACGTAATAAACCTAACCTTGCCACAGCTTCGGTAATGGCGTTGCCTCCGCCTGAGGTTTCCCCGGCAAACTCGACCATCCGGGAATAGATAACGGCGGCCAGCAACCACATACCCCCCGCGCCCAACAGCAGCAAAGTGCAGCCCCAAATGGATAACTCGTTTTTGCTGACAATCAGCGCCACGGCCAACAACACGGTTACCAATCCTGCAGCGCTGGCCGACCAACCGTTTACCTGACCGCGCCTTGATTTAGGAATGGTTTTTCCCAAGACATCTTTAGCGGCCACAGAACAGAGTCCCCGAGCCAGGGCAAACACCACCAGCAAGGCGATAATGGCCCAACCCGCCGCCGCGCCCTCTAAGGTCCAGACCACCGCCGCCATGGCCAGCATACACAGAGCCTGCAATACTGAACCGCCCACCCATAACCATTTGCGCAGCGGCTGACGCCTTACAAAACTGGCGATAAACAATTGCGGCAAGAGAGAACCGGATTCGCGAATGGGCACCAGAAAACCCAATAAGTAGACCGGCGCCTGTAAAACTTCCATCACCCAAGGCAAAACAATTTTCGGGTTTGCCAAGGCATCTCCAAGCTTGCTGCAAAAGTAGCTGAGAATAAGAGTAAAAAAATTACCCGGCACTTCCCTGCAGGCCCGCTCATCTATCGCTTTGCAGATTCGGGCATCTTCTTCGTTTACGAGTTTATCGTAAAGGTTTTCACTCACGCTGGACGCTTTCATATTCAGCCACACATATGAAACATGGATTTAGCTAACAACACTTACGCCGGGCCTGATACAAATACTGTTCTCTGTGCGCATTACGCCGCTTCGCGCAGCACTACCGCCGGTGGGGTATTAACCGCATGGCGGCAGCTAAAGGCGCCAATAGCGGCAACAAATAAGGCCGTAATCACGGGAGTGAGCAGCCAGTAGAGATAATGGGGTTGGACAGGCACTTCAAATACGAACACTTGCAGGCCAATCACTAACGCCTCGGCGGCCACAGCGGCGATAATGCCGGCGGCAAAACCCAAAATCGCAAATTCGATCCAGACACCGCCGGTAATCAGGCTGCGACTAGCACCCAGGGCGCGCAGTAGACCCGCCTCTTGTTTGCGCTCGTTGATACTGCCGTTGACTGAAGCCACCAGCACCAAACAGCCGCCCAACAACACCATCAACAACACCAAGCCTACGCCATCACTCACTTGTGAGACGATCGTGCGAATTTGATTGATAATCCGATCCAACTCAATCACCACGATGGTGGGGTAATTTGTCAGTAGCGTGTTGATAAACGTTTTCTGCTCCGGCGGCAGGTACACACTGGTCATATACATGGGCGAGTAATCATCCAGCGCGCCCGGTTGAAAAATAAAATAAAAATTGGGTTGTAGTGATTCCCACTCCAAGGTTCTAAAACTGGCCACTTCGGCCTCGGCCTGTAAGCCACCAATGGAGAAAGTCAGCCGATCACCCAGTTCTATGCCCAACCTGCCAGCAACCTCTTGCTCGACGGAAACACCGGGTAAGCCGCTCTCACTGCGTGACCATTCATCCCACCACTGGCCTGCAACCACTTGGTTGTCTTCGGCCAGCTGGTTCGACCAGGTTAAGGAGGCTTCGCGATTAAGGGTGTCTTCGGGTTTGGGCTCGCCATTGATGTGCGTTAACCGGCCCCGCACCATGGGGTAGAGCTGTTCTACGCGCAATTGCTGGTTATCCAATAAACTCTTAAAAGGCTCCACCTGTGTGGGGGCAACATTAAGCACAAAGTGATTGGGGGCATCTTCGGGCACTTTGACTTGCCACTCTTCAATCAGTGAGGTCCGCACAATGGTTAATGTAAGTAGCAACATCACGGCGGTGGCAAATACCACCACCTGTAACACGCTGGCGGCGCGACGACGCTGAATACTCGCCACAGCCAAACGCCAACCACTGCCCGCCTGGCTGCCAGCTTTTTTACCCAGCGCCAGCAAGCCCACGGCCAGCAGCGATGCCAACACCGCGACCACTGCCAAAGCCAGCAACACGGTTGCGCCTAGCACCAGATCGCGACCGAATACCACCACCAATAAAATCAGAACAGCGCAGGCCATGGCAATCTGCCAAATAGCCGCACCGGTATCCACTTTCATTTCTTGGCGCAGCACTTTAATGGGCGCCACCGTGGGCAAAAACCACAAACTGGGCAGAGCAAAGCCCACCAAGGCCACGGGGCCACTTAATAAACTCAACACAAAAGAGCGCCAACGAGCAGGAGCCATTTCTATTTGGTACAAGCGGTGCACCGTCAGAGCAATGAATTCTTGAATCGCGTAACCAATTAGCAGACCCAGCAGCGCCGCCAACAGGGAAAGGCAAAGAAGTTGCGTCAGGTACAGAAATCTGATTCTGCCCGAGCCCACACCGAGACTTTTCAGCAACGCCACCTGGTTAATATGCCGCGCCGCGAACTGCCGCGCCGCCAGGGCAACAGCTACCCCGGCCAACAGCACACCCATTACCGCTGCCAGCACCAAAAAGCGTCGGCCAGTTTTTAAGGTTCCCTGCAAACGCCGCTGAGCGTTTTCTATACCGACGACTTCTTCGTGCTCGGTCAATCGAGGCTCAAGCCAGGTGATAAAGTCAGCCAGGTGCTCTGGTGTGGAGGCCAACAGCCACTGATACTCGACGCGACTGCCCGGCTGGATGACCTGGGTTTTTGCCAAATCCGCCCAGTTCATCATAATGCGCGCGCCCATTACGCTAAATGGGCCACTACCATCTGGCTCGCTCACAATCACTTTACTGGCGATTAAGCTGTGCTCACCAATCTGCAAGGTGTCTCCTAGGGAGATATGCAGCAATGGCAAAAGGCGCGAGTCCACCCACACTTCACCCACGGGCGGGATACCCTCTGCGCGCTCAACACTGGGGCCAGAGGTCGCGAATGGCTGCTCGCTAAGATCGATATAACCACGCAGCGGGTAATCCTCCGCCACCGCTTTGATAGACGCCAGGTGCATCTCATCGCCGGCGAAAACCATTGAGGCAAAGTGAGCAACCTGACTGGTCGAAATATCACGAGCTTGTGCCTCGCTCTGCCATTCGCTTTGATGTGGCTGATTACTGGTGATCAGCTTATCAGCACCTAACAGCGAATTGCTCTGCTCCAGTAAGGTGGATTCAAGGCGGTCGGTAAACAGCGCAATGG
This sequence comes from Gilvimarinus sp. DA14, assembly GCF_024204685.1. Lineage (NCBI taxonomy): Bacteria > Pseudomonadati > Pseudomonadota > Gammaproteobacteria > Cellvibrionales > Cellvibrionaceae > Gilvimarinus > Gilvimarinus sp. DA14. Next base: position 1,104,781 of record NZ_CP100350.1, read on the forward strand.
CACTTACCACCGTTACCGCCAGCGCCAGCGCTACCGCCAGCAGTTTTACTTCACCACTGCGCCAATTGCGCCAGAGTAATCGCAACGCCAGCATAACCCCTCCTATTGTGCAGCGGCCGCTGAACTGATTAACAACTCACCAGCGGCCAGCTGCACTTGCCGGGCACAGCGATTAGCCAAACGCTCTTCGTGGGTAATCAGCACCAGTGTGGTACCTGCCTCGGCATTTAACCCGAACAAAAGATCATTGATGGTGTTGCCAGTGGCACTGTCCAGATTACCTGTGGGTTCGTCGGCAAACAGGATTTCGGGCTCGCAGGCAAACGCCCGGGCAATGGCGACCCGCTGTTGCTCACCGCCGGACAACTGTGGCGGGTAGTGATTGAGCCGCTGGGCGAGCCCTACCCTGGCTAGATAATCCTCTGCGCGCTGGCGGGCATTTTTCTGCCCGCCCAACTCCATGGGTAACATGACGTTTTCCAGCGCCGTTAACCCCGGCAGCAACTGAAAGGACTGAAACACAAAACCAACACGCTCAGCGCGCACCCGCGCGCGTCCCTCTTCGTCGAGCTCGCCAAGGTTTTCACCGGCCAGTAGCACGCGGCCGCTGGAGGGAACATCCAGACCCGCTAACAGTCCCAGCAAGGTGGATTTGCCCGAGCCTGAAGCGCCGGTTATGGCCAGGCTTTCACCTTTCTCTATCCACAGGTTAATATCTGTGAGAATGGTAAGATCACCGCTCGCGGTGGTGACGGTTTTGCCCAACTGCTCGGCCTCGATCATATAAGCCATAAGGTCTCCCGGAAGGCGCGCTTAAGATTTGTTATTGCTGGATTCTACTATGCTCAATTGGTTTAGACGTTTAATTTTGGTAAATGGATGCCTGCTGCTGTTATTTTCTGCCACAAGCTGGGCGCAGCAACCTCAACCTATTCTGGTAATGGGCGATAGCTTAAGCGCCGGTTACGGCATTGATTTAGAAAGTGGCTGGGTGCAATTGCTGCGCGAGAAGCTGGAAAACGAAGACTTTAGCCATCCGGTCGTCAACGCCAGCGTAAGCGGTGAAACCACTACCGGCGGCGCGGCGAGACTGGCGAAACTGCTGCAAACACACAAGCCCGGCATTGTTATTTTAGAGTTGGGCGGCAACGACGGACTGCGGGGTCAACCGGTAAAAATAATGCGCGACAATCTAAGTGCAATGATCCAGTCCTCGCTGGATGCCGATGCCGAGGTTCTGCTGTTGGGAATGCAAATTCCGCCTAATTACGGCGCCCGCTACACAAAGATGTTCAGCGATATCTATCCGGCCCTTGCCGAGCAATACCAGATCACGCTGGTGCCTTTTATGCTAGACGGCGTTGCCCTCAATCGGGAGCTGATGCGCAATGACAGCATCCACCCGACCGCCGAAGCTCAGCCGATGATTCTGGACAATGTATGGCCTTATCTTGCGCCGCTGCTTTAGTGCGGCAGCTCAATTATTATACCGGCTCTAAGTAATCGATCATTAGCTGCAAAGATTCACGCCCGCGAAACTCATTGACGTCCAGTTTAAAGGCGGCGCGAATGCGCTCAATACCTTGATCCGGCCACACAGACAAATCTACATTGAAGGCAATAGCATCCAGCAATTGCTGCTTCTGCGCGTCCAGCGCCAGCACCAATTTCAGGTGCTTTTCCCCCACGATACGCTGCTGAACCAGATAAAACTCCCCATCGAATAATGGCTCTGGAAAGTGCTGACCCCAAGGGCCCGCGTGTCGCAACTGGCGCGCCAGCTCTAGCTCAAATTCGCTGGCGGCAAGTTCGCCATCGCTCATCAGGACTGCCTGTAAATCATCTGCAGCGAGCTGACGCTTAACTTCGGTATCGAAGGCTTCGGCAAAAGCCTGATAGTTTTCCCGCGCAATGCTCATGCCGGCAGCCATGGCATGGCCGCCAAATTTTTGCAGCAAGTGCGGCTCGCGTGCGGCCACCGCATCCAGAGCGTCGCGAATGTGCAGGCCGGGTATGGAGCGCGCCGATCCTTTAATAGTATCGTCGTCGGCATCGGCAAACACAATCACCGGGCGGTGAAATTTGTCTTTCACCCGCGAGGCGAGAATACCGATTACCCCTTGATGCCAGGTGGCGTCGTACAAGCACAGCCCCCAGGGCAAGTCCTGACCATCACCGACACTGAGTTTATCCAGCATGGCCATGGCCTCGCGCTGCATACCGCTTTCAATGGCTTTGCGATCGCGGTTAAAGCTGTCTAGCTCGGCCGCCAGCTCGCGCGCTAATTGAACATCATCACTAAGCAAGCAGCGTATGCCAATGCTCATGTCATCCAACCTGCCGGCGGCATTCAAACGCGGGCCTATAGCAAAACCCAAATCAGTCGCCACTAAACGCTCGCGACCACGTCCGGCCACTTCAAGTAATGCCAGGATGCCCGGGCGCGCCACGCCCGCGCGAATACGACGCAAGCCCTGCTCCACAAGAATACGGTTATTTGCATCCAGCGGTACCACATCGGCAACGGTTCCCAGAGCCACTAAATCTAGAAAGTTCGCCATATTCGGCTCGGGGATTCCCGCCTCGGCAAACCATCCTATAGCGCTCAGCTGTTTTTTTAACGCATTCATTACGTAAAAAATCACACCGACACCGGCAAGATTTTTACTGCTAAAAGAGCAGCCCGGCTGGTTCGGATTGACTATCGCATCGGCCGCAGGCAGCGCCTGACCCGGCAGGTGATGATCGGTGACGACAACCGCAATGCCCAGGTCGTTGGCCGCCTGTACGCCATCGATACTGGAGATACCGTTATCCACGGTAACAATCACATCAGGCTCTCGCTCAGCCGCGACCGCTACAATTTCCGGCGTAAGGCCATAACCATACTCAAAGCGGTTGGGCACCAAAAAGTCCACATGCTGCGCCCCCATGGCACGCAGTGCTAACACCCCGAGCGCAGAGCTGGTGGCGCCATCGGCATCAAAGTCGCCCACAATCAAAATACGCGCACCGGCCACTACCGCATCGGCGAGAATTTCAGCAGCCTCTGGTAAACCTTTTAACTCCGGGCGCAGCAAGCGCTGTAGGGTTAACTCTAGCTCCTCGGCATGCCGCACACCGCGATTGGAGTAGATACGATTCAGTAAGGGCGCAAGATCAGGCTCAGATAGTAAAGATGAGGGGGAGGGACGGCGTTTGATGATTTTTTGCATGGGGAAGACTCGTCGGACGACAGAGGTCTGATGTCGGACACATAAGGCACAGCAAACCCGTACCTTATGCAAAACTTAGCAGCGTCTGACGTCCGACATCAGACGATCCGATCAACACGCCAAATGGCTGCGCATAAACTCGTGCACGGTCTCGGCGTCGTTAGGCAGTACTTCGTAACGCTCTTCGCGGTCGAACAAATCCGCCATATGGTGCGGCAATTTGGGATCTTCCTCTTGCCCTGCTTTTTGCACGGCTTCGGGGAATTTCGCCGGATGCGCGGTCGCCAGGCATACCATGGGCACGTCTTTGCTGCGACGAGTCGCCCGAGCGGCATCAACGCCAATGGCGGTGTGTGGGTCAAGCAGGTATTCAGTGCGTTCAAACACCTCGCGAATCACTTCCAGCATGCGAGCATCATCCACTTTATGACTGGCAAATAATTCCCGTGCGCGAGCCAACGCCTTGTCATCCAGATGCATAGCCCCAGATTTAAAATCTTCCATGAGCTTGGCAATGGCGGCACCGTCGCGGTCGTACAAATCGAATAGCATACGCTCGAAGTTGCTGGACACCATAATATCCATACTGGGCGACAAAGTGTGCTGCAACTCTTGCTTACTGTGATCGTTGTTGCTGATAGCGCGGTGCAAAATATCATTGCTGTTGGTGGCAATGACCAGCTGATCAATGGGCAGCCCCATACGCTTGGCGAGGTAACCGGCAAAAATATCGCCGAAGTTTCCGGTGGGCACCGAGAAAGACACCGGACGGTGCGGGCCACCGAGCGCCAGGGAGGCGTAAAAGTAATAGACGATTTGCGCCATAATCCGCGCCCAGTTGATGGAGTTTACCGCCACCAGTTGGCGCCCTTCGGGCAGGAACGACTGGTCGGCAAAGCTCGCCTTTACCATGTTCTGGCAATCGTCGAAGTTTCCGTCCAGGGCAATATTGTGGACGTTATCTTCCAGCACGGTGGTCATCTGACGGCGCTGCACATTGGACACGCGGTTGTGCGGATGGAGAATAAAGATATCGATATTCTCACAGCGGCGGCAGCCTTCAATGGCGGCCGAACCGGTATCGCCCGAGGTCGCCCCCATGACCACAACTTTTTGGTCGCGCTTTTGCAAAATATAATCGAGCAAGTGTCCCAAAAACTGCAGCGCAAAATCTTTAAACGCCAGAGTGGGCCCTTGAAAAAGCTCTAAAATCCACTCGTTGTGACCCGTTTGCACCAAAGGCGCTATGCCCTGGTGGCGAAAGCTCTGGTAGGCTTTGTCAATCAAACCGCGTAAATCATCGTCGGGAATTTCACCGTCGACGAAAGGCGCCATCACCTTAAACGCCAGTTCTTGATAAGACAGACCTGCCCAGCTCGCGATCTCTTCACGAGAAAACTCGGGCAGCTTTTCGGGTACATACAGGCCGCCATCGGAGGCGAGACCGGTAAGCACTACTTCTTCAAACGACAGTGACGGCGCCTGGCCGCGGGTGCTGATGTATTTCACGTCGGTAACCTGAATTCAGTCCACTTGAGGGCAATTGCCCGTTATTTACACACCTTATTTTAAAGGCTCTAAACGAATGCGGGTAATAGGCCCGGTAATTGAGCTAAGCGCTTCAATTTTACTGATGGCGGTAGCCAAGTGTTTCTCAACCGCTCGGTTGGTCAACAGAATCAGCGGCACAATTTCTTCGTCTTCATCCGCCTCTTTTTGAATCAGCGCTTCAATACTGATACCCGAGTCGCTCAAAATAGTCGCCACCTGCGACAGCACACCCGGCTTATCAAGAGCCGACATGCGCAGGTAGTAAGCGGTTTCCACCTCGTCAATGGGCAGAATATTGCGATCGCTCAGGCTGCTCTGTTGAAACCCCAAATAGGGAACCCGGTGCTCAGGATCAGCTGTCAGAGTACGCGCCACATCGACGATATCCGCAATTACAGAAGAGGCCGTAGGCTCAGCGCCCGCGCCAGCACCATAGTACATGGTGGGGCCAACGGCATCCCCTTTAACCATAATAGCGTTCATGACACCGTCGACATTAGCCAGCTGGCGGCGCTCGGGAATCAATGTCGGATGTACTCGCAGCTCGATACCATCGGCAACCCGGCGGGCAATACCCAAATGCTTGATGCGGTAGCCCAACTCGTCGGCGTAGGCCACGTCCACCGGCTCAATTTTACTGATCCCTTCGGTGAATACCTTGTCAAACTGCAGCGGGATGCCGAAGCTCATAGAGGCCAGAATCACCAGTTTGTGGGCGGCATCGATACCTTCCACGTCGAACGTAGGATCGGCCTCGGCGTAGCCCAGCTCTTGTGCTTCTGCGAGAACGTCGCCGAAATCGCGGCCTTTGTCGCGCATTTCGGTAAGAATAAAGTTGCCGGTACCGTTGATAATACCCGCCAGCCACTCGATGCGATTGGCCGAAAGCCCCTCGCGAATGGATTTAATAATGGGGATGCCACCGGCGACCGCTGCCTCAAAGGCTACGGTTACGCCCTTGGCGTCGGCGGCGGCAAAGATTTCGTTACCATGCTCAGCAATCAGCGCCTTATTAGCAGTCACGACATGCTTGCCATTGTTGATGGCTTCCAAGATCAGGTCGCGCGCAACTGAGATGCCGCCAATCAGCTCCACAACCACATCAACATTGGGGTTACGAGCCACATCGAACACATCGCGAGTGACGTTCAAGGACGTCATATCCACCTGGGGGTTATCCCGGCGCGCGCCCACTTGCTCCACAATAATATCGCAACCGGCGCGGGCGTTAATGACGCGCTCATTGCGCGCGAGTACATTGACGGTGCCACTGCCTACGGTGCCCAGACCGCAGATACCTATTCTGACCGGTTTCAACATGAAATCCTCTTGTGGGGAGACGGTAAAAACAAAAGACGGCAACCTTACTCAGAGCTAAGGTTGCTGTCAATTGATGTTGGCGTGTGTTTGGAGAAGGCGGGCGCTATTGGCCCTGTTCGATGCTCTGCAGCAGTTTTTCAGGTGGCTGGTAGCCTACAAACAGTCGACCGTCAGGTAGCAGGATACTTGGGGTACCAGTCACGCCCAATTCACCGCCCTTGAGAAATTGCTGCTCAATAGGGGCATCGCAACTGGCCGGCTCGATTTCTTCCAGGTTTTTCAGCTTGTCCAGCGCATCGGTGGGCTCAGCGGCGCACCAAGCGCTTTCGAGCTTGGCCGCTGAAGGGCTGTTAGCACCTGCGCGTGGATAAGCCAGGTAGCGAATCTCAATGCCCAGATCGTTATAGCCTGGCATCTGCTCGCCGCGCTCGCGATATCCGTGCATTTGACTGTGCAGGCGGCGGCAGTAGCCGCAATCGACATCGGTAAACACATAGGCCACATGCTTGGCGCCATCGGCCGGGGTAAAGTTAATGGTGTCGCCCTCTTTCAGGCTGTCGACAAATTCTTTGCGCGAGTTAATCAAGTAGGGATCCTGCACTGGCACCAGCCCCTTGGCTGTCACTTCGTAGGCATCGCCCATAATCGCGTGCTGACCATCGGCGGTCATCATCAGGCTGGGGCCGCCGATCACTTGAACGCTGTACAAGCCATCAATCACCGAGGGGCGCACCGGACCGAGGGGCGCACCACCGGTTATCTTGTCCAGCTGAGCTTTGATAATTTGCTCTGGAGTCTGCGAATCCGCAGGCTCAGAGGCCTTGCTGGTGTCTTGAGCCGCAGCTGCGCAAGCCGCAAAGGCCAGTGCCGCCAAGCTGGTACGAACTGCATTCATAATCATAAAAATATCTCTGTTTATTACGGGCATCACCAATCGGCAGGCAGTTTAACACACAAAACTTAGCCCCTTGGGTGATGAACTTCATGCAGGCTTTTCATTCTCGCCTGAGCTACGTGGGTGTAAATTTGCGTGGTGGACAGATCGCTGTGGCCAAGCAACAACTGCACTACGCGTAAGTCAGCGCCGTGATTTAACAAATGAGTGGCAAAGGCGTGGCGCAGCGTATGCGGCGACAAGGGTTTTTCGATCCCCGCGAGCTGTGCCCAGTGCTTTATGCGGTGCCAAAACGTCTGTCGCGTCATCTGTTTAGCGCGAGTGCTGGGGAAAAGCACATCAGAGGATGTTGTGCCTAGCAAACTACCCCTGCCCTCTCTCAAGTAGCGCTCCAGCCAGTAAACCGCTTCTTCCCCCAAGGGCACCAGACGCTCCTTACTGCCCTTACCCAAAACCCGCACAACACCCTGACGCAAATTCAGCATCGGCAAAGTCAGCCCCACCAATTCGGTCACACGCAGGCCACAAGCATACAAAAGCTCCAGCATGGCCTTATCGCGCAAGCCCACAGCGTCTGTCACATCGGGCGCCCGAAGCAGCCCTTCGACATCCGCCTCGGTTAAAAGTTTTGGTAGCGCGCGGGGCAGCTTGGGGTTGTCAATATGCGCCAGAGGATCTGCCTGAAGCCTCCCTTCACGGATCTGATAGCGATAAAAGCCGCGCAAGCATGAAAGCAGTCTGGCAGTGGAGCGGCTGGAGTAGTGTCGGCTGTGGCGCCAGGCGAGAAAGGCCATGACTTGCTCTTGACTGGCATCGAGCAAAGGCGCCCCGCTCTCGGCCGCAAGCCAGGCTGCAAAGGCACTTAAGTCGCGGGCATAACTCTCGCGGGTATTGGAGGACAAGCCCTTTTCCAGCCAAAGGCCATCCAAATACTGGTGAATGATTTTTGAGTCCGAGTTTACCGTCATCTGCCTGCCATCTTTATGTCACTGGCATTATGCGGGCGGGAAATTTCCTTGCAACTATTTCCTACCGATATAAAAAAAGCCGGAGCAGTCTCCTGCTCCGGCTTTTTTCGGCTTAAGCGGTAAAACTTAAGACAGTTTTTCTTTAATACGAGCGGCCTTACCAGTCAGATCGCGCAAGTAGTACAGCTTGGCCTGACGCACATCACCGCGACGCTTAACAGCAATGCTGTCAACCTGCGGGCTGTGAGTTTGGAAAGTACGCTCAACACCAACACCGTGAGAGATTTTGCGCACGGTGAAAGCAGAGTTCAGACCACGATTACGCTTGGCAATTACCACGCCTTCGTAGGCCTGCAAACGCTCGCGGTTGCCTTCGGTTACTTTTACCTGAACAACAACGGTGTCACCCGGGGCAAATTCCGGAACTTCTTTTTTGAGCTGTTCGTTTTCGAGCTCTTGAATGATTTTGTTGGTCATCTCGTTTCTCCTGAGAGTCTGTAGCTTCACAGCTAGAGTTAGTCATTAAGGTCCCGACGAAAGTCCGTCAGCAGCACTTGCTGCTCCTCGGTTAAGTCTTTGTGTTGCAATAAATCTGGCCGTCTTAGCCAGGTTCGCCCCAGCGCTTGTTGTAAGCGCCAACGCCGAATTCTTTCATGGTCCCCGGATAACAACACCTCGGGAACCTCCGCCCCATCCAATGACTCAGGGCGGGTATAGTGTGGATGGTCCAACAGGCCATCGGTAAAAGAATCTTCCACCGCAGACTGAGCATCACCAAGGGCACCAGGCAACAGCCTGATGACCGCATCCATCAGCACCATGGCCGGCAATTCGCCGCCGGATAGCACATAATCGCCAATGGACCACTCTTCGTCGACTACTCGGGCAATCAGACGTTCGTCTATTCCTTCGTAGCGACCGGCAATCAAAATCAGATTACCGTTTTGCGCCAGCTCACTCGCGGCCGCCTGGTTAAATACCTGGCCCTGAGGCGACAGGTAAATAACTCTGGCATTTATCGCCCACTGCTTAGCAGCATCGACAGCGTCGGCCAGCGGCTGAACTTTCATCAGCATACCGGGGCCGCCGCCATATGGGCGATCATCCACGGTGCGATGCTTGTCCTGGGTAAAATCCCGCGGGTTCCAGCAGCGGATATCCACCCGCCCCTCTTTTACCGCCCGCGCGGTAATACCACTATCGCGTACCGCCTGAATCATCTCGGGAAACAGGGTTATCACCGCAATTCTCAGTGGCTCAAAGCCAGCTGTATCGGTGCTCACACAAGCCTCCGGGCCCGATCAGGCGCTTTTAAAACTGTGGATCCCAGGCAACGGTGATCACACCGGCATCGAGATCCACCTTTAGCACGTATTGCTCTGGCACATAAGGCACCAGGCGCTCGCGCTCATCAATGCTGTCGTCGGTGGCACCAACCACCAGCACATCATTGGCGCCGGTCTCCAGCAACTTGGAGACTTTGCCGAGCGAGTAGGTCTTGCCCTCATACTCGCTGACGACCTGCAAGCCCTGCAGCTGGTACCAGTAATACTCATCACCAGCCAGCTCGGGCAACTGGTCTCGCTCCACCGCAATGGTAATGCCGGAGTAAGTAGCCGCCAGGTCGCGATCGTCTACATCCTTAAGGTGGGCAACAAAACCCTTGCCATGAGGACGCGCGGCGTCGATTTCCACCGCCTTCACCCCGTGCGCGGTTTTTAACCACCAGGGATGATACTCAAACAGGTTTTCAGCAGGCTCAGTAAACGATTGGATTTTCAGCCAGCCTTTAACGCCAAATACGGCACTAATTCGACCGACATCCACCAGATTTGAAGAACCTGCCACAACCGGGCCGTTACTTAAGCGGCTTCTTTAACCAGCTTGGCAACGCGCTCGCTCAACAGAGCGCCCTGGCTTACCCAGTAGTCGATACGCTCTTGATCAACGCGCAGTTTCTCTTCCTGGCCACGGGCGATTGGGTTGAAAAAGCCAACACGCTCGATAAAGCGACCGTTACGCGCGCTGCGGCTGTCGGTTACAGTCAGGTGGTAGAAAGGACGCTTTTTTGAACCGCCACGTGACAGACGAATAGTTACCATGAATACTTTCCTGTGGTTGTGTGACCAGACTGGGCCTGGCCGCGATTAACTGTTTTAAGCGACGGACCTCTGTCCGGTCGCGAAAGGCGCCGTATTCTAAGGGAAAGCTTGCGCTTTGTATAGCTTTATTGCGCGACTTTTGTGCAGATTGAGCCGCACCGGATCTCACGACGCGGCTGGCGTCTGCTTATTTTGGCCTTAGGGGCCACTAAACCATATCGGCGAAGCGGTTGGGCATATCCAAATCGATAGGATGTACGTATCCGGGAAGGTTCAGCTTGCCAGCGGCCAGAGTAATCTCACTTTCGTCGATCAGGCCTTCGCCAAACTGATAAATAGTACCAAAGTCACCCTGCAGCGCAGCCTGGTCATACTGCGCGGCAGCCGCACGAGTGCTTTCACGTCGCTTTTCGTAGGCGGTGTAGGCGTCAGTGCCATAACGTTTGGCCAGCATCTGATTGACTACCCGCGGCGACAAGACGCTCGCAGTTGCATTATTGCCACCAAAACCCTTGGAGTTTAAAAAGGCAATATCGATAGGCTCTTCTGGCATGTAATCAGCCACTGGTATGTGCAGGCGATCGGCGTAAACATCGTCTGCGACCTTATCGATGGTTTTAATGCCCGGCACCACGCCATATTTAAAGCTACCCAAGCTGGCAATCAGCTGATCGGCGCTGGCGGGGGACAATGAGTGCCCGACATAGGCTTTAATAGCGGCGACGGGCCAGTGCTCGATGCCAAAATAGGCGGCGATTTGGTCAAAAATTTGCGATTCAGTGACCCGGTTTTGCGGGGTGCTTGAGCCGTGGGCGTGCACCATCGAGCGCTTGCGAATCGCCTCGTCACCCAAGATCGCGCGAGCCGATGCCACAGCTTTGGCAAAAGTAATATGGTTCCCCGGTCCCGGTGCCGAGATAGATTTTTTAAACCCGTCGGCATTAATAAACACATCGTTTACCGCGCCGTGAATATCCGCTCCGAGCTCGAACGCTAGGGCGTCGTCCATCAGCACCACATACTGGGCCGACTCTGCAATCGTGAAGCCGCAGTTTTCACCAAAAGGGCGACTGGAGCGGCGCGGGTCTGTGCTGTCGCTGTTATCAATTTTCTTCAACTTTTCCTCTACCCCCAGGGCACCCATGGTGGCATAGCCATCGATAATTTCCTGAGTGATGGGGGCCTCGGCGTTACCCACTACGGCTACGCGACAGCGGCCACTGCTGATGTCTTCCAGCGCTGAGCGCAGGTTATAAAGAAAAGAAGCACAGGCCCCGGCATTGGCCGAGGTGTGCCCGACACTGCCGAGAATGTAAGCGTTCACAAAATCGGCGGGCATGCTATTCAAACCTAACGGACACTGTTTGGTGGTGACACGGGAGCCGCGCAGACGTGCCTGCAGCAAACCACCAAAACCATTGTCATCCATTTGGCTCATAACATTACTGGCATAAACCCCCACTTGATCGGGCTTTACGCTGGCGGCAATGGTGGCCCAATCGATGCCTACCGAGCGCACGGCGTCGGAAGCGGCAATTACCGATAACTGCAGTGCACGCGGGTGAAACCGGGCATTGTAAAGTGCAGAAGGATCGAACCCCTGAGGCAGCTGACCGGCGGATTTAACGGGAATATCGCGATAGCTATCGAACTTCACCTCAACCGGTCCGGTCACCTCCACTTTGACTTTTCGCCCCTCCAGCTCGGTGACGCGCCAATTAGCGGGAGTAGGCTCGGGCAAATCTTTTGAGCTCAGAGTAAAGGTCTGGACGCCCGCCTCCCCCTGCAGAGTTGCACTCTTTTGCCAAGCGGCGGCATCAACATCAAAAAACGCGGGATCAATACGGCGGATCAGGCTGCCGTCCAGAATTTGCGGCCCGAATGTTTGTTCAATTTCTTCCAAGCTCAGAGATTTACCCTGACCATCGCACCACTGTCCGGCCTGACATTGAATCAGCCCCATCATCACGCCCAAGCCGGCAAGTGTTTGCTGACGCTCAGCCGCTGGCAGCGACTCTATCACCATACGCCGAAACGCATGATGCCCCGAACTGCGTCCGGCCGCATTAAAACCACCAAAACCGACAATCACAGGTAAACGGGACATAGATAAACTCCGGGCTGACAGACTTGTATTCAAGACTGAAAGTGTAGAGCGCGCCGATCCAGAACAGTCATGGACATTTGCGCCACAAGCTATGGTATTCTGGCCACACTCTTATTTTTGGAAGCATCATGACCGAAACCCGAATCAGCTTTGTTTTATCAGAAAATATGCTGGCTACCGGCACCGCTCTACCTATGGAGATGTTGCGCACCGCCATTTTAGCCAACAGACGACGCGGTGGTGACAAGCGCTGTGTGGTCAAGCTGTCCACCACCGCCGAACATCGCGGCAGCTACAACAGCACCACCGGCTTTCGCTGGCAAGCTGACCGACCACTACCCCAGACAGACAAAAGTGACATCATTTATCTACCGGCGCTGTGGCGCAATCCCAGGCCGACACTGCGCCGCTCAGGCGCACTGCTTGAATGGCTAAGGGATTGTCACGCCAGGGGAACGACTTTGTGTGCGGTGAGCACCGGTGTTTGCTTTCTGGCCCAGGCGGGCCTACTGGAAGGCAAAGCCGCGACGACCCACTGGCACTATTTTGATCAGTTCGAACGGGACTATCCCAAGGTTGATTTAAAGCGACAGCACTTTATTACCAAAGCCGGTAATATTTACTGCGCCGCGAGCGTCAACTCACTGGCCGACTTAACCGTACACTTTATTCACAAACTGTTTAATCGCACCGTGGCCACTCATGTCGAGCGGCACTTCTCCCACGAGATTCGCCGCCCCTATGAAAGCCTCGCATTTTACGAAAATCTCGACCACCCCCATCCAGACGAGCAAATTGTGCAAGTGCAATCCTGGCTACGCCAAAGTTACGCTCAGAACCTGAAAATGTCCCAGGTGGCGCAGCACTTTGATATGAGTACGCGCACCCTTAACCGGCGCTTCAAGGAAGCAACAGGCACAACTCCGCTGGACTACTTGCGCCAGGTACGCATCAATACGGCGCAGGAGTTATTAAAGACAAGCAACCTCAGCATCGCTGAAATTGCCGCCCAGGTGGGCTATATGGATACTGCTTATTTTACCGAGCGCTTTAAAGAGCAACTGGATATTACTCCCAGCGACTACCGCGCCACCGTAAGAGCAAAGCTATTTCATACTGACTGACGACTCCCCAGGTTTTTGCAGTATCACCACATCTTTATCGACCAGCGTTAACTCAGCCTGCCAGTGATCAGCCAACCAGTTAAATGTCGCCTCGGAAAAAAAGCACACATGTGTCGGATCATTTTTATAGTGCCAACGACTGAAGGCGTTCACATCAATCACGCGCTTGGTCATTAGCAGTAACAATCCTCCGGGACGCAGGCAATGCCACAAACGCTGCAGTTCATCTCCTGGCGCGTGCAAATGCTCCACGACTTCGGTGGCGATAATAAAGTCGTAGGTTTGCTCCCACACCGAAGTATTTGCAGCATAGAAAAGATCGTAGATTGCTACCGAGAACCCTAGCTCGTGCAACATTATCTGCAGCACAGGCTCTGGGCCACTGCCAAAGTCTAAGCCCGTTGCGCCGGGAGCTAGTCGCTGCTGCAGCGGATTGACCGCACGTGACAAGAACTTTCTATAACCCGGGTCATCAGGGCTGTTCTGGTGCAAATCATATTCAGCTTTTTCGGCTTGCGCACTTAGATAAAAGTGGGGCGGGACAAACACTAACTGACAACACAAGCACTTCCAATAGGAACGTCTGGGCTCTGAAAAATACTCACAACTGCGCCGAGACGAGCACAGGGGGCATGTGTGCGTCATAACTTCTCACATAAATTAGAAGACAAAAAATGCCGGCTTTGCCGGCATTTTTTCGTCAACCTCACCATTTAAGCTGCGTGAGTTTTGTCCTGAGTCACTGCCTCTTGTGCAGTAGTGACAGAGGCTTCGGAAGAACCATTACCAATAGCAATGTTGCGAGGTTTTATAGCTTCCGGAACTTCGCGCACCAGATCAATATGCAACAACCCGTTTTCAAAATTAGCAGTTTCAACCCTTACATGGTCGGCCAATTGGAAACGGCGCTCGAAATTACGAGCGGCAATGCCTCGATGCAAGAAGGTACGACCTTCTTCTTCGGCCGCGTTTTGTCCGGTGATGGTCAAATTGTTCTGGTTCACTTCAATATTCAGCTCGCTGCGGTCAAAACCTGCAACGGCCATCGTAATACGGTAGTGGTCTTCACCGGTCAATTCAATATTGTAGGGCGGATAGCTTGGCTGTGACTGCTCAGTGCGCGACAGGGAGTCAAGCAAGCTGGCAACGCGATCAAAGCCAATGGACGAACGATACAATGGAGAAAAATCAAAGTTACGCATAGCAATATCCTCATTAGAGCAATATATAAAAAGTTGCCTATCATCACGATCAGGCGTTTTGTGCCCCTCTACCGAGCCAGCACACTGCTTATTTAAGGTCTGCTTCAACGAATTCAAGTACAAGTTCTTAATTTTTTACACTGGCGTTTAGGGCCTCGCTCAAACTGGCAAAACGATAGTTAAAACCATGGGCTAGGGCTTGGCGCGGCTCAATATTGGCACTGCCTAAAAGCAGCTCCTCACCGGCCTGCCCCCAGAGCAGTTTCACCGCGAATTTGGGCATGCGTAGCAAGCAAGGCTTGCGCAAACAGTTCGCCAGAGCTTGGGAGAAATACTGGTTAGTGACAGGCTCGGGGGCAACGGCGTTGACCGGCCCCTGCACCGACGTATCCGCTAACAACCATACAATCATCTCAACCAGGTCTGCCCGGTGAATCCAACTCATCCACTGCTCACCACTGCCCATGGGACCTCCCAAGCCCACTTTAAAAGGCGGTAACATTTGCTGTAGAGCGCCGCCGCCTGCGTCCAGTACAACGCCAGTGCGCAGCAGACAGAGGCGGGTAGAATCGGGCAAACCGTCACGCGCTGCCTGCTCCCACTGGGTGCACAAATGGGCGGAAAACCCCTCACCGGTCGCTGCCGACTCATCAACCGAAGACCACACTTGAGGACCATAAAACCCTATGGCACTACCACTGATAACTACATCCGGCGGCGCAGAGTTCGCGCAGCGCTGCAATAACTGCCGAGTAAAAGCAACGCGACTATCCATCAAATACTGCTTGCGCGAGTGGGTCCAACGCTTAGCCATAATTGGCGCGCCAGCCAAATTAACGATGCCAGCGAAGTGCACACCTTCGAGCTGCACAAACTCTGACCCCAGCGATACCTTTTCCCCCCACAAAGCCTTCGCAACCTCTGGCCTTCGAGAGAACACAGTGACCTCGGCACGCAGAGCAAGTAGCTGTGCGACCAGTCCTTGACCAATAAACCCGGTAGCGCCGGTAATCAGAACTCTCTTACCCTGCAGCGACTCGTTTACGGGCGCCAAATCTAATTCATCTGATACGTACATATACTCCCCCACTCCAGCTTATTGGGTAAATGTACGCGCGAATCAGGTAAGAGTTCATAGCTGTTTGCCTTTTATTGACACCATAGCCAAGATTAGATGCACCTTTAATCGTAGAAGGATTATTAAATATGTCCGGTTATCGGCTAATCACCGTAGCGATTTCGCCAGAAGAGCACTTAGACGGTGCGCTACTTCTCGAGCGCGCCCTGAAGCTAACCTCTGCCGACGCCGTTCAGGTTATACAAGTGTGCAGCCACCCAGTAATTGGCGAGGGCCAGCTGGACCAGGGCGGCGCCGAAGATGAAGGGACGTTGAAGCGTATGCTGCGCGACGAGCTAGTAAACAAGCTTAGTCGATACCATATTGCGGCGGACAATATTTGGCTCTGCTTTGGAGAGCCGGCGCAGCAGATCCATCGAATTTGCCGCGACACGGATTCTGATTTATTAATTATTGGTAACCGTGAACACCACGGCCTGAAAGGGCTGACGACAATCTCTGCCAGCGCAATCGTCAAGGCAGCGCGCTTGGATGTTTTGACAATTTACTCGCCCTAGACACCTCTAGAGCGAATTTAAGACACAAAAAAAGCCGGCAAGCCGGCTTTTTTGTAACCCAAGCATAGCGCTTAGCTCAGTTTAGCGTTTTTACGCTCTACCAGATTGTTCAGGTTACTCAGTGAATTAAGGTGAGCGTAGATCAACTCCAAGCCATCGCGCTTGAACAAATCCGCCACCTGCTCGTCATTCAAAGCCTTGAGCTTTTCACGTTTCACAGTGTAGAAACCTTTAATGCTCATGTTGCTGTCGGCATTATTGCGAAACTCAATATTGGCCTGCATCGGCTCGAGCAGATCCAACTCTTTGAGTTTACGGCAGAAAGCCTTGGTCATTTCGGCGCGGTACTGATAATCCTGCAAGAACTTCAGAATTTCTTTCAAAAACTCAGTTTGCTCGCCATTATCGTCGAACAAACGCTCGCCTTCGCTGCCATCACGTACCAGTGCTTTGCTGTCTTCGTCGATACACAGAGTCAAGTTCTGATTTTCTTTATCGCCGGCAAACACAAACGGGTAGCGGCGAATGAATGCAGGAATGTAGCGGGCATCAAATGCGCCCTCTGAATTCAGCATCAGGTTTTCACCCTGCTGCACACCCACAATGGCTAGAGGAGTGTGCTCGCCCTCGGCGTTGGGGGCGGAGAAGATCACCGGGTATTCGGCCGCCGCGAACGGAATTTCCGTCGCCAGCAGAGGCACAGAAGTCAACTCGGAGGCGAAGTCGTGCGAAGTGACTTTAACGGCCAAAGTGCGATGCTTATCGCTGGTTACCGGCTGAATATTCTCGTAAATCATTAATTGCTTGGTCACGTAGATACCTCAATTGTTATTTTGCGCACGCTACCGCGCCGCTGGATCCAAAAAATAGGGGCACATAGTAGCATCTTATACAGAGGCTGCCACCTCAAGGACGGGATATAAGGTCGCAATAAACAATTACAAGGGAGAAAGCAAAAAGAGCAATAAAGAATAGAGAAATGGTCGGAACGGCGGGATTCGAACCCACGACCACCACACCCCCAGTGTGGTGCGCTACCAGGCTGCGCTACGTTCCGACTTTAGCGGCATTTGACGAGCGGCGCGTCAAATGAGGTGGGCATAATACCGGATTTTACCGAGATTGCAACACGCTTTTTAGCGAGTCTGGCCTTAGTAATCAGGGGCTTAGGCTTTGCCTATTTTTTCAGCACATCCAGCAATGTTTCCAGCTCGGCAATCATCTGGCTAACCAGCTGGTTGAATTGACTGGCATCCTGTTGCGCGGTTTCGCCACTCATTTGCTGGCGAGCACCGCCAATAGTAAAGCCCTGATCGTAAAGCAAAGAGCGAATCTGACGAATGGTAAGCACATCTTGGCGCTGATAATAACGACGATTACCACGGCGCTTGACGGGCTTGAGCTGGGGAAACTCCTGCTCCCAATAGCGCAGCACATGAGGCTTAACGGCGCAGAGTTCGCTTACCTCGCCGATCGTGAAATAGCGCTTGCCGGGAATAACCGGCAATTCGTCGTTATGGCTTGGTTCCAGCATAGGTTTCCACTCGAGCTTTCAGTTTTTGTCCCGGTCTGAAAGTAACTACCCGGCGTGCACTAATAGGAATTTCCTCCCCGGTCTTAGGGTTGCGACCGGGGCGTTGGCTCTTGTCACGCAGATCAAAGTTGCCAAAGCCGGACAACTTCACCTGCTCGTTGCATTCTAAAGAGCGCCTGATTTCCTCAAAAAATAACTCCACCAGCTCTTTGGCCTCACGCTTGTTGAGACCGAGCTCTTCGTAGAGTTTTTCAGCTAAATCCGCTTTGGTCAGCGCACCGTTGGGCATAGGTTCCCGCCTATCTCAGTGTTGCACCGAAATTTTGGGTTACATCGTCAACCACACACTGGATGAACCCGTTAATTTCCTCGTCGTTAAGAGTGCGGGAAGGATGCTGAAAGGTCAAGCCCAGTGCCACACTTTTTCTATGTGGATCAATGCCTTTGCCCATATAAAGGTCAAACACCTTTAAGTCCGACAGGTACTCTCCGGCACTACCTTGGATGCTGTTTAACAGCTTTTGCGCGGGCACTTCTTTGTCCACCAGCAACGCCAAATCACGACGCACAGCAGGAAACTTCGACAGAGGTTTAAAAGCCGGAATGCGCGCTGCAAGCAATGCATCCAGCTCCAGTTCAAATACAAAAACCCCGTCCGGCAAATCAAGCTCGTCCTGCACCACCGGGTGAATCGCCCCCAAAACGCCAATTTCTTTACCCGCCAAGGTGACTTTAGCGGTTTGCCCCGGATGCAACGCCGGATGGGCGCCCGCGCTAAAGGCCAGCTCCGAAGTAAGTCCAGTTACCCCCAGCAGAGACTCGACATCACCTTTGAGATCGTAAAAATCGACCTTACGTGCGTCATCGGCCCAATTCTCGCCAGCCAGCTGACCGTATATTAACCCCGCCAGAGTGGGAGTTTGTGCCACGCCTTGCGGCCCTGGAACAAATTTCTGCCCAGACTCAAACAAACGCAAACGCTGCTGCTGACGATTGAGGTTATAGCGCAGCACACTCACCAGGCCCGGGATCAGGCTGGTGCGCATCACGGCCATATCGGCACTGATAGGGTTTTGCAGCGCTACCGGATCGATCTCCGGCTCGAACTGTGCGGCCAACTTAGGATCGATAAAGCTATAGGTAACCACTTCCTGAAAATCGCGTGCAATCAGGTGGCGGCGCAAGCTCGACAGCTTAACTCGCGACTCCGTATAAGGCTTGATCGCCATACTCTGGTCCGGCACTTTAGTAGGCAGGCGGTTGTAGCCGTAGATACGGGCCAGCTCTTCGAGTAGATCCGCCTCGATGCTGACATCAAAACGCCAACTGGGCGCCTTTGCCCGCCAGCCTTCAGACCCAGCCGATACCGCAAACCCGAGGCGGGTCAAAATATCTTCCACATCCTCATCGGCCAGCTCGATGTTCAAGCCACTGACAATACGCTCTCGACGCAGGTCCACCTCGATCGCTTCAGGTAAGTGTTGATTAACCGCCTCAGTAACAGGCCCCGCCTGACCACCGACAATGTCCAGCAAAAGCGCAGTGGCGCGCTCAATCGCCGCACGCGCCAGCTGATAATCCACGCCGCGCTCAAAGCGATGCGAGGAATCGGTATGCAAACCGTAACCACGGGCGCGCCCGGCGATAGCCAGTGGATTAAAGAAGGCACTTTCTAAAAAGATATCCTGGGTGGCCGTTGTCACAGAGGCGTCTAAACCACCCATAATGCCCGCCATTGCCAGTGGTTTGCTGTCATCCGCAATAAGTAGCGTGCCTGCACTGAGAGCCACCTCCTGCTCATCCAGCAGCACTAGCTTTTCACCTTCTCGAGCCTCGCGCACGGTTATGCCGCCATCGATTTTCGCCAGATCAAACGCATGCATGGGCTGGCCCAACTCCAACAGCACATAGTTGGTCACATCCACCACGGCGTCAATCGAGCGTACACCACTACGACGCAGCTTTTCCTGCAGCCACAGGGGGCTTGGAGCACTGACATTAACCCCGCGTATAACCCGCCCCAAATAGCGCGAGCAGGCATGATCGGCGGCCAAAGTGACAGTCAACTCGCTGTCGATCGCGGCGGCGACCGGCTCGGCGGCCACTTCGCTAACCGGGTGGCGGTTGATCACCCCAAGCTCACGGGCAAGGCCTCGCACACTCAGGCAGTCACCGCGATTGGGAGTGATATCCACCTCAATCACGGTGTCATTCAAATTTAAATACTCGCGCAGATCCGTTCCCACAGGCGCATCTTCGGCCAGCTCCCACAGACCGTCATCATCGTCTCCGGCTTGCAGCTCGGTCTGTGCGCACAGCATGCCGAACGACTCGACGCCGCGCAGCTTTGCTTTTTTGATTTTAAAATCACCAGGCAGTTTGGCGCCCACGGTGGCAAAAGGTATTTTGATCCCCGCGCGGGCATTGGGAGCACCACACACCACCTGCACTTCACCGCCATCAGGGTGTCCAGCCACCTGACAAACTCGCAGCTTATCGGCATCCGGATGCTGCTCTATGCTGATAATCTGCCCCACATACACACCAGTAAATTCGCCCGCTACCGGCTCGGTGGCGTCAACCTCGATACCGGCCATCGTTAGTTGATCAACAATCGCTTGGGTGTCGATCTCTGGGTTGATCCATTCGCGCAACCAGGATTCGCTAACTTTCATAATTCCAATTCTCTTTGCCTGTCTGGCTATTTCTGTGTTTGGTTCGGCTTAAAATTGCTGCAGAAACTTCACATCGTTTTCAAAAAACAAGCGCAAATCGTTCACGCCATAGCGCAGCATCGCCATACGCTCCACGCCAATGCCGAACGCAAAGCCGGTATACACCTCCGGATCGATGCCCGAGGCTTTAAACACGTTGGGGTGCACCATGCCGCAGCCCATGATTTCGATCCACCCGGTGTACTTACACACCCGACAGCCTTCGCCATGACACTGAGTGCAGCCTATATCGACCTCAGCCGAGGGTTCGGTAAAGGGAAAGTAAGAGGGCCGGAAACGCACGGGTGCATCCGTCTCAAAAAAAGCTTTCAGAAACTGATCGACCGTACCTTTCAAATCGGCAAAGCTGATGTTTTTATCCACCACCAAACCTTCAATTTGGTGAAACATCGGGGTGTGGGTCAAATCGGAATCACAGCGATACACCCGCCCTGGGCAGACAATTCGAATGGGTGGCTCGGAGGACTCCATCACCCGCACCTGAACCGGAGAGGTGTGGGTACGCAACACATAGCTGCCACCCGAGGTCTGGAAATGTTTGTTTTCTACATAAAAGGTGTCGTGCATCGCCCGCGCCGGATGATGGGCGGGAATATTCAGAGCTTCAAAGTTGTGCTGGTCGTCTTCGATTTCCGGCCCCTCAGCTACCTCGTAACCCACTTGGGCGAATATTTCCGCGATACGGTCAAGGGTGCGGGTCACCGGGTGCAAACCACCGGCCTCGCGGGCACGCCCAGGCAGAGTGACATCGATGGTTTGTTCGGCCAATTTGGCCTCAATCGCGGCGCGCTCTAAACTGGCTTTAACCTCTTCGATGCGCGCCTGCACCTGCTGTTTGGCCTGATTAATTTTGGCGCCTGCAGCGGGACGCTCTTCGGCCGACAATTTACCCAGCATTTTGGCCTGAGCACTAATCTGACCTTTTTTGCCCAGGTACTCCACCCGAACTTTATCCAGTGCGGCCAGATCTTCGGCACTGTCTACCAGCTTGAGCGCCTCTTCGGTCAGCGCGGCGAGATTTTCCATCGCAGTATCCAATTATTTAGTGCGTTAACGTTTTAGATCCAGCTTGCGCTGGCGACCAATAAAAAAGGGGAGGCCTAAAACAGCCCTCCCCTTTATCGCGTACTTGCACGGGCAGCGAGCCCGTCTGCGTCATTGCGGCGATTAAGCAGCCAGAGCTGATTTTGCCTGAGCAACAACGGCAGCAAAGGCCGCTTTATCGTGTACAGCCAAGTCGGCCAATACGCGACGATCCAGCGCAATGTTGGCTTTCTTCAAACCAGCAATCAGCTGGCTGTAAGTCATGCCTTCAGCGCGAGACTGAGCGTTAATACGGGTAATCCACAAAGCGCGGAAGTTGCGCTTGTTGACACGACGGTCGCGGTACGCGTACTGGCCAGCCTTGATAACAGCTTGCTTAGCAACACGAAATACGCGCGAACGAGCGCCGTAATAACCTTTTGCAGCTTTTAAAACTTTCTTGTGACGACGACGCGCCTCTACACCACGTTTTACACGGGCCATAATAAACTCCTCTTAAATTCTCAAATGAACCAATTACTTGGCGCGCAGCATGCGATCTACTAACGGCTTATCGGCGGCGTTAAGCTGCTCGGTGCCGCGCAGCTGACGCTTACGCTTGGTGGTCATTTTGGTGAGGATGTGGCTCTTGTTAGCGTGCTTGTGCTTATAACCAGAGGCCGTCTTTTTAAAGCGCTTGGCGGCGCCAGAGTGTACTTTAGCTTTTGTTGCCATGAGAAAAACTCCGCATTTGCAATGATTGATATATAAGTAACCTAGGCAGCTAAAAGCCCGACTACTTTCTCTTTTTCGGGGCCATGACCATAATCAGTTGGCGGCCTTCCATTTTGGGCCGTTGTTCCACTGTGGCCAGTTCTTCAAGGTCGGTCTCGATGCGCTGCATCATTTCCATACCCAGTTCCTGGTGAGCCATTTCGCGGCCGCGGTAGCGCAGTGATACCTTGGCTTTGTCCCCGTTTTCAAGGAAACGTATAAGGTTGCGTAGCTTGACCTTATAATCCCCTTCTTCCGTCCCTGGACGAAACTTCATCTCTTTAATCTGCTGCTGCTTTTGCTTCTTCTTCGCAGCGGCTTTGGTTTTCTTAATCTCGAACAGGTGTTTCCCATAATCCATAACCTTACAGACGATGGGTGTACTATCAGGCGCTATTTCAACCAGATCCAAATCGGCATCTTGGGCCACTTTTAAGGCCTCAGACAGTGGGACAACCCCCACTTGATCTCCGTCGGCGCCGATCAGCCGGACTTCCGACGCTTCAATTTGATCGTTAATACGAGCTTTCTTGGATTTGCCTTTAGCGTTATCTCTTTTGATAGTGTCTTTCTCCTGTTCAATTAATCTTGTGTGTCAGACGCCAAAATCCGACTGCGGTTGGCAACATCCGCTGCCAACAGGTCGGTAAAGGCATCGACACTCATCACACCCAGGTCTTTGCCATCGCGTGTACGCACGGCCACCTGTCCAGATTCCACCTCTTTGTCGCCTACGACAATCAAATAGGGAACCCGCTGAATTGTGTGCTCGCGGATTTTAAAGCCGATCTTCTCGTTTCTCAAGTCCGAAACCGCTCTAAACCCACGATCTGCGAGGGTTTTTTCCACTTTTTGCACATATTCGGCCTGATTATCGGTGATATTGGCGATCACCACCTGCACCGGCGCCAGCCAAGTGGGAAATGCGCCCTCGTAGTTTTCAATCAAAATACCGATAAAACGCTCAAACGAACCCAAGATGGCGCGGTGCAACATCACCGGCACCTGGCGCGAACCATCCTCGGCCACATACTGGGCGTCCAGACGCCCAGGCATGGAAAAATCTACCTGGATGGTGCCACATTGCCACACCCGCCCGAGGCAATCTTTAAGGGAGAACTCAATTTTGGGGCCGTAAAAGGCACCCTCTCCTGGCAGCAGTTTGTACTCCAGCCCTTTAGCATCAAGCGCATCGGCCAGCGCTTTTTCCGCTTTATCCCACACAGCATCTTCGCCCACTCTTTGCTCTGGACGAGTAGACAGGCGAATAATGACTTCATTGAAGCCAAAATCGGCATATACCTGATACAACAGATCGGTAAAGGCCGACACTTCGTCCTGAATGGCGTCTTCGGCGCAGAAAATATGGGCATCGTCCTGAGTAAAGCCGCGCACCCGCATAATACCGTGCAATGAGCCCGAGGCTTCATTGCGGTGACAGGAGCCGAACTCCGCCAGACGCAGAGGCAAATCGCGGTAGCTGCGCAACCCTTGGTTAAACACCTGCACATGGCAGGGGCAGTTCATGGGCTTAACGGCGAACTCGCGATCTTCGGACTTCAACATAAACATGTCGTCGCCGAATTTATCGGCGTGGCCGGACTTCTGCCACAGGCTCAGATCCACCACCTGGGGGGTTTTGATCTCCTGGTAGCCGTTATCGCGCTGTACTTTGCGCATGTACTCTTCAATGGTGGTGTAAACAGACCAGCCCTTGGGGTGCCAGAACACCATACCCGGCGCCTCTTCCTGCATGTGAAACAGGTCGAATTTTTTCGCCAGTTTGCGGTGGTCGCGCTTTTCCGCTTCTTCCAGGCGGCGAAGATAGGCTTTCAGCTCTTTTTTGTCATTCCAGGCGGTGCCGTAAATGCGCTGCAGCTGCTTGTTGCTGGCATCGCCGCGCCAGTAGGCACCCGATACGCGCATCAATTTGAAGTGACGCATCACCCGGGTATTGGGCACATGGGGTCCGCGACACATATCAATGTACTCTTCGTGGTGGTAAAGCCCCACCGCCTTCTCACCCGCCTCGATCAGACCATCGACCAGCTCCACCTTGTAATCTTCCCCGCGACCGGCAAAGACTTCGCGCGCCTTGTTCACAGGCGTCATTTCCTTGATAACGTCGTAATCTTTTTTGATCAACTCCTGAATGCGCTTTTCGATGGCTTCCAGGTCTTCCGGCGTCAGTGGACGCTCGTAGTCGATATCGTAGTAAAAGCCATCATCGATAACCGGGCCTATGGCCATCTTTGCTTCTGGGAATAACTGCTTGATGGCATGGCCTACCAAGTGCGCAAAAGAGTGACGAATAACTTCCAGGCCTTCTTCATCGCGGCCGGTAATCAGGGAGATGGAGGCGTCGTGGTCAATCACCTCACAGGCATCAACCAGCTCGCCATCTACACGGCCACACACTGTCGCCTTGGCAAGGCCGGGGCCTATGTCTTCTGCCACCTGCATCAGGGTGACCGGTTGGGAAAATTCGCGTTTGGAACCGTCGGGGAGGGTAATAACAGGCATTTAAACGTCCTTCCTCAGTGGTGACCCCTACCAAAGGCCACTTGTTTTATACATTTTCGACGCACTGCGCCGCCAAAAGCCGGCCAGTATAGTAAAACTCGCTCCCACACACCACCGCCCGCCGTAACAATTGTCCCTTTGGTTCGTCTTTAGGGTATAGCACCCAGGCGAGGAAACACCATGATTCGACCAGTCTACAACC
Organism: Gilvimarinus sp. DA14; assembly: GCF_024204685.1. NCBI lineage: Bacteria > Pseudomonadati > Pseudomonadota > Gammaproteobacteria > Cellvibrionales > Cellvibrionaceae > Gilvimarinus > Gilvimarinus sp. DA14. The sequence continues at coordinate 1,129,691 of NZ_CP100350.1, forward strand.
ACTACCAGTCTTTTCTCCTGCACCTAAAGCCTATCGATAGCCTCGCGGGGCTGGCGCTGCGGCTCTATCTTGCGCCGGTTTTCTGGCTGGCGGGCACCAGCAAACTGAGCAGCTTCTCCCAGACGGTCGAATGGTTTGGCAACAATGAGTGGGGCCTGGGGCTACCCGCCCCCTGGCTGCTCGCCGCACTGGCCACCGGAGCCGAACTTGCCGGCGCCGTGCTACTGACTCTGGGGTTGGCAACCCGCGCCATCGCTCTCCCCCTTATGGTTACCATGTTGGTTGCTATCACGACCGTGCACTGGGAGTACGGCTGGCAGGCGATTGCCGACCCCGGCGCCCCTTTTGCCAACGAGCGGGTAGAACAAGCCGCGGTTAAACTCGAGCGCGCCCGCGATATTCTGCGCGAGCACGGCCACTACCAGTGGCTCACCTCTAGCGGCAAGCTTGTGATACTCAACAACGGTATCGAATTCGCCGCCACTTATTTGGTGATGCTGCTGGCGCTACTGGTGTGGGGCCCGGGGCGCTACCTGAGCCTGGATTATTGGATCGCACGTCACTTAAATGGCCAGCCGAGCCACTAACAATGCTATATTCTGCCCATAAAAAGATGCCGCAGGCTTTGTGCTGCCAACCCGCGATTAGGGAGAACCTCCGGCCCGTGAGCCAAACGACTACCGCAAACCATAGCGAATCCGAGCTAATTGACGCGGCTCTGGCGGGCGACCACAGCGCTTACGCCAAGCTCATCGACACCCACTACAGCGTTATGCTCGCCGTGGCAGGCGCGATAGCCGGCGAGAGTCTGGCCGAAGATATCGTTCAGGACGCCTGGATCTCAGCCCACCGCGCGCTGGCGCGCTTTGAAAAGCGCAGCAGCCTCAAAACCTGGCTATTGCGGATTGTTAGCAACGAGGCCCGCACCCGCGTGAAAAGCGAGGGGCGAAGCTGCTCACTGGACAATATGGCGCTGCGCGCAATGCCCAGCGACGATCACTTTAAAAGCAACGGACACTGGGCATCTGCGACCTCGCAGTGGCATCTGGACACCCCGGAAAAGATGCTTGAGCAAGAACAATTGCAGCGCTGCATTAACAAAACCCTGACCCTGCTGCCCCCGGCGCAAAAGGCGGTTTTTATCCTCCGCGACCTGCAAGACGCCCCCTTTGACGAAATTGGCGCAGTGCTTGAGATCAGCCAGAGCAACGCCCGGGTACTTATCCACCGCGCCCGCCTCACCCTCATGGCGGTGATTACGCGCTATCAGGAGACCGGACAATGCTGAAATGTCGCGATGTGGCACGCCGCGCCAGCGAATATATCGACGGCAGCGAACAGCCCAGCTTTACCTGGCAAATGCGCCTGCACCTGACCATGTGCGGAAACTGCCGCCGCTTTGTCAGGCACCTAAGGCTTACCCGACAGGTCACACGCCAGGCATCCACCCTGCCGCCGGCACCCACTCAGATGCGTCAACGCGTGCTCGCCATCATTGCCCAGAAGCCTCCAAACCGCTGATTACTGGGCTAGCTGAACAAATAATGCTATGTTGCTGTCTTATAAAAGGCGCACGGCTTATCGTCGTTGAGCCAATCTAAGTTGTAATGCGGAGCCTTGAGTTTCTTATGCCAGATAGAATGCCCCTGCCCCTTCGCGTCGCCCAAGCGGCGTGCCTGTTGGTTTTTGCCCTGTCATCTACCCTGTGTTTGGCGCTCACCCCAGAGCCTCTGAATATTACTGATGAGCAGAAAGAAACCACCGCCGAAATTGTTCAGTCTCTGCACAAGCATCATTATCGCGACCAAGACATTAACGACGAACTGTCGCAAAAATTTCTCGAAAACTATTTGCAGACTCTGGACCCAGGCAAAAGCTATTTCGTAGAGAAAGACATCAGCGAGTTCAATAAGCACGCCAAGCAGTTTGACGACGACTTTCAAAAGGGCCAACTACAGTTTGCCTTCGATATCTACGAGCGCTACCGCAATCGCTTTATCGCCAGAACGCAGAGCGCGCTGGCATTGCTGCAAGACAAAGAACACGAGTTCGACTTCGAGGTTGAAGAGTCACTGCTGGTCGATCGCGATAAAGCCTCTTGGCCCGCTGACGATGACGCTGCCCAAGAGCTTTGGCGCAAACGGGTAAAGGCTGATGTTCTCAACCTAAAGCTGGCAGGAAAAACTGTTGACGAAGCCCGTGAAGTATTGAGCAAGCGTTACAAAAATCAGGCGCGTCGCATGAGCCAGCAAACTGGCGAGGACGCATTTAACGCTGTGATTAATGCCTTCACCATGCTCTACGACCCACATACCAACTATCTGTCGCCGCGCACGCTGGAGAACTTTAACATCAACATGTCATTGTCGCTGGAAGGCATCGGCGCGATGCTGCAAAGTGAAGATGAGTACACCAAAGTGGTGCGTCTGATACCGGCGGGGCCTGCCGACAAGCAGGGCCAACTTAAACCCGCCGATCGTATTGTAGGCGTGGGCCAGGGCAAAGACGGTGAAATTGTCGATGTAGTTGGCTGGCGCCTGGATGAAGTGGTTGACCTAATTCGCGGCAAAAAAGACAGCACTGTGCGCCTTGAAGTATTACCAGCCAAAGCCGCCGCAGGCAGCACTACTCACATTGTCAGCATTAAGCGCGATAAAGTAAAACTGGAAGAGCAAGCCGCGCGCAAAGCCGTATTCGAACTGAGCGACGAAACCGAGCAGAGCTACAAAATCGGCGTAATCGATATTCCCACCTTCTATATGGACTTTGAAGCCTACCGCAACCGCGACCCCAACTATAAAAGCACCACCCGCGATGTATTCAAACTGCTAGGCGAATTAGCGGCCGAAAACGTCGATGGGATTATTGTGGATTTGCGCAATAACGGCGGCGGCTCACTGCACGAAGCGACGCAATTGACCGACCTGTTTATCGACCAGGGCCCGGTGGTGCAAATTCGTCAAACCAATCAGCTGATTTCGCGTAATTATCGTTCTCACTCCAAGGCAGTGTATCGCGGGCCGATTGTGGTACTGATAAACCGTCTCAGCGCCTCCGCCTCGGAAATTTTTGCCGGCGCTATTCAAGACTATGGCCGCGGCATTATTGTCGGCAGCCAGTCGTTCGGCAAAGGTTCCGTGCAATCACTGCAACCTTTGCAGCACGGGCAGCTAAAAATCACCGAATCGAAATTTTATCGCGTCTCCGGCGACAGCACTCAGCATCGCGGTGTCCTGCCGGACATTGAGTTGCCAGAGCTGATTGACCCCGATGACGTAGGCGAAAGCAGCTACGATTACGCCCTGCCCTGGGACAATATTCACGCAGTAAAACACGATCGCTACTATGACATTGCCAAGCTGCTGCCGGCCATTGACGCCCGCCACCGCGAACGCATTGCCACCGATCCGGATTTTATTTTCCTTGCACAAGAGCAGGATCTGGTAAATGCCAACGCCAGCCGAGACAGCATTTCTCTGCGCGAAAAAACACGTCTGACGGAAAAAGACCAACTGGAGCAACAACTTCTGAGTCTGGAAAACACTCGCCGTAAAACCAAAGGCCTACCCCCTTATAAGTCTTATGAAGAGATCAGTGGCGAAACCAGCGCTGAAGACGAGACCGAAGCGGACCCCGAGGCTCAGGCAATGGACACCGGCCCGGAAGACATAGATCCCTCTAAAGATCCATTTTTGACTGAGGCAGGCTATATTCTGTTGGACTTTATTCGCGGTACTAACAGCGAAGACGCCCCCAAGGTCGCCAACTTTTAACCCCAGGCACGGCGACCTCGGTCGCCGTTTTTTGTTTCACCCTGCGTAATTAAGCTCATGAAAGTTATCTCGTTTAATATCAACAGTATCCGTTCACGTCTGCATCAGCTGCAGGCCATTATCGACAAATACCAGCCGGACTTTATCGGCCTACAGGAAACCAAAGTCGCTGACGAACAATTCCCCGTTGCCGACGTAGAAGCAATGGGTTATCACTTGGCTTTTCACGGACAAAAGACTCACTATGGTGTGGCACTGATGTCCAAACACCCGTTTATCAAAACGGTAAAAGGGTTCCCCGCAGACACCGAGGAATCGCAAAAGCGATTTATTGGTGGCCTGTTCGATGTACCCGGTTTTGGCGAAGTGTATGTATATAACGGCTACTTTCCCCAAGGTGAAAGCCGCGACCACCCTCTGAAGTTTCCCGCCAAAGAAAAGTACTACGCCGACTTAAACCGACTGCTGGAACAGGATCACAGTGCCGACACACCGCTAATTATGATGGGCGATATGAACATCTCCCACCAGGACATCGACATCGGCATTGGCGAAGACAACCGCAAGCGCTGGCTGCGAACCGGCAAGTGCAGCTTTTTACCAGAAGAACGTGAGTGGCTTAACACCTTGCTGGAGTGGGGGCTGGAGGACACCTACAGAGCGATCCATCCAGCCAAAGACGACACTTTCAGCTGGTTTGACTATCGCTCGCGCGGCTTTGAGCGCGACCCCAAGCGCGGCCTGCGCATCGATTTAATTTTAGCGAGCCGCGCGCTGGCCCCTAAATGTATTGATGCGGGAATCGACTACGAACTACGCGGCATGGAAAAGCCCTCGGACCACTGCCCGATCTGGTCAGAATTTAAAGCCTAAAGATCAACATCAAACGCCGCCGAGATATAGCGAAGGCTGACTTCGCTATATCTCTAACTTTTTGCCGTGGCCGATAAATCCAACCAGCGCTGCAAACGACCTTCTAACGCTTCATAACGCAAAGGTTTGGCTAACTGATCGTCAAAACCTGCGGTGAACAGTTCGCTAATCTGCTCCTCGGTCAATGCCGGGATCATCGCAATCACAGGTACGCGACGCCGACTGTTGGTGGCTTTTTCATGCTCGCGAATATTCTGCACCGCGCGCACGCCCGAGTCCTCCGGCAACTCACTGTCAAGCAGCACTAGGTCAAAGCGCTCCTTTTCCAGAATGGCCACCGCCTCCGGCCCCGAGCTCACCAACTGAACATAGCAGCCGAGTTTTTTCAGCATACCCGAGGCCACCATTTGGTTGACCCTGTGATCTTCCACCACCAGTACCCGGGCGACCCCCGGACCGTCGCTAACCGGCACTACCGGGTCGACCTGTGCGCTCACGGGCTCTACTTCACAGCTGGCACAAAGCAAGCGCTGGCAAAGCGCCTCGTACAGCTGTTTGTACATAATGGGCTTTTCTAAGCAGCTTACCTGGGTATAGCGCGTTAAATGCTCCTGCACCTCCTCGGTATCGCGCTGCAGCACACTCATCGCAATGACCTGACGCAACTCGGCGGTGGACTCTTCGGTAGCCAACTCTTTGGACAGCGCCAGCGCGTTAAAACTATTAAGACGGTTGTAGATCAGTACCAAATCAATGGGCTCGCCCTCGTCAGTACAGGTTTTCAACCGGCTAACCGCCTGTTCGTAGCCATAAACCGTCTGCCCGTATACACCCCAGTTACCTAGCTCATCGACCAGGTTTAGCGCGACCCGATCGGGCAAATCCACCAGCAGCACACGTTTACCGCGCAGCTTTTGATCGGCACCCAATGGCTTGCCGTGATGACTGATGGTTTGCAGTTGCACGTTGATCACCAAACGATTGCCACCAGAGGGGGCTTTCAACAGATGCACGCTGCCGCCCATGCACTCGGCCAGGCCTTTACTGATTGACAGCCCAATCCCCACCCGGCCGGTCTGCTCTGCTTCGGACAAACGCGTTTCGTCCATCTCAGCTTTGGCTTCATCGGTACGGTGGTAATGACTGTCAGCAATCACAATTTGCAGCTCGCCGCCATCACTGCGACTATCGCCATACGTGACTTCAACAAATACGTTGCCGGTCACCGAGAACTTAATCGCATGCCCCAGCAAGGTCGCTGTAATTTGGCGCAAACGGGCAGCGTCGCCCCTAACCCGGGCGGGCAAATCGGCGTCCAGCAAGTAGTTCAGCTCTACCCCCTGCTGATGAGCCTCGGAAGAAAAATCACGCACCAGCTTCGCCACCAAGCGACGCAGATCAAACACCGATTCGTCCAGCTCAAGGGACTTGGTGGTGATCTTGGAAAAGTCCACCACATTGTTTACCAAATCCAGCTGCCGCTCACCTGCCTTAGAAGCCATTTTCAGCAAGTCGCGCTGACGATCGGACAAATCAGCTTCATCGACCAGCGATAGGGTGCCCAGAATGTCATTGAGCGAGGCGCGAAACTCATGGCCGAGGTTAATTAAGAATTCGTTTTTTAGCTCAATAGCGGCGCGAGAACTCTTTTGCTCGTGCTCTAACCCCCGGGCGCGCTCATGCAATACATGGTTGGCTTCCAGGCGATCCCAGTAACCGGCCCCGGTCACCTTTGCCTGATGCACCAACATCATATAAAACAACACCATAATCGCCGCATACAAATAGCCGTCCACCGTTGCCAGCAACATGGCCGTAACCGCAGCGGGAATCATGCCGATAAACAAATAGGTTTTGAGAAAGCGTATATACGGGGCGAATACATTGGCCACAGAAGAATAAAACACCACCGTGTAAAGCCACATTAGTAGTGTTTCTTCGCGCATCCCCAGCACCCATGTCAGGCTAACCAGGATAACGCTCCACCAAATAGCCCCCAAAAAAGAGGCGAGGAAATACTGGGTCCGCCAGCGTTTGGGCGCGCGAGCGTAAAGCGCCTCAAAGCGAAACAAGTAGTAACTGCGCAGCAAGGTAACCAGCAGCAGACCGGTTACCAACACCACCGCAAGGTTCGTCTCCCGATAAAAAAAGTCACCAAATGCCAAGCTTAGGACGAACACCAGGAAATTCAGCAACAAGCCGCGACGACTGTACTTCGCCACTCGAGCATCGGTGTCGTGCATCACCTGGCGATCTTTCTGCACTTTAGAGGTAGGAACAAACAGGTCAAACATAGTTGCGCCTCAACGGCTATTTCATCATCACTTCGACCAGTACGGTCTTGATTAGAAAACCCAGCAACCCCAAGCCCAGGGCCAAAAATAGAATAAAGGTACCAAACCGGCCCGCCTTGGACTTTTTCGCCAGGTCCCAGACAATAAACACCATAAATGCGATCAGGCCACCGATACCCAGTACCAGCGACCAGTTTTCAAACTGCTCAAAAGACATTATAAAACCCGATTGGGAAAGCGCTGCTCAATGGCCGGTATTGTAACCAAGTTACCCCCCAACCGCATCTTGATCAAAATCCCCTGCCCGAGTTGAAAAAATTGGCATAAACTAATACTCGCCCCCATCTCTGAGGGGCATTTAACCTGTGGATTAGCTGACAGAGGGTATCCCATGAAACGTCTTATTCCCTGCGCCGGTTTGACTGCTCTTTTGTGCCTGGGCGCCTGTAGCCCGGAGGGCGAGCCGGATTCCGAATTGGAGCAATCGGCCAAACAGACTTACGAGAGCGCCAAACAAACCGCCCAAGCCGCCGCCAGCGCTGCCGCCGACAAGGCTCGCGAACTGGGAGAACAGGCTGACGACTTGGCCGATAAAACAGCCGATGCCGCTGGCGAAGCCTGGGAAGACACCAAAGACGCCACTGCTGAAGGCGCCGAGAAAGTCAAAGAAATGAGTAAGGACGGCTGGGAAAAAACCAAAGATGCCAGCCAGGATGCCGCCGACTCGATTGACGAAGCGCTGGAATAGCCTTTACAACATAAAGACACTTAATCCCAGCCGCTGGCGATTTGGTCATCGGCGGCTTTGGCCTGCACCCAGGCGACAGCGCCACTACGGCGATGCTCTTTTTTCCAAAAAGGCGCCGAGGTTTTTAACTTATCGATCAGAAACCTAGCCCCTTGGAAAGCCTGGTCGCGATGTGCAGCCGCCACTGTCACCAGAACAATTTGCTCCCCGGCGGCGATTCTTCCCACCCGGTGAATTACCCGTGCCGAGTGCAGCGGCCAACGCTCACATGCCTCTTCTACGAGCGCTTGCAGCGCCGCCTGCGTCATCGCCGGGTAGTGTTCAAGCTCTAGCGCAACAACAGGATCAGCAGCGTGGTCCGGCCGCACCCGCCCAACAAACTGCACTACGCCACCGGCTTCGGGCGCCGCCGCCAACAGCGCCTGGTATTCTCCAGAAAGATCAAAATCCTCATTCTGAACACTCACAAACAGCACAGGGTTCAACCTCCCGTCACCGGAGGAAAAATCGCCACTTCGTCACCATCGGCAATACTGGCCCCAGGTTTCACCATTTGCTGATTAACAGCTACCAACACCTTGGTTTCGGCAATGGCCGACTGCCAGTGCGGCCCCCGCCCCTGAAGCTTTTGCAGTAAATCAGCCACTGTCACCTCGTCTGTAGGGGGCAGATCGAGCTTCAACTCATCGCAGCCCAAGGACTCTCTGAGTTGAGCAAAAAACAACACCCGAATCACGTTTCCTCCCGTACATAGTGACCGCGCCGGCCACCGGATTTCTCGATTAAACACACACCTTCAACAACCATTGCCATATCCAAAGCTTTGCACATATCGATGATGGTCAGGGCTGCCACACTGGCGGCGGTCAAAGCCTCCATTTCCACGCCCGTGCGCCCGGCAAGCTTGCAGTAGGTTTCGATATTCACCGCACTTTTATCTGAGTCTAAGGCAAAATCTACAGCCACCTTTGACAAGGCTAAAGGATGGCACAAGGGAATAAGATCACTGCATTTTTTTGCCGCCTGAATGCCGGCGATGCGCGCAGTAGCCAGTACATCACCTTTTTTAAGCGCGTTAGTTTCAATCGCCTGTAAAGTGGCCCGCGACATCAACACACGGGCCTGAGCACGAGCTTCGCGGGTTGTGACCGGCTTATCGGAAACATCCACCATGCTGGCAGCGCCGCTGCTATCACAATGTGTTAGAGTCATTGATACTCACCTTCTTCTGCGGAGGACTTTATGCAATTACATCTTGTGAAAGAGCGCTGGCCAGCGCAATTCCCCGAACGTATCCAGCTGTACTCCATGAACACTCCCAATGGCATAAAGGTGGCCCTTGCTTTGGAAGAAATGAATCTTGCCTACGAGCCTCACACCATAAACATTCTAGAAGGTGAGCAACACGACGAGGCGTTTAAAGTCATCAATCCCAACAGCAAGATCCCTGCGCTCATCGACCCCAAGGGGCCCGATTACCACTCAATCAGCTTGATGGAATCCTGCGCCATTTTGAAATACCTGGGAGAAAAAACCGGCGACTACATACCGCTGGACAAAGCCGGTAAAAGTGCTTGCGACCAGTGGCTATTCTTTCAGGCCGGTCATATCGGCCCCATGTTTGGGCAATTCGGACACTTTTATAAATACGCCACCGACCAGTGCGACCACCCTTACCCGCTGGAACGCTATCGCCAAGAAACCAGACGTCTGTTAGCGGTACTGGAAAAACACCTAAGCCGCCACGAGTATATGCTGGGCGAAAGTTACAGCATAGTGGACATGGCTATTGTTCCTTGGGTGGACTGCCTAACCAGATTTTACGATGCTGGCGAAGCCTTGCAACTGGCCGAGTTTAACTCCGTCAACCTCTGGCAAGGCACCTGCACCAAGCGCCCGGCCTACCACCGGGCGCTTGAGGTCTGTTCGCCCTAGAGAGCACCCCGTTTAAAAGTTATACACCAGATTGATGTAAGTCGTGGTATCTGTGCCCTCTTTGTCATCGGCCACGTCTGTGTCGTGATTTACGGTATAGCCTACTTTCATCTGCATGCGATCGCTGATTTTAGTGCTCAACGAGGTATCACTCAGGTAGCGGGTATTGGCGTCGGCGGCTTCTGCAGCGAGCTGTTGATTAAATGTGGCATTTTCGGTGATGCGCCAGTTAAGCTCACCGGCGACACGTACCATAAAGCCTTCCTCGCTGACGATGATATCGTTTGCTTCGTCTTCGACTTTATCGCCCCAAAAATAACCTGGGCCAATCTCGCCATCCAGAGTCAGGGTATCGTTATTAATAAAGCGAGCACCGTAACCTAATGAGACCACGGTGTAATCACGGTAAGAACCGAATTCATCGTGGGTGTGAGAGGCAAAGCCAAACAGGCTGCTGAATTCATCATCGAAGAGGTAAGACGATTTCGCCGAACCAAAATATTTCTCAGCGGTAGTCTCGGTAACTTCAACACCTGAGTCTTTTTCAATCTGATCTTCTTTGTAAAGCACCGAGGCAACAAACTCATTTTTCCAATTTTGCAGGTTTTGAGTCGCGTCAATTCGACCGTTTACCGAAGTAGTTTCGGTATTACCACTGGTGCTGATAGCCCCCAACTCAGCGGCCACCTCCCAAGTTTGAACTTCGGCAGCGTCCTCTTCCTGAGCCATAACGCCAGTAGCGCTGGCAAGTAATACAGCGGCTGCAGCACTGGTGTATAACGTTTTCATAGCCTCTCCTTACATCGACGGTTTCGTTGAGCGCCATTATACACGCCACAGGGCAGCATTTAAGGTGCGATCCACACGCAAGTGTGGCCTGGGCCACAAGTACTAATTTTGTCCCCGATTGACAATTAAGGCTAAAATACGCGGCCAATTCACCCGTCGAGAGAATAGCCGCTCAGTGCAGCCAGCAAATACCACAGCCCCAATTAATCGACGCTTCACCTGCGCCCCGATGATGGATTGGAGTGATCGCCATTGTAGATACTTCTGGCGCTTGCTCAGCGAGAACGCGGTGCTCTATACCGAAATGGTGACCACAGGTGCAATAATTCACGGCGATCGCGAGCGGTTTTTACGCTTTCATCCGACCGAACAACCGCTGGCCCTGCAATTAGGTGGCTCGGATGCCAATGCCCTGGCCGAATGTGCCGCTCTGGCTGAACAGTGGGGCTATAACGAGATCAATCTCAACTGTGGCTGCCCATCGGACCGCGTGCAAAATGGCAGAATAGGCGCCTGCCTGATGGCCGAGCCGGAGCTCGTGAGAGACTGCATGAGCGCCATGATTGAGCGGGTGAAAATACCAGTTACCATCAAGCATCGTATCGGCATCGACGATATGGACGACTACGACGGCTTAATTAAATTCGTCGATACTGTCGCGCAAAGTGGCTGCAATACTTTTATTATTCACGCGCGCAAAGCCTGGCTCCAAGGCCTGAGCCCCAAGCAAAACCGGGATATTCCGCCTCTCGACTACGAACTGGTCGCCCGCATCAAGCGCGAGCGCCCTCACTTGGAAATTATTATAAACGGTGGTATCACTCACCTGGAGCAGTGTGAAACCCTGCTGCAAGAAGTAGATGGCGTAATGCTGGGCCGTGAAATTTACGCCAACCCCTATCTGTTAGCGGGAGTGGACCAGGCTATTTATGGCAGCAATAAGCCAAAACCCAGCCGTCGCCAGATCATGGAACAGTTTATGCCCTATCTGGAGGCCGAGCTGGCGCGCGGGACCCGCCTCAACCAAATGACCCGGCACATTCTCGGCCTCTATCAGGGACTGCCCGGTGCGCGACAATTTAGGCGCATCATCAGTGAACAAGCCCACAAAAAAGGTGCGGGTTTAGAGGTGGTCAGTCGGGCCCTCGCCGCAGTCGAAAGCGGCCGTTCTGCTTTGCCCCACTGTCAATAGCGTTTACAATAGCGCCTCTGAGGTTTTGGGGTAACAGCGGCCGCCCTCGCGGGACGTAATCACGGCCATAAGGCACCCCAGCAGGGTCTGGCAACAGGCCCACTCGCCGGGCGCAAACAAAGATGCTCCACCCAGAGAGCAACCGGAACGGCCGCACGCTAGTAGTACGTAAATACACTATTTAGGAGCCAAATTGTGAGTACCAAACTCGAACAACTCAAGCAAATGACCGATGTGGTAGCTGATACCGGCGACATCGAAGCGATCAAACTGTACAAACCACAAGACGCCACTACCAACCCGTCATTGCTGCTAAAAGCCGCCCAACTGCCAGGCTATAAATCTCTGCTGGACGCCTGCATCGCCGCCGCAGCCAAAGAGGGTGGCAGTTCCGACGAACAGCTCAAGTACGCCTGTGACCATCTGGCAGTGGCCATCGGTTGCGAAATCCTGAAACTGGTTCCCGGTCGTATCTCTACCGAAGTAGACGCACGCCTGAGCTTTGACACCAACGCCAGCATCGACAAGGCGCACCACCTGATCGATTTATACCAACAAAACGGTATCGACAAATCTCGCGTACTGATCAAGCTGGCCTCTACCTGGGAAGGCATCCGCGCCGCCGAACAGCTGGAAAAAGAAGGCATTAACTGTAACCTGACCCTGCTGTTTGGCTTTAACCAGGCTGCCGCCTGTGCCGATGCTGGCGTATTCCTGATCTCGCCTTTTGTGGGCCGCATCCTCGACTGGTACAAAAAAGCCACCGGCGAAGACTATACTGCCGAAACCGATCCAGGCGTGAAATCAGTGCGTCACATCTACAATTACTACAAGCAGCACAACTACGAGACAGTGGTTATGGGTGCAAGCTTCCGCAACACCGGTGAAATCGAAGCGCTGGCGGGTTGCGATCGTTTAACCATCAGCCCACAGCTGCTGAAAGAGCTGGACGAGGATACCGGTTCACTTGAGCGCGTATTGTCACCCAGCAACACTGGCGAGAGCATCGATAAGCTGATCGATACCGAAAGCTCGTTCCGCTTTGGCATGAACGACGATGCCATGGCCACCGAGAAACTGGCTGAGGGCATCCGCAACTTTGCCGTCGATCAGGTTAAGCTTGAAGACCTGCTGAAAGAGCTGGCCAGTGCTTAATCGCATCACCCGCTTTTTCGAGAGCCGTCTGTCGAAGACAGACGGCGACTCAGGTGCTTTTAGCGACGACGAAAGGCAGATGACAGCCGCGGCCCTGCTGATGGAAGTAGCGGCTAGCGACAGGGTTTTTGATGACGCTGAACTGGCTGCGTTTAAAAAGATTCTCGCCGACGTTTATAAGCTCTCAAACGATGAAGTAAACGAACTGCAAAGCCGCGCCGAACAGCGCCAGCAGGACGCCACCTCGTTATTTCAATTCACCCAGTTGGTAAACGACCATTTCTCGCACGAGGAAAAGTTTGTTCTGGTGAAATCCATGTGGCAAATTGCTTACGCGGATGGTGATTTGGACAAATACGAAGAGAGCTTGATACGCCGTGTGGCAGAGCTGATTTACCTTTCGCACACAGATTTTCTCGTGGCCCGTAATCAAGCCCGGGAAAATTCACCGGCTTAAAAACTGGCTATACCTGAGAGCGCGACCGCCTACTGGTCGCCTTCGAGCATATTCACCAAGTCTGTGAAAGTTTCTTTGTTCTCGCGATTGAGCCCCATTAGAATTCGGTGGGCTTCAATGACTTTTGTTTTCAGAATATCTTCATCATCTGGCTGCTCCTCGCTTAATGGCTCAGCATCAGGCACAGGCTCCTGCAGCTCATCCACAATGGTAAAAATATCCGCAAAACCCATGGTCTCTAGAATTCGATTAATACTCGGATTGGTAGAATAGATAACCGGGCGGGAGCTGGCGCGCTGCTCCCCCAGAATAGATATCTTTGCCATTAAACCCAGAGTGGTACTGTCAATGGCCTCTGCCTCCGACAAATCAAAAAGCACACCACCAAAGTCTCCCCGGGCAAACATATCATCGATAAACTGATCGAAAGAAATACACAGCGTCAGGCGCACATCACCCAACATTTTAATCACAAACACACCAGCGTGATCGGCAACCAGAATCTGGCCAGGTCGCATGCTCAATAACCTCGGGTAATGGTCAAAATTGCGATATCGTCCGGCGTGTCACTCACTTCCTGCACGGCCAGAGCGTCGCAGACGGTCTGTAAATTCTGCGCCTTTTGCGCCATTAATGCCAGCAAATCCCGCTCTTTTTCCTGCAACGTGCTGGCCTTTAATATCTCTAGCACTCCATCGGAAAAACACACCAAAGAAAACTTCTCGGGCAGCTGACATTCATGCACTTGCCAGCTAACTTCTTTAAAAATACCCACAGGTTTACCGCTGCCTAACAAAAACTCAGCCTTGCCGTCGGTAACCAGAATCGGCATAGGCAAGTGCCCAGCCACCACGTAGCGCATTTGTCCTGTATGGGTGTCGATAACACCGACAAAAAACGTTAGATGATGATTTAGACTGGTTTCATTAATCTCGCGGTTAATACTGGTCAACATTTCGCTGGCGCCAGTTTCGAAGGACTCAGCTGTACTAAACAGCCCCTCCTCACGCACCATCCGACTGACTAAATGCTTAAGCCAAATCGTCACAAATGCCGAAGAAGCCCCATGCCCGGAAACGTCTGCCAGATAAAAAGCCAAATAGCGGCGCCCAACGTGTGCATAGTCAACGAAATCACCGCTAAGATAAAGCGAGGGCGCAATATGGTGAGCTATAGAGTAACCTTCAGCGGTCACCTGTGGTTTGGGCAGTAAGCGCCTTTGAACCTGGCGGCCGGCCACCTGATCGCGCTCCAAAACCCGCAAATTTTCACGCAGCCCCTTATTCGCACTCTCGAGCTTTTCACGATACTTCTTGTTTTGCGCCAACAAGTCGCGCCGCTCCAGCGCTTTTTCCACCGAATGCACTAAGACTTCCATATCCACGATGGGTTTTATCAGATAGTCGCTGGCCCCCAGGCGCAACGCAGACACCACGTCGCTCATTACGCCGGCACCGGAAATAACAATTACAGGGATTTCACTGGAAATATCGTGCAGATTTTTCAATACCGCCAAACCGTCCATCGACGGCATGCGTAAATCGGTGATGACCAAGTCCACACCACCAGCAGCGTACAACTCAAGCCCCGCAGGACCATCGTTAGCCTCCAGCACACGGTAACCACTATCCTCAAGAAATGCAGTAATACTGTGCCTTACCGGCTTGTCATCATCGATTATGAGCAGCGTGCGGCTGGTATCGTTCATTACTCTACCTGTGGAGCCAAACAGCGGGAACCCGCTGGCGTAATGGCGCCTAACAGTACTCCCTTATCTGCCCGCGCGCAAGCCTGTGGTATTGCAAACCGTTCGCTGCTACTCTTTACGATAACGAATAAAAACAGGTGTCGAGTATGGGTATTTCAGATCAATCCTACGAAGAAAAACGTGATTTTATCCGTATGAAAATTGACGCTCCGCTACAGGCGCGCCTGACAGGAGATGCAGGGACTTATACTGGCACCTGCACAGAATTAAGCGGTGGCGGCATGCAGGTCGTGCTGGACACAGCACTGCAAGAAGGCTCGGAGTGGGAAGTAGACATTAGCTCAGAACACGGCCACAGCCCACAGCTACGCGCCATCGTTAAAGTGGTGAGAGTTCAGGCCGATGGCAAAGACTACCCTACAGGGCTGCAAATTATTGACGTAATCAACTAGCCGTTGCGACGCTTAGCTACAACTGGGTTAAAGCGTCGCTAAAAATCATCAAAGTCGTCCAAATCACCGCCAAAGTCATCTTCGACTTCGCCGTCATTGATCAAATATTCCCGCCGCTGCAAATAAATATCGCGAAACAGCACATACTTATCTGCACCGATATCCTGCTCCAGATTGAGCAAGCGCGAACGAGTATCCATCAGCTCAAACACTTTAATTTCGTAGCTGGTTTGGGTGTGGCCAATGTAAGTTTTGGGGTCGGTGACCCAGTCCACTGGAGTGGCAGCCGCATCGCGTAAAGTCCGAGGTCCGAACACCGGCAACACCAGATAGGGACCATCAGCCACGCCCCATTTCGCCAGAGTCTGGCCAAAATCCTCGCCGTCGGAACGCGGCAACCCCATATGGGTGGCGACATCGAAGACTCCAGCCACACCAAGGGTCGAATTAATCAAGAAACGGCCACTGTCCTTGCCCGCCTGTACAAACTTAGCCTGGAGCAAATCATTAAAGACATTGCGCACTTCAAGAATATTGAAAAACACATTACTTACTCCCTGGCGCACGGGAGCCGGGGTGACCTTTACGTAACCTTTAGCGACGGGCTTAAGCACATATGTATCCGCCGCATCATTAAAGGCGAACATGGCGCGGTTAAAGTCTTCCCAAGGGTCCCTAGCATCGGACGCCTGAGCGAAAGCGCTGAATAAAAGCGCCGCTGTAAGTAGGATTCGAGATACGGAATTCAAGGAAATCATCCTGTAGTCCAAAAGGAAGTAGCATCTGGCTCTCCCGCCAGATGAACGATTGTTCAGATTTTACCGAATTTCCAGTTCCGACACAATCTACCGGGCCGTAGAAGGGTTACAATCCGCAGCGAAACACCATAAGCAATAACGGCGCGCCCTCGCTGTCGGCCTGATAAGCCTCACTCACCAGCTCCGCAACTGCTGGGCTACAACGTTTAGCAGCCTGACTCACCAGTTGATAGCGCTGCTGCAGTAAACTCAAGGCGTCTCCTGCGGTCTGGGCTCGCAGCACAATATTAGCCTCGCTACCGCCCGGCGACTCAATCTCAGTTTGCGATGGTTGCGCAGCCGTTTCGGCCTTGGGCTGAGCGGCTTTGCTACGAGAACCCAAGTTTGCCAGCCAGCCATTGATGCCCCGGTCACTGTAATCGCACTCTGCCATGCGATTAACCGCATCGTTCGACTCAATCATGTCCACCGCCGGTTCGCAGTCAGCCTCTGTCGCGAAAACGGCGGCACACCACAGCAAGCTCACGATCGTCACAAGCGCGGACAAGTGTGTACGGGACAACATTAAAACTTCAACTCCATACCCACGCCCAGATAGTCGTCGTCACGAATAACATCATCTTGGTTGCGAGTGTAGTACACGAAGGTGCGGGTACGCTTATCAAACTTGTAATCGCCGCCGATGCTGAAAGACTCGCGCCCCTCTATTTTGATATCCGACTCACCATACTGAGTTTTAAACACCCACTTGTCGGTGATATTCCATTGCGCCGAGGCAAAATACCCGTTGCCCTCATTCTCCTGCTGTTCATATTTCTCCCAGGCGCCGCCAAGCATCACCGGCCCGAGGGTGTAAGCCCCCACCAAACGCCATGTTTTCTGGCCAGTAACATTCTCTTCTATATTACTGTCCATGGCCGCCGCAACGTAAAAGGCGCCCTGGTCGTAAGCCAGAGACGTAGACCAACCATCGATACCATCAGTCTCTTTGGTCACATAGGCCGCCTTAGCAGTCAGCGGCCCCCAAGATTTTGGGCTGACATACTGAATAACATTCTTACTGCGATTTTCACCGGCAAAAATATTGCGAATATCGCCCTCCATGTCGTTAAACAAGTCCACTTTAGAGGCCGATGTTTTCAATGGAGAATCGTACACACCGCCCATCAAGGTGCCGTAATTTGTCTGTAATCCCAGATAGATATTGCGCTGGGTTAGCGTTTGACCATCCTTATCGCCATCATCAACACTGGTTTCATACTCGAAGCGATAAATCACCAGTACATCTTCGGCGATGGCGTTATCACCCATAAGCCCGATTCTGGACGAGTTGCTCTGTAGCTCCAGCTCTCTATCACCGGCTTCGTCGGCCTGCTGGAAAGCTACATTGGCTTTACCGTATAAAGTTACCGCAACCGACGGTTGCGCAAGAAATGCCAGGGCGCTCAGCCCCCCTAACCAATACCGCATAATTCGCTCCTCTGCCCTTTAACGTGACGCTTTTATGTCTTAAAGATTACATTTTAGTGACATATTTATTACAAGCTCGCGCATCTTGCCGGGCAATTATTTCATTATTGTTACAAAGCGTGTTTTTTTTGCGAAACGGATTAGCAAAAATGTCGCTCTACTCACCACAAAGGATAGTCAGAAATGGAGATTTTTGCCCGCTAGGGGTTATTTGGCCGCCCATAAAATGTCACGGGCCTGAAGATCCAGGAGTAAGTTGCGGGCAAAACTGGCAAGCCCGGCCGGGTCTACGCCGCCCATGTCGGCTGCCAATCGGGCAAGAGCGTCACTGGCGCTGCCAGCGCGCTCTTGCAACAACTTAATAAAGTGAACTGTCGCCGCATTGCTGAGCATAAATTCCACTTGATCGGCGCGATTGCGGTAGACCAGCAAATAGGTGAGTTCGGCAGGCGGGGTCTGTGGCTGATAGCCCGGTCCCAACCGATGGACGGGGTACTGATAACTCAGACACCACAAAAGCTTGGATACTTCAATTCCAGCCGACAGCAAATCATCATGCGGGACTGCCTCTGGTAACGTTTCATCCGCCACGTCCAGGGCCAGCTCCACCCATTCATAATGGGCCAGTTCTAGCAAAAACGGTGGATCTCTCGGGTCCGGCGCGCGCTCGTTTTGCAGATAGGTCAAAAACTCCTGGCTAATCTGCAAAAAGTAGGGGCTTGCGCTTTGATGCCGATCGATAAAATCCCGCACCAACTGGTGCCAATGATCATCCGCCAGTATTTCCCGCAGGACCGGGAAACCTCCGGCAATAAAGCCCTCGATATTGTTGTAAATCAAGTCCCGGTAAATGTCCAAGCGCCGCTCTTCTATCCCTTCGGGGGCGGGATTGCGTACAGGAGCACGTAAATGTGCGGCAAACTGGCGCTGGATCTGGCTCATGCCAGCACACCTTGGCGCTTACTGCGCGTCGCACTGGTATTCTGATACTTACGAATTTGCGCTACCTCATTGAGGAGCTCGGCTACCGGGGGAATATTGAAATCCCGCTCCAATAAAGTGGGCACCGACCCCGCCAGCTGATAAAACCTGTCGAGCAGTTGCCAGGCAGGTGGCTCCACCGCAGCGCCGTGGGTATCCACCCGCAAGTCCTCTGCCTGGTGGTAATGACCGGCAATGTGCGCGTAAGCCACCCGCTCCAGTGGTAACTTGCGCAAGAATTCTTCGGCGTCGTAACCGTGGTTAATGCTGTTGACGATAATGTTATTAACATCCAGCAACAGGCTGCAATCTGCCTCGGCGAGCACCGCGCTTATAAATTCGGCTTCACTCATCTGCTGGCCGGGCGTGCAGTAATAGGAGGCATTTTCCAGCGCTATTCGCTGCCCCAGAATATCCTGTGCCTGTCGAACCCTTTGCGCCACATGGCGCACCGACTCTTCGGTAAAGGGTATGGGTAAGAGGTCGTACAAATGCCCCTGATCACTGCAAAAGCTGAGATGCTCAGAATAACCGCGAATCTTGTGCTCGTTGATAAACGCTTTAACGCGGCGCAACAGCCCGACATCTAACGGGTCTCGCGAGCCGATGGAAAGCGACAATCCGTGACAGACAAAAGGATAGCGTTCGGTATAGCGGCGCAACTGCTTACCCCAGCGGCCCCCAACGTTAATCCAGTTCTCCGGCGCTACTTCCATAAAATCGATCGCCTGAGGCTCGATTTCCTCCAGCGGCTGCAACAGGCTCCGGCGCAGGCCAAGGCCCGCCCCGGATACCGCAAAACGATGCTCACTCATCAGTGGCCGCACGTACCTTCGCCGCACTTACCTTCTTTGTCGGCTTTGGCATCGGCCTTTTCGCCGCCGCACTTGCCTTCACCACATTTTCCCTCTTTATCGGCTTTCTCACCGCCGCACTTGCCTTCGCCGCATTTCCCTTCTTTATCGGCCTTCTCGCCGCCGCACTTGCCTTCGCCGCATTTGCCTTCTTTATCGGCCTTTTCGCCGCCACATTTGCCTTCGCCGCACTTGCCCTCAACGTCGCGCTCAGCAAGTTTGTAGCCGCTTTGCAAAGGCTCTGCAGCAAAAGGATTTTCAGCCGCTGAAACCGCAGGGGCGGCCACAGCCCCGGCAATAAAGGCGGCGCCCACAGCGGCCGCAAGGGGGGATTTAAACGATTTGCTCATAACACCATCTCCATTGATTAACTAACAATTGAACCTACTCACGTACAAGCGGTTCAACTATAGAGGATTTGGCGCAGCAGATGTTACAACCAGATCGCGTTTTACAGCCAAGCTAGGCCGTCGCCTCCTGCCATAATTTGTTAAGACGTTTGCTGGAGACTGGAAATCGCGTTTTCAGCGTCTGCGCAAACAGGGATACCCGAAGCTCCTCTATCCCCCAGCGGTAGCGCTCCAGTAGCGGGTTTTCTCGCAGCAGATACTCACCGTGTTTGCTTAAATAGGCCTCCAAGCGTGCCTGATGGGGTTCGACCTCAGCCATCATCAGGCGATCTTTCTGCACATTGAGCGCGGCTTTCTCCAGGCGTAAATTGATCGCCTCAAGGTAGCGCGGATACTCGGTAAACCACTCGAAGGGCGTGTTAAATACCATTTTGGGGTAAAACAGCGCGTCCAGCTGATGGCTGATATCACCTGCGGCCAGCGCCACGGCCAGGGCATTTTTACTCTGCTTTAACGCTTTTTTGATACTGACAACCTTCGCTAAAGAATCCACCAGTATTGCCTCCAACGCCTGGGCACGCTCCACCAACGCAGGCTTTACCTTGGCCACAGCGGCATTAAATGCTGCATCATCCCTGGGGATTTCACCATCGGGCATTCCCAGCTGGCGCGCCGCTGCCATACAGATATCGTCTACTGCCGCATCGCGCTTGCCAATCTGCACCACAGACAGCCCCAGCTCTTTGCCCTTCATTAAATCTTTTTGGATATACTTCACCGTATCGCGACATTCCAGAAGAATCAGCCGCGCAACTCCGGCGAGGGTTTGATCGTGAGCCTGGCGCGGATCGTCCATGACCTCTAAAGTGGCCGACTCTTTCTTATCCAGTAGCGCCGGATAAGCGCGAATCGATAAACCCTTGCGCTTTAACTCCACGGTCTCCGGCAGCTTTATATCCCAGCGAGTAATGCCCTCGCGGGTCATATCATCGGCGGCATCGCGAATGTTACTCTGTACTTTTTCCCGATAGCGATCTCTCAGGTCTGCCAAATCGCGGCTGGCAGCAATGGTTTTACCGCGATCGTCCACCACTTTAATATTGAAGCGGTAAAAATCTTCCAGTTTGGAGATATCCCAATCCGAGTCTTTCACCTCTACCAGGGTTTGGCGTTTTAACTGATGGGACAGTGCCTCGGTGAGCGGCACATTGTCGGGCGACATCGATGTTAAGGCCTTGTCCACAACATCGGGGACGGGTACAAAGTGTTTGCGAATGGGCTTGGGCAACGCCTTAAGCAGGTCGATGCATTTGTCGCGCAGCATCCCCGGCACCAGCCAATCCAGGCGGTGTTCGGGAAGCTCGTGCAGCAAACTGACTGGCACATTGACACTGACGCCATCGTCTTCGCTGCCAGGGCTGAAGTGGTAGCTGAGGGGAAACTCAATCCCCTGCCACTGCAAGGTAGCCGGAAACTGCGCCTCGGTAATATCCGTTACCGCACGTTGCATCAAGCGCTCGCGCGGAATTTGCAGTAAATCCGGGTGCGCCTTTTCAGCCTCTTTGCGCCAGGCCTCGAAGCCGGCGCGGTTAATCACCTCGGTGGGGATACGCTCGTTGTAAAACTCAAAAATGGTTTCATCCTCGGCGAGAATATCCCGCCGCCTGGATTTGGCCTCTAATGCTTCCAGCTCGTCCACCAGCGCTTTGTTATGGCGATAAAACGGCGGCGGCTTTTGGCCGCGCTTAACATAGCGCCCCTCGACCAGCGCGGCGCGAATAAATACTTCGCGGCATTCGCCAGGATTGATTTGGCTGTAGTTAACCCGCTGACGTTCAACCAGAGTCAGACCGTAAAGTGAGACCTTTTCAAAGGCTTTTACCTGTCCCGAGCGCGGGTCGTAATGGGGTTCAAAATGATTACGCTTCACCAAATGCTGGGCAGCAGCCAGCAGCCATTCGGGCTCCACCTTGCCTACATCCATGGCAAATAGCTGCGAGGTTTCTAGCAGCTGCGCGGCCACCAACCATTTGGGCCGTTTCTTTTGCTGAGACGAGCCGGGAAATATCGCAAACTTACGGTTGCGCGCGCCCAGATACTCGCGCCCCTCATTGTGAAAGCCAATATTACCCAGCAGCCCAGTCACCAAGGCCTGATGAACCTGAGCGTAACCGGCGGGCTCGCGATTAAAACTCAGATTGAGCTTTTTGCAGATTAACTTCAGTTGGCGATGAATATCTCGCCATTCGCGCATGCGCAAAAAGGCCAGATATTCTTTTTTGCACAGTTTGCGCAGCTGGTTTTGTGATAACTCCTGCCGCTGTTGCTCGTAGTAGTTCCACAGGTTTACATAGGCGATAAAATCCGAGTGATCATCCCAGAAGCGGCGGTGCATTTGATCGGCAGCCTGCTGCTTTTCGGCGGGGCGTTCGCGCGGATCCTGAATCGAAAGCGCGCTGACAATAATCAGCACCTCTTCTAACGAGCCGAGTTTATCCGCCGCCAGCAGCATGCGGGCGAGAGTCGGGTCTACCGACAGCTGCGCCAGACGGCGCCCATCTTGGGTAAGTTTGTGTTTTTTATCGACGGCGTGCAGCTCTTGCAGCAACTTAAAACCGTCATTAATCAAACGCGAGTCGGGCGCATCCACAAACGGAAACTGCTGAATATCACCAATGCGCAGCTGTAGCATCTGCAAAATAACCGCCCCTAAATTGGTGCGCAGAATTTCGGCGTCGGTGAATTCGGGGCGACTGAGAAAATCCTCTTCGCTGTACAGGCGCACACAGATACCATCGCTGACTCGTCCGCAGCGACCTTTGCGCTGGTTGGCACTGGCTTGGGAGATAGGCTCAATAGGTAGGCGCTGAACTTTGGTGCGCACACTGTAGCGGCTAATGCGCGCCACGCCGGTATCAATCACATAGCGAATACCCGGTACGGTGATAGACGTTTCGGCCACATTCGTGGCCAGTACAATACGCCGCCCCTTGTGGTTGGAAAACACCCGGGTTTGCTCGGCAAGGCTCAGGCGGGCGTAAAAGGGTAGGACTTCGTAATGGCGCAAATCAGCATGGCGCAAGCGCTTAGCGGTTTCGCGAATTTCCCGCTCGCCGCTTAAAAACACCAAAATATCGCCGCCGCGGCCCTTGCCGGTTTTGCGCTCGTGGCGGTCGATCTCCTCCACCGCATCAATAATGCTCTGGTAAGCGTCGCTGTCTTCTCTGTCACTGTCGACGGGCGGGCGATACCACACCTCTACCGGATAAGTACGGCCCGACACCTCAATCACTGGAGCGTCGTTAAAGTGCTTGGAGAAGCGCTCTACATCGATGGTAGCGGAGGTTATTATCAGCTTTAAATCGCGCCGTTTGGGCAGCAGCTGCTTCAGATACCCCAGTAAAAAATCAATATTAAGGCTCCGCTCGTGCGCCTCATCGATAATGATGGTGTCGTAGCGGTTAAGGTAAGGGTCCTGTTGAATCTCCGCCAACAAGATACCGTCGGTCATCACCTTGATCAGCGTATTGTCGTTCGCCTGTTCGGTAAAACGAACCTGGTAACCGACGGTTTCACCCAGCGGGCTTTTTAACTCTTCCGCCACCCTTGCCGCCACCGTTTGCGCAGCGATTCGACGTGGCTGAGTGTGACCGATCATGCCGCGCACCCCCAGCCCCAACTCAAGACATATTTTGGGTATTTGGGTGGTTTTGCCCGAGCCGGTTTCGCCGGCTAAAACCACCACCTGGTTATCGCGAATCAGCGCGGCGATATCATCACGCTTGGCGCAAACCGGCAAGTTTTGCGGAAATTCAATATCTTTGGGCACTTGTGCGGCGCGCATCTCGGCCCGCTCTTTAGAGGTCTGCCACTCACCTTGCCAGCGCTCCACCATTTGATCTACCGGCTTGCCGTTTTTCTCCCGCGCACGAATATCCTCGGCTTTGCGGCGCAGCCGGTGCACATCGCGCAGTAAAACTTGTGACAGGGGTTGATCCAAATTAACAGGCAAAACGGGCATAGCTACTCCGGCATCGGCCCGGCAACACCCCGGGCCGCGATAAACAGGGTGGCTATTGTACCTCGCTGGCGCCACGAGCCAAATGCCCATATACGGACGGTTATAAGGCGCCATAAAAAAAGGCCCCAAGACCTGCGCCTTGGGGCCGTTTGAGCTATAAACGCTACCTATTCTTCAAGCAATGAGCGCAGCATCCAAGCGGTTTTCTCGTGCAGCTGAATGCGCTGAGTCAACAAATCGCCGGTGGCTTCATCATTGGCTTTTTCGACCACAGGATACAAAGCGCGCGCGGTTTTTACTACGGCCTCTTGGCCCGCTACCAGGCTGGCAATCATTTCTTTTGCTGCTGGCACGCCCTCTTCTTCTTTAATCGAAGACAGCTCGGCGTACTGCTTATAGGTGCCAGGGGCGGGATAACCGAGAGAGCGGATGCGCTCGGCGATTTCATCCACCGCAGCGGCTAGCTCGGTGTATTGTGACTCAAACATCAAGTGCAGGGTCTGGAACATGGGTCCGGTCACATTCCAATGGAAATTGTGTGTTTTCAAATACAGGGTATAAGTATCCGCGAGCACATGAGACAGGCCTTCAGCCAGGGCTTTGCGGTCTGTTTGATCTATACCAATATCGATATCCATTGTCATCTCCTAATGATGTATTCCGTAAAACTCAAAGCTATTGTGAATCAAGCGATTGGCAATTAACAATCATGCGTGTCAATTGTTGCCATTAGTACATTTAATGGGGACGAAGTTACCCAACTCAATCTTCCGATTGAAAGATTACTTGACCTGCGTCAAATACGATCAACTCGCCCGGGTCCATGGCCTGCCAATGCTCATTTGCGGTTAAGGGATTAGTGGCAATCACGGTGACGATATCCCGCGGGGTTGTATGCTCGCCAAAGTCTACGGTTAAATCGGCATCGCTCAAGCGCGCTTCGCCAAAAGGCGCTTTGCGAGTTAACCAATGCAGCTTAGTTGAGCAGTAGGCGTACAAATACTGGCCCTCACTAAACAGTAGGTTTGCCACCCCCATAGAGCGCAGGTGATCGCACCAGTGCTTTAGTTGACGCCAAAAATTAGTGCGGTCGCGGGCAATACGCTGGGGCGATTCAAAGCGATCACGAATTTTTGCCAATAGCCAGCAAAAAGCCTGTTCACTGTCGGTGGTGCCTACCGGGATAAAGTCAGCCAACGGCAAGCTGGCGGCGTCTGCCAACTGGCCATTGTGAGCGAAGGTCCAGTTTTGTCCCCACATCTCCCGCACGAACGGGTGAGTATTTTCCAGGTTTACCGCTCCCACATTGGCTTCGCGAATATGGCTTATGGCGATACAGCTTTTTACCGGCAAGCGACTGACGAGCTTGGCGATTTCCGAATCCACGCTCGGCGCGCTATCGCGAAAGGCGCGCAAGCCTTTGCCTTCGTAAAATACCACTCCCCAGCCGTCGCGGTGGGGGCCGGTACCACCGCCTCGCTGAAGCAGCCCGGTAAAGCTAAAACACAAATCCGTCGGCACATTTGCCGACATTCCCAACAGTTCACACACAGTGAAAACCTCTTTTCCCTAATACGCCATCAGGATAAATCCTTTGCCGCGCTTTTGGTATTGCCGAAACGGACCTGCAATGGTTTCGGGAACCTCTTCCGGCGGTGTTTGGCGCATGCCTAAGCTGTGGTAAAACTCACCCAAATACGGCTGACAGTAACAGTACAAAGGTTGACGCTCACTTAACACTGCGCGCATCAATGCTCGCGCCAACCCTTGGCGCCTGTGCTGTGGGTCTACGGTTAAATTGCGCAATAAATAAACGCCGGGTTCCGGCTCAAGTATCCGCGCTGCGGCGGTAATGGCTTCCCCTTTCCAGCAATAGACCTGATCACGCTTACCGCACTTTGCCTTCTCTCCCCATTGACGATATAAACGGGTGACCTGAGGATATTCAGCAACGGTGGGGCGATACACTTGCATCAATCTTTTTTGTCCTCGCTGTCGGGGCTAAAGTCGTCCATTGGCAGCGGATCATCAGCGCCCGACTCAAGGGAATCAAGCGCTGCCATCGGATCATCGTCATCCACTGCGACTGTATTGGATTTTTCTCGCGCCGCTTGTGGCTCGCTGGCGGACTCTTTAGCTTCGCCGTCACCGCTGCGCAGCTGCTGCTCGATTTCATCCAGCTCGCTCTGCACGTCTTTGGTATTGAAGCGACGGTAACCCCAGTAGAGCCCAGCCATCAGTACCAAATTACCCAGAGTTATCGCGGCAATCATCGGCCAGTTCAGCCCTCCGCTTTCAGCCTCATCGCGCTCTGCATCGTTCTCTTTAGCTTGGTCGTCAGGCGGCGTCTGCGCCGGCGCTGAGACTGACAAGCTTGACGCTGAGCTGTGTGAAGCGTCAACCGCTGCGGCCGAATCGCTAGGCGGCGGGCTTTTAGCGTCTTCGAGTGCGGCCCGCTCCTGCTCAAGCTGCTGCTTTAGTGTGGCGAGTTGCGAGTCTTCTGCAGACGCCAGAGGATCGCCCTCATCCGGATACTGGTAATATTGCGTGGGCAGAGTTTCATCAAAACTGCTGCCATCGGCAAGCTCACCACTGGCGTTTAGTTCAATGACAGTACGCGCCGCTTCAGTAGGATTCATAACAAGCTGCCAGTGGGCGGCTCCCGCACGCTGTAAAGCCCGCAGCTCACTCTGGCCTGAGGAGTGTCGTACATGGGCCACCACCGAGGTTTTATCGGCGTTGATCAAATCGCCTGCGGCGGTAACACTTACCGTATAGGTTACCTGTAAATCATCTACGGCTTTTGCCATATTGACCGCAAACAAAGAGCCCACCTGAAGCTGGTGCTGGAACTCCCGGGCAAAGGTCTTACCATCAATTGTCAGGCGCAAGCGATAACGTCCGCGCTCGCTAAATTGCGGCAACACCTGCTGAAATTGCCCACTGGTAAAATTCGGCTGTTCATTCAACGAGACCTTCCAGCTCGCCTCGCTAGCCAGGTTAGTGATAACAGCCTCGCCAGTAATCAGATTGAGAAAATCCGCGTCGGTGATATTTTGCCCTTTCTCCTGCAGCGCATAGTTCAGCGTCAACGAGGCTCCAGCAACAAGATTATTCGGCAGTGGCTCCACATGCAGCTGCAAATCGCTGACCACGGTGACTCGGTTTTGTGGCGATTGCTCAGCTTCCAACTGCCAGCGCCCCGCTTTGGGCTTGCCGATGGTAATTAAATCGTAGCTGTCGGCACTGTACCAGCGCACGTTATCCGGATGACTTGCGGCGCTCAATGCTTCGCCCTCCGGGGGTATAAGTCGGTTGGGCTTAGCCGACGGGGCGCGAAACACCAAGGCGGTAAATTCGTTTACCTGCTCATCTACCAAAAACGTATTATTTTCTAAAGGCAGGCGTTTTGCCGGTACTGCCTGGTCGAAAATTTGCAAATAGGCCTGCATTAAATCGTCGGCATTTTTTGCTACCAAATGATGGCCATCACTATCGCGTGATAACTGCTGCAGCAGTTCGCTGTCGGCATCGTCAGACAGCGCAATAGTGTGCAGACGAAAATTTTTTGCGGCCAGCTGGGGCAGCAGCTCAGTCAATACTCGCTCGCGCTCGCGGGCGTTCACACTGGCGTTCTTGTCGATGTCGATTTTGCCATCGGTGAGTAGAATGACATCGGCCTTGGGGGCTTTAGCGCCAACCTCTGTAGCGCGCTCAAGCGCTTCGCCCATGTTGGTGTATAGCCCCACCGAGTTGACGCGCGCGGTTTTTTCCAGGGCGTCGCGCTGCCAAGTCGCATCGCTGCGGGCGAATGGCACCAGCATGTTAACCTGCTCACCGAAGGTCCAAACCCCGGCGTGGGTGGAATCTGACAAAAGCTTAACCATCAGCTCCAACGCGGGCTGACGTAAATTTTCCGGGTCGGTATTTTTCATACTGCCAGAGATATCCACTAGCAGCCGCACATCGGCCTCGGTTTCGGTTTGGGCGTAAGCCGGTGAACAAAGAAGTACTGCCAGCAATAGCAGAATACTTATGCGGGATGTGTGAATGGCCATGCGCTCTCCTGTGTGCTTCTTTATTATTACCCCAGAGATTGCAGAGGCATTAACAATGTATAGCAGCGGCCATTAAAAATGCAATTTAATCCGCCGCTGCCGGCTCTTCTTTCGGTTTGCGCCAGCGGGTGGTGGCCAGCAGGTAAATAAGCGAAATCACCAGCGCCACTATCCAAATTAAGGCCAGGGTAACGGCCGCATCCAACCCGGCGTCCTCACCCAAAAATAAAGTGTTGAGTACCGCAATAAAAAATGCGGGGGCGTAAGCATCGGGCTTATCAGCCAAGTTCAGGCTAAAAGGGGTAAACACGAATACAGCGTAGGTCACCAGCAAAAAATGCCGTACATAACGCGACCAGCTGCGGCATACCCGCCACACTACCAGCCCAAATAAGAGGCCACCGGCGAGGTAAACAGCCCAGGCCAACATTTGCTTATCCATGATTATTCCACCCAATAAATAATGTGTTCTTCGTAATCGTCTTCGGCAACATCCTGTTCACGGCACACCTGCCCGGCAACGGACATACCGGCAAGTTTCGTCGAATCCGCATCGCCCGTCAGTAAGGGGTGCCAAGCGGGCAAGGGCTTCGCCTCAGCCAATAAGCGGTACGCGCAAGTGTCCGGCAACCACTGAAACTCGGGCACATCGGCCGGTGTTAACACCAAACAATCTGGCACTTGCTGCTGCCTTCTCGGGTAATCAGAGCACTGGCAGGTTTCGGTATCCAGCAATCGGCAGGCGATGTCGGTGTAGTACACATCACCCGTATCTTCGTCCTCCAGCTTGTGCAGACAGCATTTACCGCAGCCATCGCACAGCATTTCCCACTCGGCGGCGTTCATTTCATGCAAGCGCTTACGCTGCCAGAAAACCCGCTCGGCGACCATGCTAGCGCCCCGAGTCTAACTTGCTGTTGTGCGAGCGCACGGCAGCGGCCTCGGCATCCATTTGCTGCAGCGGCGGTAATTGCAGGTAATAGCCCTTTTCATCCAGGCTTTGCAACACCTTACCGATATCGGCATTGGCAAGTTTGCGGTTTTCATCCAGCACCAGCACCATCGCCGGCTCGGCGCGGCCGAAGCGTTGCATCAACTCCTCCGGCACCTTGCTGGTACCTTGGTCTTTACGGCAGTAAAGGTACATGCCGCTGTCGCGGCTACTGCGGTAAATCTGGCAAATTACTTTCACGATTTTCCTCCCAGCGCGTTAGAGGCAACCTCTAACAAGCCTTTGCCAATAACCTCATAGCGCCAGCCGGTGAGCCTTGCGGGCAGCTCGATCTGACCTGCGGCATAAGTGCGCACTAAATACTCGTATTCTTTTTTGCGAATCAGCAGCTCGGGCGGCAAGCCCACCGCTTCTGCACGTTCGCGTACCCAGGCCTTCATGGCTTTTATTGCGGTGCCGTATTCGCGTCCCAGCGGCGCGGGCATGCGCGGCGGCAGCTGATCCTCGGGCAAATCGCGCGCGACTTGCAAAAGCCCCAGCAGTTGGTCGCCATGATCGGCCAGAGTGCGTTTGGGAATGCCCTCTATGCGCCGCATGCCGTTGTAATCATCCGGCAGGCGACGCGCAAGCTCGTACAAAGGCTGCTCTTTTAACAATCGATTACGCGGTATGTTGCAAGCTCGGGCCTCTTGCTCGCGCCACAGGCAAAGGCTTTGCAGCGCCGCAACGCCACGCGGCGGCAGTTTCCAGCCCAAGCCAACCTTGGTATAGGCCTGCGCCAAGTCCAAAGGCCCGGCTGCGGCTTCAACCTGGGCATAGCACTCGGCCAGCACCCAATCGAGCCGGCCCTGTTCTTTTAACAGTCTTAGCAATTTCCCGTATACGATTAGCAAATGCGCCACATCCAGCGCGGCATACTCGGTTTGAGCCTTACTCAAGGGCCGCGCCAGCCAATCGGAGCGGGTTTCGCCCTTGGGTATTTCTATTGCTAATAAGTCCCGTACCAAGGCGGCGTACCCCAATGAATAACCGCAACCGGCAAAAGCGGCCGCCACTTGAGTGTCAAAAAGTGGCTGCGGTAAAGCGTTGAGTAGCACCGAGAAAACTTCTAAATCTTCCGAGCAGGCGTGCAGCACTTTGGTCACTTTAGGGTTGCGCCACAACTCTGCCAACGGGGTAAAGTCGCTAATAGCTTTGGGGTCAATCAGGTAACAGCCCTGGCCATCGCCCACTTGAATCAGCCCGGCGATGGGATAAAAGGTATCGCTGCGCATAAACTCGGTATCCACCGCAATCGCGGCCTGTTGCGCCCAGCGCTGACACAGAGTGTGCAAGGTTTGATCGTCGTCTACCCAAATGGGTTCGGTAGGAATGTGCATAAGCTCGCTTATAGCGCGCGGCGGCTGGAGAAGGCATGCGCCAGGGTGCCACCGTCAATGTATTCAAGCTCACCGCCCAGAGGCACACCGTGAGCAATGCGCGACACGGTGATTCCGGCGCGGCGTGCGCGCTCGCTGATGTAATAGGCCGTTGCCTCCCCCTCAACGGTGGGGTTGGTGGCGAGAATAATCTCGCTGATGGGTTCGGCGTCCAGTAAAGCCAGCAATTGGTCGATGCCAATATCCTCGGGGCCGACGCCGTCGATGGGGGACAAATGCCCCAAGAGCACGAAGTACTTACCCTGATAACTGCCTGCCTGCTCAATGGCCAGCACGTCCGCCGGGGTCTCGACCACGCACAGCAGTGTGTTATCGCGGCGTTCGTTGCTGCACGCGCCGCATATATCCTGCTCCGTTAGGGTACGGCAGCGACGACAACGGGCCACGCCCTCTACCGCTCGATTCAGGCAATCGGCCAGACGCGTTGCACCGGCGCGGTCATGCTCCAACAGCTGCATTGCCATACGCTGAGCGGACTTTGGGCCCACACCCGGCAAGCAGCGAAGCGCCTGCATTAACTCATCAATCAGAGGGCTGAACATAAACGCCGTTATCCACCTAAAAAGGCATTTTAAAGCCGGGGGGCATGCCCATACCGGCGGTCATTTCAGACATTTTCTCTTTGCTGTTGCTCTCCACCCGGCGCACTGCATCGTTGACGGCAGCGGCGAGCAGATCTTCCAGCATTTCTTTGTCCTCACCCATCAAACTGTCGTCAATTTTCACGCTTTTTACGTCGTGGCGACCGGTCATGATAATTTTCACCATACCGGCACCGGCCTGGCCTTCAACTTCGGCATTAGCCAGCTCTTCCTGCATCTTTTGCATGCGCTCTTGCATCTCTTGCGCCTGCTTCATGATATCGCCCATGCCTTTCATCATGGTTTCACCTCGTTACTTTGTTAGAGATCGTCCGGGTTAGGGATCTACCGGCTGTACCGATTCCAGGTTCAGCTCGGCGGCAAAATGTTTTACCAGTTGCTGCACTATGGGGTCAGACTTGACCGCTTCAACCGCTTCGGCCAAACGCTCACTACGCTTGCGCGCGGCGATCTGCGCCGGTGTTTCGGTATTCACCGCTCCCGGCTGAATCATCACTTTAACTGGCTCGCCGTAGTAGTCGGTTAAAGTGTCGGCCAACCGCTGCTGCTGGCCATCGCCAAATAAACTGCTGTTGTTTTCATCCAGAATAAAGTGCAGCTGATTACCCTGCCTGCCGATTAACTCACAGTTGGCGGCAATGTTTTTGGTGACCCCGCCTACATCCAAGCCGAGGAAAATCTGCGGCCAGCTGTGAGGTGCGGTCTCCTCAAGGGCGACTTTTTCGATAGGTGCCTGGGGCTTTAATTGAGCCTCTCCTGCAGGGTGCGACGCCCCTGAAGCTTGAGGCTGCACTGGCGGTTCAGCTTGAGCCTGTTCGGGTGGGGGTGCAGAGGTTTCTTGCAAAACCCGCTCTACCGCCGCCATTGGGCTGGATGCTTGGGCCGGAGGATTCGCCTCGGGCGCTGTGGCCCCGGCTTCTGGATAATCCTGGTCAACAAGATTATCCGGCGCCTCATCCCAGGGTGGGGGTTCATCGGCAAAGGGCGGCGCTTCGTTGACGGCAGCGGCGGGCCCGGCTGCAGGGCTGGGCTGCGCAGCTGGCTTTTGCTCTGCTGCGGCTTGATGATTCGCAGGCTCACTGACCTCGGGGGCTGGTCTTGGCGCTTCTGCCGGGGCCGGTGGCGTATTGGGTTCAACTTGAGGTGAAGGTTCAGGCGGCGTGGCTTGTACCTGAGCCTGCGGCTCTTGGTGCTCGCTTGGCGCTTGGCTTGGCGCCGCCGACACAGGTTCGGCCTGCCGAGCCGGCGGTGGCGCGGCTTGCGCATTCTCGGTTTGCGCCCCAGCCTGGCCGCTCGACAAACGGCGCGTGGGAATATCAGTCACCCCTTGCGGCCTGAAAGCCAGCATGCGCAGCAGCACCATTTCCAAGCCCGCGCGGGGCTCGGGGGCCAAAGGTAAATCGCGCCGCCCCAATAGACCCGTTTGGTAAAAGAGTTGCACGTCTTCCGGTGGTAATTCAGTGGCGAGCTTTAACACCTGATCGCGATCGCCCTGGCTGTTGTCTACCGCCTCGGGCAGCGCCTGAGCGATAGCAATGCGGTGCAATATGGACAGTAAATCGGCCAGCGCAGCGCCAAAATCCGGCGCATGCTCGGCCATTTGCGCCACAGCATCCAGTACGGCCTTGCCGTCACCTGCTACCAGAGCGCGCAAAATATCGTAGACCGCACTGCGATCAATGGTGCCCAACATGGCACGCACTTCGGCTTCAACCACCTTGCCAGAGCCAAAGGCAATGGCCTGGTCGGTCAGACTCAAGGCATCGCGCATACTGCCATCGGCAGCCCGGCCCAATTGCCACAGGGCGCTCTCTTCAAAGGGCACGACTTCGGTTTCCAGCACATGTTGCAGATGCCCGGTAATCAGCTCGGGGGTCATGTTCTTTAAATTAAACTGCAAACAGCGGGAAAGAATCGTCACCGGCAAACGCTGGGGGTCGGTGGTGGCCAGCAAAAATTTAACGTGCGGCGGTGGCTCTTCCAGGGTTTTTAACAGGGCGTTGAAAGAGTGGGTTGAGAGCATGTGCACCTCATCGATCAGGTACACTTTATAGCGGCCACGAGTCGGCGCGTACTGAACGTTCTCCAACAGCTCGCGAGTGTCTTCAACCTTGGTGCGACTGGCGGCGTCCACCTCAATCAAATCCACAAATCGGTTTTCGGCAATCTCAACACAGGCCGCGCATTGGCCGCAGGGTGTGGAGCTAACACCCACTTCGCAGTTCAAACATTTGGCAAGAATACGGGCGATGGTGGTTTTACCCACCCCACGGGTGCCGGTAAACAGGTAGGCGTGGTGCAGTCGGTCGTGATCCAGCGCGTTTACCAGAGCCCTCAGCACATGCTCTTGCCCCACTAAATCGCGAAACGTACGGGGGCGCCACTTGCGTGCGAGAACCTGATAGCTCATGCCTTCCTCAATGTTATTGCGGGTAAAAGCACGGATTATAGCTTTACCGGCGGCAAATAAACACGGGCAGAAAAAGATGAAAAATGGGGAAATAAATTGGAGATGACCCCACCAGCCACACCCCGGCACATGACTTTACCGCTACCGTTGCTCCCTTCCGGGCCTGGCGGGGTTCACGGCGAATCATTGCGAGGGGACCGGCAGGGCCACCATTACAGCAACAGACGCTGTCTGCTGAGGCCGCGCATTATCCGCAAGTTGCCCACGCTTTGCAAGGCGCGCCCACAATAATCTCGCCCCGCCTAAAAACCAAGCGGCCAACCCAGCAACAGCCAGAGGGTAAACATAGCCGTCCACACCAGTAAAAACGCCAGTGAATATGGCAGCATCATCGCAATCAAAGTACCCACGCCGATTTTCGGCCGATAGCGCGCAGCAAACGCCAACACGACCCCAAAGTAAGGCATTAGCGGAGTGATAATATTGGTGACACTGTCGCCGATACGGTAGGCCATTTGCGTTTGCTCAGGCGCCACCCCCAGCAACAGCAACATAGGCACAAAAACAGGCGCCAATAGACCCCATTTGGCCGAGGCGCTGCCGACAAACAAGTTGATAAACGCACTGATCAAGATAAACAGCAGCAGTAAAAGCAACACTTGGCCATCAAAACCGACCAGCCAATTCGCCCCCGTGGCGGCCAACAGCTGCCCCAGGCCACTCCAGCCAAACCAGGCCACCGCCTGAGCGGCGAAAAACATCAATACCAGATAACCGGCCAGCGACGCCATGGCCTGCTCCATGCCTTCGGTTGCCGCGCCCGGTTGCTTAAAACTACCACTGACCTTGCCGTACACCCAGCCGGCCCCGGCCGCATAAAGGGCAATTAAAGGCACCAGCGCCTGCAGCGCAAACCCCTGTTCTGTGCGAAGAGGCGCCCCATCCGGCAGTGCCACACCGAGCACTATCAGAGCAAAGACCAGACTGTAAACCAACACCCAGCGCAACCCCTTGGGGTGCGGCGCAGGCGGAGCATCTTGTGTGCCGCTCTCGACCGGCTGCCCCCGCAAGTAGGGGCTAACCACCCGCTCGGTGACCCACATACCAGTGAGCGCCAGCACTACAGTGGAGGCCGCCGCAAAATAGTAATTAGCGGCCACACTCACTTGCGCCTGTGGCTTGACCAGTTGCAGCGCCTCGCTGCTCAACCCGGCCAGGATTACATCCGCCGGGCCCAGTAAAAAATTGGCACTGTATCCGGCTGAAACACCGGCAAAGCAGGCGGCTATACCCGCCAGCGGCGGGCGCCCGGCCACCTGAAACAACACCCCTGCCAGGGGTATTAACAGCACATAGCCCACATCAAACGCGAGGTTGGACAGGATACCCGCCAGCACTACAGCAAAACTCAGGTAGCGCGGGTGCACTGCCATCACTAGGCGCAACAGCAAAGCCTGCAACAGGCCCGCGCGCTCGGCCACCCCAAGGCCCAGCATAGTGACCAGCACCGCCCCCACCGGGGCAAAACCGGTAAAGTTATCCACCGCGCTGGTGAGTGCCCAGCGAATGCCTTCAACAGACAACACGCTGCGGGCGGATAACACCTCGCCACTGCCTGGCACCCGCGCCTGCCACTGCAGCCAGTGGGCAAGGGTGGATGCCAGCGCGATCAGAACCGCAAGGGCAATAAACAAAACCACCGGCTGTGGCAGACGATTACCCAGCTTTTCCAGCGCACTGAGACGACGCACCCAAAAACTATTTTCCATCGGTGCAGTCATTATTTTTTGTCCATACTTGATTTCACTCTTAACGTCACCACATCAAAGCGGTACACACACTTCAATTCAATGCATGCGACACAATGGAGAACACTATGGCCACGGTTACTTTGAAAGGCAATCCTATCAACACCAATGGCGACCTGCCCGCTAAGGGGCAAAACGCGCCGGCTTTCACTCTGGTCAAAGCCGACTTGAGTGAACTGAACCTGAGCGATCTGAAAGGTCAGAAAGTGGTGCTGAACATTTTCCCAAGTGTGGACACGCCCACCTGTGCCCAGTCGGTACGCACCTTTAACGAGAAGGCCAGCAGTCTCGACAACACCACCGTGGTGTGTGTGTCTCACGACTTGCCGTTTGCTCAGGCACGCTTTTGTGGCGCCGAAGGCCTGGACAATGTAGTCACCGGCTCGGCTTTCCGCTCAGACTTTGCCGAGCAATACGGCGTAAAACTAGTCGATGGCCCCCTAGCCGGTGTCACCGCTCGCGCAGTAGTAGTCATTAACGAAAATGGTCAGGTGGAATACAACCAGCTGGTCTCTGAAGTGGCCGACGAGCCAGATTACGATTCCGCCCTGAGCGCACTCGCTTAACCCCTTCGCCGGTGGCATCTGCTGCCGGCTTTTTTAGCCCCCGCAACGGCTGAGAAATTCCCCCCTTGCTGTTATCATAGCCGCCTTCACAATTGCCTGGCCTCACTATGCTGTTATTTGTCGACAACCTCACCAACGTGGACTTCAGTTATCTGGACCCAACCCGCGGTATTGTGGGCGAAACCTGGCTCGCCAATATTCGTCTGCACGGCGACTTAAATGAGCAGAGCATGGTGTGCGACTTTGGCCGGGTAAAAAAAGTGGTGCGCCACTGGCTGGACACCGAGCTGGACCATCGTCTTGCCGTCCCCGCCAGGGCAGACAATATTGAGATCAGCGAAAGCAATGATCGTATCGAGCTGACCTGGACGCTGACCAATGGCGAGTTCATTCACCTTAGCTGCCCACGTCAGGCCATTGCCCTGGTCGATGCCACTGAGCTCAGTGCCGAGTCTATCGCCCGCTGGTGCGAAACTCAGCTTGAGGTAGCATTTGCGCAAAAGCTCGATAAATTGGAGCTCGACTTCTCCACCGAGCATATCGAAGGCGCCTTCTACCACTACAGTCACGGCCTGAAAAAACACGACGGCAACTGTCAGCGCATTGCCCACGGCCACCGCTCGCGGATTGATATCTGGCAAGACGGTATCAAAGCACCCGCGCTGGAGCAGCACTGGGCCGAGCTTTGGCGGGACATATACATTGGCACCCGCGAGGACATCAGTAGCGCCGTGACCGTGGCGGGCGTCGACTACCTGGACTTTGCTTACCAAGCTCCCCAAGGCGAGTTTACTCTGCGCATTCCACAAAGCCACTGCTACATCATCGACAGTGACACTACAGTCGAGTGCTTGGCCGAACATATGGCTGGCGAAACCGCACGCCTGTACCCCGACAGCCAATTGCGTATTCGCGCCTATGAAGGAATTAATAAAGGTGCCGAAGCCTACCGCTGATTCGCACGGTCAATCACCGCTGCTATTGCGCCTGCCATGGATTATTCTGGCCTGGGTGAGTGTGGCTCTGGGAGCCATTGGCTTATTTTTTCCGGTGTTGCCCACGGTACCTTTTTTACTGGTGGCCGGCTGGGCGGCGTCTAAGGGTTCGCCGAAGCTACACAACTGGCTCTACAGCCATCCCAACTTCGGCCCCCTGCTAACCGCCTGGCACGAGCATCGCGCCGTGCCCCGTTACGCTAAACGACTCACGCCCCTGCTATTGCTCGGCAGCTTAACCATAATGTTTTTGCTGGGGATAAACCCCTGGGTGATAGCCTGCTGTGCGACTATCTTTATCGCCGTGACCGCCTACCTGTGGAGCCGGCCAGACGCCTGAGTCCGGTGTGCTGGCAGGTTATTCGTAAAAGCTGTCTTCACCTTCAGGCCGGGTTTTAAAACGCTGTTGGGCCCAGAAGTATTGCTCCGGCGCCTTGGCGATTTCGCGTTCCATAAAGCTCGCAATGCGCTGAGTATCGGCCAGATCGTCACCACTGGGAAAATCTGCAAAAGGCGGATGAATCACCAAGTCGTAACCGGAACCGTCGGCGCGGCGGAATTGGGTAAAGGGAATAACCCGAGCCTTGCCCAGCTGAACGATTTTGCTGGTGGCGGTAATCATCGCGGTAGGCACGCCAAAAAAATCCACAAATACACTGTTTTTAGGGCCCAGATCGCGGTCGGGCGCATACCAAACGGCGCGGCCACGGCGTAAGTGAGCGATCATGGTTCGCACACTGTCTCGCGGAATGGCAATCCCGCTTTTGCAGTAAGACTCGCGACCCTTGCGCTGCAAATAATCGTACACGGCGTTGCTGTGGGGGCGGTACAGACCATCAAACTCGGTGTTACAGCCAAGAAACGCACTGCCGATATCCAAGGTGCTGAAATGTGTGGTTAACAGCAGCACGCCTACGCCGTCCTGCTCCGCCTGGCGCAGATGCTCCTGCCCGGTAATCGTGTGCAATTTACGCAACCGCCACTGAGGCCAAAACCAGCCGATGCCCGTTTCAAACATGGCCGCCGCCATGGACTCGGCATTTTTTTTCAGCATTTGTTCGCGCTCCTGCTCACTCAAATTGGGAAAGCAGTGCTGTAAATTAATGCGGCCGTAATTAATACGCTTTTTATTCAAATACAACAGCGGCGCTATTTTATTAGCCAGCCACATCTGCCAGCGATAAGGCAGCTGCGCCAATAAAAACCAAACGCCCGCCCCGAGCCAAAACAGCCAGTAGCGCGGGTGCAATAATGCTTTGGAAAAGTGTGTTCGGTTCATCAATTTTTTACCTGTTCGCGCTTTGCTCTAAGCGCTGCAGCAGCTCGTCTTTTTCCTGCCAAATAGTATTGACCCACTGCTGAAAATACGCACGAAACTCACTGTCGCCATAGTCACCGCTCAGCGAGCCATCGATGGGTCTTTGCCGAATCACCACATTAATAGTCTTAACATCGCCCGCCAGATACTGCCAGAAAGTTGGCCGCCCCTCGGGAAAGTGAATAGTGACATCAAGCAGCGTATTAATTCGCCCTTCCATCGCCGCCAGAGTAAACGCCAGGCCACCGGCTTTAGGAATCAGCA
Source organism: Gilvimarinus sp. DA14 (assembly GCF_024204685.1). NCBI lineage: Bacteria > Pseudomonadati > Pseudomonadota > Gammaproteobacteria > Cellvibrionales > Cellvibrionaceae > Gilvimarinus > Gilvimarinus sp. DA14. The sequence continues at coordinate 1,167,913 of NZ_CP100350.1, forward strand.
AATGTTTATAGGGAGAGTTTTGCGCTGCGTGTTTTTGCGGGGTAAAACGAGTGCCTTCCAAATAACTAATAATGGTCACGGGTTTATTGCTGTAACGCTCGCACTGCTTGCGCGTGGTGGCCAGATCTTTACCGGCAAGGCTAGGGTCGCGGGCAATTTGCTCCTTGCTGTGACGGCGCATAAAGGGAAAATCCAGCGCCCAGAAAGCCATTCCCAATACTGGGATCCACACCAACGATTTTTTTAAAAAAAACTTAAAATAGGGAACACGGCGATTCAGCACACGCAGAATCACCAGAATGTCCACCCAGCTTTGATGGTTTACCACCAGCATAAACCACTGCCGCCGGGCAAACTCCAGCGAGCCGTCCACATTAACCCGGGTGGGCAGAAGTAAGCGTTGGTGAAAGTTATTGCAGCTGATCCAAGCGCTGGCGGTTTTGTCCAGCCAGCGCGTTAAGGTGGGTCGCCAGCGGCTGCGGTACAGAAGTAGTTTGAGCAGCGCGAGTGTCATCAGGGGCACCCCGATCACCAACGTCACCAGCACAAAGAAACTCAGGCTCAGCAGTGCTCGCAAATGCCCCACAAAACTCACAACCGCCCCCGATCAGAATTTGTGGTCAACCAACGGCGTGGTTTCGGCGTCATAGTCCACGCCGTCAAAACCAAAACCAAACAGTTTCAGGAAATCACTGTTATAGGTTTTGTAATCGGTAATCTGCATCAGGTTTTCTTCCGTTACCTCGGGCCAAATGGCCTCTACCTCGGCCTGGGTCGCCGGGTCCAGCTCTTTGTCGTCTACGCGGAAACGATTGGCGTTATCCAGGCGCGGGCTATCGGTGTACAAGCACTCGGTAAACAGGCGCTGCAGCTGCTCGATACAGCCTTCGTGAGTGCCCTTCTCTTTCATCACTTTAAACAAAATGGACATATACAAAGGCATGACCGGAATGGCCGAACTGGCCTGGGTGACCAATGCCTTGAGCACCGCCACATTGGCGCTGATATTTTTGTCCGCAAGGCGCTCGGCGATCGCGCCAGCGGCGCGGTCCAGATCTTCTTTGGCCTTGCCTATAGTGGCATGGCCGTAAATAGGCCAGGTGAGCTTATCGCCGAGATAAGTGTAGGCCACGGTCTTGGCGCCCTCGGCCAGCACATCGGCCTCGGCCAGCGCGTCCAGCCACATTTCCCAGTCTTCGCCGCCCATCACTTTTACGGTGTTGTCAATTTCCTCTTGGGTGGCCGGCTCAACGGTCACATCGGAAATTTTCAAAGTGTCGGTATTGAGGTTTTTGGCGGTATAGCCTTTGCCGATTGGCTTTAACACCGAGTTATAAGTTTCGCCAGTGTTGGGGTCGGTGCGGCGGGGCGAGGCCAGCGAGTAGACCACCAAATCAATTTTGCCTAAATCTTCTTTAATGGCGGCGATGGCCTCGGCTTTGATTTCATTGCTGAACGCATCGCCATTAATGGTGCGGGCGTACAGGCCTTCTTTTTCCGCCGCAGCGTGAAAAGCGGCAGTGTTGTAATAACCGGCCGAGGCGGTTTTTTTCTCGGTGGGGGGCTTTTCAAAGCACAACCCCAGGGTCTTAGCGCCACTGCCAAAGGCCGCGGTTATCCGCGAGGCCAAGCCATAACCGGTAGAGCAACCAATAACCAGTACATTTTTGGGGCCATTTTCAATGGCGCCCTGGGCCCGGGTGTAATCAATTTGCTCTTGCACATGAGCCGCGCAACCCTGTGGGTGGGCGTTAATACAGATAAAACCGCGAACTTTTGGCTTGATGATCATATTCTTCATCCTGTTGGTCTGGAATTCTCCGCAGGCTGTTGCAGCGCAGGTTGCGGGCCGTAAAAGGGGGCTATTATAGTGCTCCAAGCGCCGATTAACAGTACCGTCCCAATCCGAGCACTTTTTGATCAGCAAGGAGGTTGTATGATCTACCCAATGGCCGCTATGGTTTTACTCACCTTCGCCGTCGCCTTTACCATGCTGGGCGCGAGAATCAGCGCCGTAAAAAACCGGCAGGTGCCGCTAAGCTACTTTAAAACCTATAACCTGCCCGCCGACCAGCTGCCCGAGCGCATGGTGCTAGCGCAGCGCTGTTACCACAATTTGCTCGAAATACCGCCGCTGTTTTACGTCGCCTGTCTGGCGGCCATGGCAATTAACGCCACAGGCACCGCCATGATTGTCCTGGCCTGGCTTTACGTGATTGCGAGAATATTACAGGCCATCGTTCATCTAAACGGCAACAAGGTATTGTGGCGAATGCGCGCGTTTTTACTCAGCAACCTATTTTTGCTGGCCATGTGGGGGCTATTGGTGCTTGCTTATACAGCCGTTTAAAAAGCCTCACCCACGCCAAAGTAGAACTCGGAGCCGTTTTTCCCCACGGCCCAATCGGCGGACAAGCTCACCTGATGTTTGCGCGAAAGCATATACCGCGCGCCCACGCCGGCGGCGGGTAAAAAGTTGCTGAAGAACTTTTTCGGCGAGGAGGCCACCTCGCCCACCCCGGCAAAGCCGGTTAACACCCAACTATCGCTGGCGCGCCAGCGATATTCTCCCTGCACCGCGTACATATCGGTATCGCGGTAGCGGCCGGTGTCATAGCCGCGCAAATCGGTTTTGCCGCCAAAAGAGCTGAGCAAAAAGAAAGGCGCATCGTCGCTGGCGCTGCGGTACATAGCCCGCAGAGCCAACACATCGGCTGCGCCAATGGGCAAATAGACATTGCCGTCGAGCTTAAAAATATCGGCGTTAAAATCGGAGCTCAGCCAATCGCGATACAGATAGGCATTAGCCTCAGCCAATACCCCCTTGCGGGGAAAGTGCACATCGTCGCGATCGTCGTGTTGCAGAGGTAATTCCAAAGCTCCCAGGTTTATATCAAGGCTCGGATCCGGCAGCTGTGGAATGAGCTCTTGCACCCCGCGCAGGGTTACCTCTGACTTGCCACCAAGCAGACCGACCCCCGCATAAACACTGTCAAACCACTCCCACATGGCCATGCTGTAAAACATCTGCCCGGTTTGACTGATGTTTAAATGCCGCCCGCTTTCGCCGGCGTCGTTGCCGATCCCCCAAAAGCGATAGTTAAATTTTAGGTCTCCCAGCATCAGCACCAGGCGCAGGCGATCGTTGAGTAAGTGAAAGCTGCCGCCCGCACCCAGAGCGTGACTGTCATTCTCCGAACCCATGGCCATGACGCCCACCAACGAGGCTGGGTTTTCTTTCTGCTTTCGCGGTAAAAAGTATCCGGCGCCCAGTGCCAGGGTCCACCCCAATTCAGAGGAGTAACCGGGCACGGGGGCCAATATCAGATCATCGGGCCAACGGGAAAAAATAGACTGCGCCGGATTGCCACTCACCTTGGCAGTGCTTACCTGATCCACCGCCTGCCCCGCGGGCAAGGGAACCTCGGCAATATCTCCCTCGGCACCTAGCGCGGGGGCGCACAGCATAACCATACTCGCACAACACAACACTATGCTTCGCAACATTAAAACCGCACCGTTAAAGAGGATGTAAAACCCTCACGCGAACCGCTAAAGCCCTCGTACTGCAGCATAAGCGAGAGCCGCGCGCTGATATCCCAGTTCATCCCCACCAGAGCACTCCAAGGATCCTGATTGCGCTGATGTATGCGATAGCCCAACTCTTGGGCGGTGCCGGGAATACGATAAGTGCCATCAATCACATTTTTACTGTCCAGGTAATTGCCGCCGGTAAAAACCGTCAAACTGCCCGCGCGCGGCAAATCAATCAAGCGCCCCAGGCGCGGGGAGACAGTAATGGTCCGACCATCAAAGGTTTTATCACTCGCCTCACTGTAGCTGATATTGCTGGGCACAATCACAACCCAGTCGTGCCAGGCACCGGCCAACACCATTCCGCCGCCGTAGGTGGTGGGCCCCACATGGGCACGCACCGGAAATGTCACCGCGCGATCGGAAAACACATAGCAAACAGGCGGGCGCAGCAAATGCGAACAATCGGCCCCGAGCGAGTCGAGCAAGGTGTCGCCATCGACGGTGATATCCATATCCACATGCCCCTCCACTTTACCCAAAGTGGCGTATAGGTTTAAAAACGGCAGGACCCAGGCGTCAAATTTTATTTGATCGGTAACGATATCCGTTTGCGCATTGTTTACCGCCACAAAGTCGTAGGGCAATTTGGTAGCGCCATTGAAACCTACGTCCAGGTGAGTGAGCGACATGGCTTGATTCATATTCGCGCGAATCCAGCCCACACCATAGGGCCGAGGGAGATTAATTCCACGGTCGATTACTTTTTGTGCCAAAAACGGCAGCGCGTAGGGCCAGCGTCTCGGTGCGTTATCCCCCTGCCCTGCGGCATAAGCGCGGGTGCGCCCAGGTACGGTTGATTCGGACAAGCCTGTATCGGTAAGGCGTTTGTTCACCTCAATATGGGAGAGGTTGAGTCCCGCTCCGATGGCGGCGCCAGACTCACCACGCGAATAGAGGACGTACTGATCCGAATGCAATGCCACACTGCCGCCCTGCTCGCCGATGTTTGAACTCGCCTCGGAATTCAACAGCCAGCGTCCTCTCTGCAAACTGTCCAGCAACTGGGTGGAGTTGATCACTGCCAAAAAGCGTCCGCCGCGCGACCCCAATCCCACCCCCAGCCCCAGGCTGGAAATATCCAGGTAGGTGTCGCTGCTGCGACGCTGATCGCGCAGCACCGCGATAGCACCGCCGCTACCCAAAGGCCCCAGCAATAAGGTATCACCAGTGCCAACCAGATAACCCGGTGCGGCCGCCAGCTCGGCTTCTAGGCCCGGGTTTTCGGCGATAAATTCGGCCAGTGCTGCATCAGTGCGGGCTTTGACCTCGGCCCGGACGGCGGCACTAGTCGCATTCGCACCCTGCGCGTAAGCCACCAAAATGAGCCAAGCCAGCAGCGCCGGTAACAAACCCACCTGCAGTGGTGGCATCCCTTGTTTTCGCACCATCATCCTTCCTAACGCCAAAGGCTTACAGAGTAGCGACAGCAAAAGGAAAAAGAAACCGTCCGCTGCGCACGAAAAAACTGGGTCGTAGACACCTAACCTCACCCAGTTATAATCGAACGCTAAATAACACCAATAACGATCCACGATTGCGCCTTGGCCCGCGATCGCGATTTAGACAACGAGATTTTTATGGCACTTTCACAGTGGCTCAGTCCATCCACCCTCGCCAACACCCCCAACTTTGCGCACAGCTTTCAATCTGCCGAGCCGTTTTCCTATTTGGTTATCGACAATTTCTTCAGCGAGCAAACCTGCGAAGCACTGGTAAAGGAGTTTCCACCATTTGACACAAATCGCGCCCGCGATGAGAACGGCAACATTGGCCGCAAAGCTACCTACCCCAATATCCGTGAGTTGGGCGGCAGCTACCAGAAGCTGGATAAACTGATTCAGTCAACGGAATTTCTAAGCTGGATCTCCGAGGCCACGGGCATCGATGACTTGCTCTACGACCCTGACTATTTTGGCGGAGGCACCCATGAAAACTGTCACGGCCAGGATTTAGACCCCCACGTCGATTTTAACCGCCACCCTGTCACCGGCCACCACCGGCGCCTAAACCTTATTGTGTACCTCAACCGCGAGTGGCAAGACGCCTGGGGCGGCGCCATTGAATTTCACCGTGACCCGCGCCTGCCGCCCAGCGAGAACGAGATTACCGAAGTACAACCGCTGTTTAACCGCTGCGTTATTTTCGCCACTCACGACCATTCCTGGCACGGCTTTAAGCGAATTAACCTGCCCGAGGGAGACGCTGACACGCGCTCGCGCAAGTCGCTGGCACTGTATTTCTACAGCAAAACCCGGCCGCAGCACGAATACCATGGGCGCCACTCGACAATCTACGTGGAGCGCCCTCTGCCCGCCCATATTCAACCCGGGCTAACCCTAAGCGAGGCAGACTACCAGAGCATTCAGGGACTGTTGACACGGCGCGACCAGCACCTCGCGCGGCTGTACCGCGATAACCAAAGGCTTCACACCATGCTCGACAAGCTCACCAACAACCGCGCTGTTAACCTGGCGCGGCGCGGCCTGAATGTCGCCTCGCGCGTGAAAAACCGAGCGCAAAAACTGATCCGCCGCTAGGCCTGGGGCGGCAAAAACAGCGGCCGTTTCATGTATAATCGCGGCCAATTTTTCATATCAGGCAAAGAGACAGATTCATGGGCTTTAATTGCGGTATTGTCGGACTTCCCAACGTGGGCAAATCCACCCTGTTTAACGCACTCACCAAAGCGGGCATTGGCGCCGAAAATTTTCCGTTTTGCACCATTGAGCCCAACGCCGGCGTAGTCGCGGTCCCCGACCCGCGCCAGGACAAAATCGCCGCTATCGTAAAGCCCGAGAAGGTGATCGCCACCACCATGGAGTTTGTGGACATCGCGGGCCTTGTGGCCGGCGCCTCCAAGGGTGAGGGCCTGGGCAATAAGTTCCTGGCGAACATTCGCGAAACCGACGCCATCGCCCACGTGGTGCGCTGCTTTGAAGACGAAAACGTGATTCACGTGGACGGCAACATTAACCCTGCCTCAGATATCGACGTCATCAACACCGAACTGGCACTGGCCGATCTGGAAACCGTGGAAAAAGCCATTCAGCGCTTTGCCAAAGCCGCCAAGGGTCAAGACAAGCATGCGATTGTTATGAAAGCGCTGCTGGAAAAAATTCAGCCGCATCTGGACGAAGCCAAGCCGCTGCGCTCGTTTGATTTAACCGACGACGAGAGAAAGCAACTGCGTGAGCTGAGCCTGATGACCCTCAAGCCCACCATGTACATTGCCAACGTCGCCGAAGACGGCTTCGAGGACAACCCGCACCTGGATAAAGTGCGCGCCATCGCCGCCGAAGAAAACGCCGTGGTGGTGCCCATTTGCAACAAAATTGAAGCGGAAATCAGCGAGCTGGACGACGAAGAGAAAACCGAATTCCTGGAAGCACTGGGCATGGAAGAGCCGGGCCTAAACCGCGTTATTCGCGCCGGCTACGACTTGCTGGGCTTGCACACCTACTTTACCGCCGGGGTAAAAGAAGTACGCGCCTGGACCATCCCCGTAGGCGCTACCGCGCCCCAGGCGGCCGGTAAAATTCACACCGACTTTGAAAAAGGCTTTATCCGCGCCGAAGTGGTCAGCTACGACGACTTTATTGAACTAGGCGGCGAGCAAGGCGCCAAAGACGCCGGTAAATGGCGTCTGGAAGGCAAAGACTACATCGTTAAAGACGGCGATATCGTCCACTTCCGGTTCAACGTTTAAGCAAAACAGGGCGCGACGGCAAAAAACCCAAATTCACCCTTGACTTTACCCCCCCATGTGGTGAAAATACGCGCCCTCAAGACATGTGGCTAGGTAGCTCAGCTGGTTAGAGCACAGCACTCATAATGCTGGGGTCGGCGGTTCAAGTCCGCCCCTAGCTACCATTTTCTAAGTGGTAGTAAGCCCACTTCTTTGGACCATGAGTTCTTAATCGTTGCGTTAAATCAACGGTTGGAGGGCTCTATGGCCAAAGTCTATTCTTTAGTTTCCACCAAAGGTGGAGTCGGCAAAACTTCTATCTCAGTAAACCTAGCTGCAATCTTTGCAGACTTAGGGCAACGTACACTTCTTATTGATACTGACTTCGCTCAAAACTTGAGCAAGTATTTCAATATTCCCTTCCCGGCCGACTCAGGCCTGACTCAACTAATTACCACGACAGACCCCGAAGGCTGTATCAGCCACACCGGATTTTCGAACCTGGATATCATCGTCAACGATGACTCCAAGGGCGACAAAGGCGGCCCAATCCTGCCATTCCTTCGCGAGTCCAGCAGTCATGTTTTATATTTCCACATGGCACTCCAGAAGCTGGCGACCGAGTACGATTACATCATTGTCGATACCCAGGGCGCTATAGGCTTGCTTCAGGAGGCCGTGATTCTGGCCTCGGACGAGGTGATCAGCCCTGTTGTACCCAATTATCTGGACTCGACCGAGTTTGTGACCGGCACAGTCAATATGCTGCGTTCCCTTCTCCCGGCGCCAGGCATGAAAACCACCATTGCCGGCCGTCCCCTCCCTACCTGTAACGCACTAATCAACCGTATGGGTCGAACCAACGACTCACGCGAGATGGCTGAATGGCTTAGCAGGGAGTTCGATGAAGTTGGCGATGGCATGGTCCGGGTGCTTAAGACCATTGTTCCCGATATTGCCGCCTACAACAAAGCTGCCGGGCGTTCTGAGCCAGCACATCGCTTTGAACCGAAGCGCCGAGGAAAGACCCCGAGCGCGCAGGAAACCATGTTGGAGCTCGCCTACGAGCTACAGCCTAAATTGACTGGTCGTAAGCCCCACGACGTCTTATCTGCAGTGGAGGCCTAGTCATGATCTATCGAGCCGTAGTGGAAAGTTTCGATCCTTCAAGCCAGTTCGACCAAAGCGGCTATGTCTTTTTGGTCGCCAGTAACAAGGATCAGGCACAAGAGCGTCTGGCCGCGGCCTGCACGCTCTGGTGTGACGGGCGCGAGTATGATGCATACAACTTGAACTCAGAGAACGAGCTTATGCGCGACTGTATCGAGCCTATCTTTGAGGATTCCCACCTGATTGAGGCTGGCTGTCGAGGCCAGAATATTACCTTTGCCTACCCTGGCCGAAGTGACAACGAGCAGCTGGGGATCTTTTTGCCACCGGATCAGCAGCAGAGGCTGGAGGAAGCTTTTGAGAAAGCTCAAGCCTACGACCGAGACTGGGCACATAACATTGAGAATGGAGAGGGTTAAGTCATGGCCTCTAAGAACAAATCTGTCAATTTATCTGAACGACTGACACGACAGTCACGCACTGTCGAGGCGATACGTAAAGACCCCGCGATCCCGACAGAAATCACGGTTACTTTGGATGAGCTGGTACCCAGTGAATTCAATCCACGTCAATCAGTGAACCCAAAGTTCGATGATATTAAGGCGTCCATCAAAGCCCGAGGCCTCGATCATCGCTTTAATGTGACTCGAAAAAGTGTTGATGATCCCTACCAAATTGCCGACGGCGGTAATACACGTCTTCAAGCTCTGCAGGAGCTTTGGGAAGAGACCGGCGACGAAATATTCTTTCGGCACCAGGTCACTTTTAAGCCGTGGGTGGACGATGAAGAGTCGTTAGCTGGCCACCTGGTAGAGAACGATTTGCGCGGTGATATGAAGCTCATCGAGCGCGCCTTAGCCGCAAAGCGTTGGATTGCCTTGATTGAGGAGAAGGAAGGCAAAATATCCATGCGTAAAGCCGCCGATCGGATGAAGGCTAAAGGTTGGGGAATTGACTCAAGTAACCTTTCTGTATTGTTGTATGCCGTGGATGGGCTGCATGAATTTGTACCGGATTTACTTTGGGCGGGAGCCGGAAGACCTGTTATCAAGAAAATACGTTCCTATGAGACAGCGTTTAAAGCGTACTGGGATTCGCTGATTAAAAACGGTGAAGAGCCTAAAGAAGATTGGGATTCGCTTTGGCAAAATACTCTAAAAGAGTTCGATGACGTCTCGTTTGATTTTGATGGTTTCTTTCAGTTAATGAGCATCAAATTTTCGGACGCGGTAGACGAGCCTTTCAGTGCTGTAAGTTCGGAAATATTTAACATTATGAAAGGCGGCAAGCCTTCAGGTGTTAAATCACCTCAACCCAACCATCCGAACGCTCAGCCAGAGCCTTCGACCCAACCAGATACAGCTGCACCTGAGGCCAGCAATTCGGCACCGTCACAGCGCCCCAGCCAAGAGGCCGGTAATGCTCCTGGAGCTTTTTCGCAACAAGTTGCGACACCAAGCGAGAATGAAGCACCTGCTGTAACAGCCGGCAGGGCAATGCCGGGTACTGCACAAGGTGACACTCCTACCGGGAGCGATCAACTTTCAATTGCTGGGCAAGTAGGAAACTTCCAGCCGAAGACGCTGGACGATCTTTTACAAGAATCGTATCTCGCCAGCTGTATGGTCGCTGAGGTTCATGATATCGACCACCTCTTAGTGCCTACTTACGGCGACACCGCACCTGGTATCGGGTGGCATATCGCAGCCGATCTGTTTGGTGGCTTCGAGGCGATGTTATCCGAGCTAAGGCCTATACAGCGCTTGTGGGCTTACGGGCTCATGATCCCGTTCATCGGTATTGCGCATGATTGTACCGAGAAAGGACAGGACGACGTAGTTGAAGCAATCAATGCCCTGCTGCCGTTTCCGTTTATGCGGCTATTCGAGATTGTGGGTGTCCAGCAAGCCTATATACACACCAACATGCTGAGAACCCTACCGGATTACGAGGGGGCTTCCGCCCAGCATCAACAGAGCCAACAAGGGTTACTCGCTTTTGACAAAGCGTTAGCAACCATTAGGCAACATTGTGCCGACGACTATTCGAGCCTGTTTCTGGAATCGAAGTAAACAACGATGCGCATGATCACGCAAGGAGGTATCGCTGTGGGGCGAGACAACAAAACCATCAATTCAAAGCAGCTGGCTTCATTGAACAGAGAGGCACTGTATACCGCGGCTACAGCCGCTCAAACCTCCAACTTCGCCCTCCTGAAAAAGATGGGCGTTGAGGAGACCTGCTACGACTTATTGCGATCTGTCACGCTAAGAGCGTTGGATCGTATGACCGACTTCCCGGCTCCTCTCGTGGATGTGTCGTTTAATGGGAAAGCGCTCAGTAATTTCCTGAATCACCAGGAGCTAGAGCATTCCGAAGAGACCGATACTGACCGAGCGATTCGACTGGGAATAAGACAACCCATGCTGAACGCGCTGACGGGTATCAGTCGAAGAGACTATGATCAGCGCAAGCAAGCGCTGGGGCTACCACCCCAGGAGCGCGGACGAATCGAGTCACTGACAGAATCTGAAGAGCTGGATGCTCTTCGCCAATGGGAACAGTTAAAAAACTCCAACCTGTCTGAATTACGCAAGTTGTGCTCTCTTTCAGAGTCGACAGGCATAGGAATCGACAGGTTGTGGAACACGATCATGGAGGGCATTTGATGTCCGACCTGTCTCCCATCATTAAGCAGATTTCTTTTGCCGAGCAAAGCCTGCTTCAGCAACGACGAATTGACAACGGTGGCGCCAACTCCTCCGGCAGCTCCGGTACCAGCATGGGCGTCATATTTACCGGTAACTTTCATCATAGTGTGCCCAATCACTTAATCTTTGATGGACAGTTGAAGCCGGCGGATAAACTCCTATGGCAGGTTTTGAGGGCGTTTATCTCAAACCCACAGATGCCTGGCTATGTTCCCTCTCGTGAGGAACTGAGTGCAGCCATGGTGTGTTCAGCGCCTACAGTAGCGAACTCTCGGGCAACACTGCGTATCAATCGCTGGATGACCTTCTGCCGGTCGGTGCGCGATGAGCTTCAGCGGTTTGTGGGCGATGTGTATTTGCTTCATGAGGAACCGTTGAGTTTGGCAGACACGCTGGAACTGGATTCAGGGTATGTACAGTTCCTAGAAGCCCAGGTAAGTGGCGCTAGTGCGGGTAAAGCCAATCGCAACCTGGCCAGCCAGGTTCTCGCTCAAATAAGTGCGCTGGAGTCGACGCCCAGAAGTCCCACTCAATTGGAGTCCATGGAAGACAGGCTGAGAGAAGCTGTTTTTGGGAAAAGTGCCTTGATCACTACGAGTGAAGAGCTTGATAGCCATGTTAAAAATTTTAACACGGCTCTGGCTGACGTTGAGGGTGAAAATACCAGTGAGAAAATCGCAGTAAACGAAGCAATGCGGGCTTCAGAGGGGCCTTTGGAAAGCCATGATAAGAATTTTAACGCGGGTCAAAATAGCCATGTTAAAAATCTTAACACGGCTTTTGATCATAATTTGTCCGAGAAAGAAAATTCTTTACACGGCTCCGAAGAAAATATTTTTTATCCCCGTAGTATTGGTAGTAGTAGTATTAATATTAATAAATATATTACTACGCGCGCGCACAAGGGAATTCACCCATCCACTGAGCCGGCACGGCGACACGATGCCGACTTGGATAAACCCTTGGCCGAGTGCCTGGCTGCCTCCCATCTCGGCTGGCTGGTCGCCGACACCACCCAGCCCATGCTGTTTCTCTGGGAAGTCTACCGAACCAACATCCCGGTCATTGGCCGCGTGTTGCTTGGGCTTGGCGAGGAGGCCCGACGCGACGTGATGTGCCAACTCTTCGGTCGCATGATCTTCAACGTCAAACACCCCGGTACTGAGCCAATCCGCAACATCGTCAGCTTCACGAAAGCCCTGGTAGACCGTCGTCGAGACAACGTCATGATGCTGGATGAGTGGGGGCAGATGGTGAAGGAAGCTATTGAAGATAGTGAACCTCATTTCTTGATTGGCCAAGGTGGTGTGATATGAGTATGCACATCCAAAGTGCGGTCACTGACCGCACTCCGAAGCTGAGTCCGATGCACATCCAAAGTGCGGTCACTGACCGCACTCCGAGACTGCAATTGGAGGTGGTCAATGGCTAGAGTCGAATTTGTTTTGTATGGCGGTGTAGGCGAAGGTCACATTCCCATTCCGGGGCTGACTTCTGAAATCTACCGCGGTGAAAGCCAACCTCCCGTTAAAGTGGTCGTGGTAAAAGTGACTCGCCTAGATCGTAGGCGCCATCGCTATTTGCTGTCCACCAACGACTCACGCATGAAAGCACTCGAAGAACGATGCAATCATTCCCTAAGGCCCGACGGGCAACATGGTCCCGATGTGTGCGTGAAGTGCAACATGCGAATTCCTGAAAAATCCAAAGAGATTGGAAACTGAAGATTCCACGTGAAACACATAGTCCGCTTGGGGCAAGTGGATTAGAAAAAACCATACGGTTGGAGATTGAGAATGGAACAATTAAACCCGAGAACACTGCGAGACATCGCCGTAGACTTATCGTCGATGGCATCGACCGCTGATGGTGAGTACATCGAAGGATACATTCGCGGTGGAGCAATATCGCTGATGCTGTTAGCTACGAGTCTGGAACAGGGTCAACTGGAGATATCCGAAATTGAAGGTCACTTTGTGGAAATGATCAGTGACCGAGAAATGCAAAAGAAAATGCGCGGGTCTCGTTGGTGAGACTGGTGCAAGTTTACAACCTTAGGGCGATCAATCATGGAACATGAGACAAACGAATCGATTCTTGATTTAGAAGAGAAAGCGGAGCTTCGTGCAGAGGCTAAGCGGAATTTGAACCGGTCGCACCCGGACGGTGCCGACAGTATTGTCAAACCTGCGTCAGTTCAGGGGCGACCTGGAAGGCTTGAGACTGGCGGCGGCAAGATCACATTGGAGACGCGGCAAGCGCACGCCCTTTTCTACGGGCGTCGTGGGGATAAAGATAAGAACATCTATCCTATCGTTGGCTTGGTTCGGTTCGCCAAGAATGTGGCGGAGATATGGCATGCCAGTGAGAATGATGATCCCTATGCGGATCAGGCGTTGTTGGAAATTGAAACGAAGTTTGAGGATGCGGCTGCGTTTATCCGGGCACAGAAGAAACACATCGATGAGATTCTGGATACTGAACTTCAAGGTATCGACATTCCCGACACTCATAGCGTCGATCCGGCCACGATGGATATTCAGTTCTATTCGCCCTGGGCCTACCGTTCCGCCATCTTGCTGACTCAGTTTGACCGAGTGGTGTTATCGGCGATGACCGCGAAGAAGATGGGTCTCATGTTTGAGGATGATTGGACCTCCAGCATTGTAAAGTGCTCGTCCATGATTCGATCAGTGTTTGAAGCAAGTCGTCTTTGGGTGAATACATCAGTTAAGCGTGATGATTTGGCCGCGAACAACAAAGTGGCTCAACGTGCGGCGAAAGTGTACGAGTCACACAAACCGACTATGCCCACATTGTCTGAGGATGTTCGTAAAGGTGAGCGTCGCGCAAAATTAGCGCCGCGAATCAAGACTGGTGAGTCTGCGGACGACCGACAAGAATCACTATCGAATATCTGACAGAGAGGAATATCGGTCATATGGCGGTCATTACTTTAAAAGGCCTTTTAATGGATAAGGGCGGTCACTCCGTTGACCGTTGGAAAGATCAGATTGTCCGGCAGCTACAGGCAGCCGATCAGACGGCTCGCAATGCGGTGCAGGACTGGAATCGTTTCTACGGCCCTGAGTGTGAGTATGTCACTCTGTGTTACAGCCCAAGGGCTGGTAGTCATGTGAAGCGTTTCGATGTGCCAGAGGTCCGGATAGGTGATCTACGATGGAGGGTGTTAGCCAAAGGTCAGGATTTTGGTTTCAGTCTTCATTCGTTTGTTCGCCTAACCTCTGGTGTCCGTGAGCGAGTAGATAACCGCGCAAAGGTCGCCGCGATGATGAGCTGCATTCAAGGCGAGTCACCTAGATTTGCCGAGAGTATGTATTCCTACGATGCGGTGGGCATGAGGCTACGTGTTGAAATAGATTCATATCTAGCGATTTTTAAATCATTGGTCGCCGCACAAGTCTGGAAGGACAGTGTTGCTGGTGAAGTCAGCCCCTATTCGAGTGGTAGAGAAATTCTCGTGAGATCATCTGTTGATGGTTATGAAGTTTGAATCGTTTAGAAATGTATTTGTACGAAGTGAGATCAATTTAATAGTTGTCTACCCCTACGCTAGCGTTATACTAAAACCACTTGCCTACAGTCCGACCGACTAAGCGAGTGCGCAATTATTCACGGGGGCTTGCCCCCGTTTCTTTTTCCTTCCTAATTTGCACACCTCTTGTTCAGTTAAAAGCTCTAACCCGTTCACAATTTTAAGTATCCTCAATCCTCCAAAAATTTATATTGAGAGGATGTCCCATGGCGCTCAGCATTTTTGCCCACGAGGGTAATGTCGGTTCATTTGAGTACAAAACCGTTCCGGTCAAAGGCGAAGAAAAATCCGTTTTAAACGTCTCATTTCGTGCGGACGTGAAAGCGCGTGATGAATCGGGAGAATGGAGCAAAGACAACGGCTTCTGGGTGGATGTGGAGTTTTGGGGAAAGCGCTCGAAAGCTGTGGCGGAGCTACTGAAAGTAGGTGCTCGTATCGTCGTGATCGGCGAACAGAGAATGGAGTCCTTTCAATCCAATGACCCAGCGACGCCAGGTCAAGAAATCTATCGCTTAAAAGTCCGTGCTGACTCAATCTCGTTCGCTCCTATGGGCATTGAATCCATTCAATACAAGCCCAAAGCCGGGCCAGAGAATCAAGGCTATCCAGCTGAGGAGCAATCACAAAGCTAATTTTCCATGCACTACATCGCGGGGGCAGGCGATGGAGAAGGTTATTTTCCTGCAAAGACTGCGGGCACTTGAACGTGAGCTATTGACGTTGCAGCGATGCTCTCTGGATCAAAGCGTGAAGATCATTGACCCAGATGAAAAGCTGTTCAATCGAACTGGGGTTGTGAGATCCCTAAAGCTGACGAACACATGTATCTACCTGAATATTGAAATTGGAACAAACATCGGGTTGTACAGGTTGGAACAACTGGGCGCGATGAACACGCCCCTACATTAAACCGGCGATGATTATGAGATATTTATTTCTGATAGCACTGACATTTTCCGTAACGGCCAGCTGGGCGGGTCAAGATCCGATAGCAATCAAGACCGACCGATATACACTGGCTGTGATGGAGCCGACCCAAAGCTCGGTTAATCCACTCTACACGGCCGTGACCGCCGCCTTTGCGACTGATGTTATTACGATCGGTGAGGCTGTCGACGAGGTTCTTGACGGTACCGGCTATCGCGTTCGGCGCAATGCCGATCAAACGCATCGGGGTATCTATCTCGATTCAATCCTACTAAACCAGCCACTGCCGGCCGCGCATCGTGAGCTAGGTCCTCTCCCTCTGATTGAAATACTCCAAGTGATCGCGGGAAGCTCCTGGACAGTGAAAGGTTCTGACCTGTCCCGCACCGTCACATTTACTCTGAATGATTCCGCAGCACCGTCAGGTGCCTTATTGGACATTCTGGTCGATGAGGTGGACGGGCTGGCCTATACCCGAAAAGCGCCAACAGAAGTGATGGGGTCGACGGGAATGGCTGCGGGACAGTTCGAGCCGAATGCCACGATTGGGGGCTCGGCTACGAACATGCAATCCAATGTGGTTGCCCAGGAAAGCGCCGGAAGGGCTTCACAACAATCTGTATCGCATCGCACGGTAACAGCAGCAAAGTCTATTGGAACCCCCTCAAGAGCGGCTTCTGAGGGCGCTCAGGGGCCGTCTGGCCGTGCTGAGGCGCCTATCCCTGAACTAACTCTGCTTGAAGGCGAAAGTCTGGTATCGGCAATCATGAAACTCCAGTCCAGGTTTGACTTGGGTGGTGTGGTCTACAGCGTTCGAGATAAATCCTTTGATATTAACCGTCTGAATATTGGAGACGATATCGAAGTATCAGAGGATCTTATGAGCACCGAATCGATAGCGCTCAATGATGTGTTGAGTGGTTTCATCGTATCAGACCAAGGTGATCGATCGCTGATCATTACCGACAACTCAGCATTGAATGCATCCAACACCGTGGTATTTGATGTGAAGCCCGGTAGCGTGCAAAGCAATGCTAAGCGGCTGCTATCTGAATTTGGCTGGGAGATGCCTTTCAAGGATGGCTGGCAGGCCCAGGACTACCCCATTACGTCCTCCTTCCCAATCGCAATCTCACGCGATGATCCCCGTCAGGCCTTCAGTGAACTTCTAGCCGAGTATCCCATTCAAGCGCGACTTAACCCGAGTACAACCACGGCGTATTTCGTACATCGCAATCCGATTCAATAGGGGCAGACATGCAATTCAGACAATACATTCAGCGAATTTTGGTGATGCTTGCCGCCTGCAGCGTTTCGGGCTGTGGCGTGATGGGATCCTTCAATGACAGTAAACAAGGCCTGGAGTCGGCCGAAGACAAGATTTCCGCAGCCGCTACCGACACCAGCCAGGATGCGGCGATCTATGTACAGCGTCCGGCCGCCAATCTAACGCCCATCAAAGAGCCCGAAGGTCCAGCTTGGGTAAACCAACCCTTAGCGTATGACGTTGATGTGGCAGGTTTACCGATTGACCAGGTATTGGATCTAGTTTTAACCGAAACCGGCATCGTGGCTCAACTCGATTACAACGTCGATCCATCCTTCCGGTTGTCTATGACCCATCGTGGCAGTGTACGTGGTGCCCTGGACAAGATTGCTTCGCTGTCCAATTACTCCTATGAGGTCAGCGACACCTCTGTACATTGGAGTGCCTACGAAACCGAGACATTCACCTTACCAATCCCTGGTGGCAACTACAGCTACATGGTGGGGAAGAAAAAGCCCCGCGACGATAACGCCAATAACGGTGGATCGAGTGAAATGACACCGATTGATTCGTCGGTTTTTGATGTTGACCGCGATCAGTTCAGCAACACTCAAGCAGAAGGGTTAAATCCATTCACTGATGCCAAGACTACGGTCGAAAGCATTGTGGGCGACTATGGCGTGGTAATTCCCTCCGAGTCATCGTCAACCATTCTGGTGAAAACCACACCTGATTTGATGCGCACCGTGCGCTCCTATATGGAACCGTTAATTCAAGAGCTTTCCACTCAGGTTGTATTAGAAATCAAAGTCCTTCAGGTGACCACGGAAAACAATGCCGAGGTTGGTTTGGATTGGACGGCCGTGAAAAACACCGCCAGCAGTCAGCTTAACTTTTTTGGCGAATCCCCCTTTGGTGTTTTCACCAATGATGCACCGATCGCTTTTTCCGGTAGCCGTCAAACCGGATCCAGCTCTATTGATGTTCTGGTAAAAGCGCTTGAACAGCAAGGTCAAGTGTCGTTTGTGACTGAACAGCGAGTCATGACACGCAGCGGTAGTGTTGCCGAAGTCGAGCTTGCCGATATCGAGGGTTATCTGGCCGCGTCTCGCACCACGAATACGACAGATGTGGGTAGTACGACAGAACTTATACCAGGAATTCTCCAGGGTGGTTACACACTCTACTCAATGGCCAAAGTCTTTGATGAAAATAGAGTCTCGGTTGTATTGAGCAACAGCGGATCTGAGCTGCAGCCCACCGAAACCATCGGTACTGAAACTGACTTCATCCAACTGCCTCGAATGAAACGTAATCGTTTCAACATCCAGCAAGTAGTAAGCGATGGCACCACAGTGGTAGCGGCCGCTGTTCGTCGTGAAGAAAACATGAGCAAGCAGGACTCCCCTATACGTACTGGCTGGGCTTCTACATCGGCCGGCGCCAGACACCGGGTGACCGATATCTACCTGCTGGTGACGCCCCGAATCATTCGGAATATCTGAGGTCGTCATGGGAATCATCATCGGTAATACCCGTTATGTGGTTGGCGCTCAACGTGAGCGTATTCCAGCCGCTCAACAGCCCTCCAAGATTCAGAGCAAGGTACAGCAGTTTAAGCAAGTTTATGAAAGTACCTATCCCTATGCGTCCATGTATGAGCGTCAGGGCTATTGGAACTTGGTGTTCAGTACCGAACAAGGTGTAGCACTGGGTGATCTGGTCAGAAGCAATATCGACGACAATAACTTTGTGTGGATTAACCAGGTAGAAGATGGCTCACACTTGGTGGTCGTTGGTCATGGATCGGATGTTGACGAAAAACACGTAAAGCCAGGTGAGTCCGACAAGCTCTTTTGGAACAGCATTGTTAGGGATCTGGATCAGTACAAGGTATATCTATACGGAGAGTTGCCTGAGGATCTTAAGGGGTTTACGCAGTTTGACATCGATGAACGCTCGAATGCGATTATCAGCGATTCCCCACTGATCAATAAACTGTCGTCTTTCACCGGCGCGACGTTAATGCCGTTGGAAGAGGCCCTAAAGAAACATACGAGTGCCGGGAACAAGCCTGTGCTTGTGGCAGGCCTGATAGCCATCGTTGCTATTGGTAGTGTTTTGTTCTTTACGCTGGGAGGTAACGAAAAAGAGCAGGAGGTGGTTGATGACTTTGCTGACTACCGGCAACAGTTTCAAACTCCCTCAGCGACGGCCGTATTAAATGACGTTTGGTCAATTACTGAGGGCATCCAGTTTATCGCAGGCTGGAACTTGCGCAGTTGTTCTTTGAGTGGGAGCCATCTCAGTTGTGAATTTTCACCCACACCTTCCGCTTACGTTAGTAATCTCGAAAATCGGTTAACTCATATCGGCCGAGACTTTACCGTTGATCTGGCAAAAGAGAACGCGATAGCCAATATCGCACTTCAATTGGAAGACAACTCAAGGCCTTACCTGATCACGCCCGTCTCTGAGTCGGAGCGAGAAGTTCGATTCAATCTGTTCTCGAACAAGGTGGTGGACAGTGTCGACTTTGATACCACCGTTCCAGGCAATCACTGGAGTTCTCGCCATGTCCTAGTCAAGAAATCCGGCGCGGGCTCACACACCTTGCTGCAGCTGGCTAAGGCCACTCGTCATCTGCCTGTGTTTATCGACTCACTGACTGTGGATCGCGCCGGCGTTGCATACAACATTGAAGCAAATTTAAAACTCGTGGGTGCTAATTAAATTATGAAAACTTCAGAGAAGGTCCTTATTGGCATGTTGGTGGTGGCCGGTGCAGCCATCGGTTACTCAGAGCTCTCTAGCGACTCGGACAACGTGG
The DNA here is from genome assembly GCF_024204685.1 of Gilvimarinus sp. DA14. Lineage (NCBI taxonomy): Bacteria > Pseudomonadati > Pseudomonadota > Gammaproteobacteria > Cellvibrionales > Cellvibrionaceae > Gilvimarinus > Gilvimarinus sp. DA14. The sequence goes on from NZ_CP100350.1 coordinate 1,187,596, forward strand.
CTGACAAAGAAGTCGTCAAAGTGCCCGATCCGGTATTGGTGCCCGTCCAGGAGTACAAAGACCAATCCGTAGACCCGGTTATCCGACTTCCAAGCAATGCTGAAACCTTGATAACCAAAGAACATCAGCTGCTGGTTGCCGGCTACGACGCCAAGATCGCTGAGCATAAGAAAACCGCGGACATTGCGGAAGTCGATGTCGATAAAGCCGAGGCTGAGCTGGCGAATCGCCGTAAAGAGGGCGAAAGCCTGTCTAGTCATAACACAATGTACAACCCACAACAGCCCACAACGACTGATTCAGCGACAAGTAAATCTGAGCACGTGCCTTCACAGGTGGCGATCAACACGTTTCTTCCTGACGGTCGTGCAATCACCTCAATCAACGGTGTCTCGACAGCTGTCTCTGAAGGCCAGACCTATGCTGGCATCACGATCAAAAACATTGATCGATCTGGCCAACGGCTGACCTACACCGACGGCGGAGTGAGCAAGTCCATTGCCTATTCCAAATTGGTCGGACGTTCCCACCCGACAGTAAAACCCATGAAGTCGAGCACTAAGTAACCTTCGAGAGCGCCTTATGACATCAGATATGCAGAGCATTGCGGATATGTGTGGCACTAGCCCTGTGCTGGACATGCGAGACATCGCCGGCACACCGGTGCAGGACGAACGCTTACGTTCCTATTTGGCTGACATGCAATCTTGTGTGCTCCTGGATACCGATGAGTTATTGACAGCAGACATCTCCCACAAAGGCTTACAGACGGCCAGGAGAGCCAAGGATTTTTTAAAGACGTCACACGGTCTGGACGTCACGATTCGCCCCGCGGAGCAACAAATCGTCTCGATGTTGCGCTCGAATAATGCGGTCCTTCAAGGCACCGCCGAAGAACCTACTCAAAGTGAGTTAAACAACGTTGAGCGTTCCGCTATTCAACGGCTCTTGGATATTTTGGTTCAGTCGGCCTATCAGGCCGGATCCTCCGATGTGCACATTGAGACCGATGAGATCTTGGGGCGCTCGATCGTCAAGTTTAGGGTGCTGGGAAAGCTGGTCGAGCAAACGGGTACCAGCTTTCGCTTAACCGCAGAACAGGGCCGCAAATTAGGGGCTCTGATTGTGAACTTCGAGTCCTACCGCACCGGGGGGACGTCGCCGAAGCCCTTTGACGTCAATATTCCAGTGGACGCCAGTGTCACGGTAGAGATCAGTGTGGGCGGCCGTCTGCGTAAAGTGAAGATCCGCTACGCCCACCAGCCAATGGATGACCCTAAGGGCATCAGCATTGTTCTACGGTTGCTCTCCGCCGATGGCGAAGGTAAGAACCCAACATTCGTGGAGCTAGGCTACAGCTCGGGCCAAGTAGCGCTGCAGGAGAAAGCTTTTGCCTTTCCCCACGGCATTGTGCTTTACGTCGGCCCTACCGGTTCCGGTAAGTCAACGGCACTGGCAGCCGGGGTAACCATCCTTGCTAAGGACGGCACCCGGAAGATCATCACCTACGAGGATCCGGTAGAGAACCGAATCCCCGGTGTTTGCCAAACACAAGTCAATGAAAAGCGCCCTGAGACTTCATGGGCAAGCTATTCAAAATCGACGATGCGTCAGGACCCGGATGTCATTGTCTACGGGGAGATCCGTGATCCTGAAGTACAGTCCAGCGCGTTTCAGCAGGCGAATACAGGCCACTTGGTGCTGTCCACTCTCCACGCTAACAGTGGTGTAGTGGCTATTGAGAGAATGGTGGACCTTGGCGCTCAGCCGAGCCGGTTGGCCTCCCCAGGGTTAATCCGGGCCATCATCGCCCAGCGTCTGGTGCCCGAGCTTTGCCCGGCGTGTAGCCCGCGGTTGGCGGATGTCGTAACCAGCCCGAAAGCGACCGATGATCACCGCCGTGTCTGGGATCACTTTCAGAAGGTGACAGCCGAGACCAACCCAGAGGCTCTGAAACGTATTCGTACCAAAGCGGTTGGTGAGAACCACTGCCAGCACTGTGATGGTCATGGGATTAGTGGTCGCGTCCCGATTGCTGAAATCATCTTCCTGGACAGGTTGGGCCGCGGATACATCCGCAGTGGCGATTTGAATGGCTGGTTGGATTACTTGAAGTCTACCGGCTGGAAGTCAATGGAAGACAATGCGGCCGATAAAATTCTCTCGGGGCGACTGTGTCCCATCATCGTTGAAAAATCACTGGAATCTCCTTACGGGATCAATGCGGACAGCTTTGATTACGCTCAGTTTGATCGCGACATCGAGTCTCGCAGAATGGCGGAAATTGAGTCACGCCAGGCCGCGATCGCCAAGAAGCAACTGGAGGTGGTCGAGAATGGATAGCTCTATCGCCAACCTTGTTAACGTGAATTCACTGAGTGAGTCGTTCAACGATTCATTACAGAGTCTATCTCGGTCTTTTCGTTTCAGTCGTGCAAAACAAGCTGACTTTCTTCGTGCGTTTGCTGGCCCCATGTCAGTTGGTAGGCAACCGATTGAAATCTGTGAACACATACGCAAACACGGCTCGACCGTTCAGAAGGAAGTCGCCACACTGATTCTTGCGTCGCTCGAAGAAGGGGGTGGTATTGCCTCGGCTATGGAGGGGTGGATCGACCCGGTTTCATTGTCTGCGCTTAAGGCGACCGAAGAGGCGGGTTCAGAAGTGTTTGTACGCGCCTTAGAGCGCATTGCTGAGTCACTGGAAGTGTCGTCACAGGGACGTGCGAAAATTATCAAGCTTGCCATCTATCCCGCGATTATCTTGATTGCGACGATCGCTATTATGATTTACCCCGTTGGGCCGGTGATTGAAAGTCTGAAATTGATGATTCACGGTAAATCCGATCCAACACTCGACAGCATGACCTCTCTCATCGAGTTTTATGTTCATTGGTTATGGTTGGTGGCACTGATCGGAATCGGGCTGATCATTGGATACCGCTGGTATATGGCGAACAGTATCTCCAGCTTCAGACACAGAATCGATCAAATACCAGTATTTTCTGGGTACCGGCTTTCGATTGCGAGCAAGTTTATCTCTACGTTCGCGCTTCTCAAAGAGTTCGGCATGCCTGCCTCACGAATTTTTAACATCCTGAAAGATTCTGGAAATAACTATCAACGGTATCACGCCACTTTAGCTCAATTTAACTTGGGTGAGGGTGCTATAAGCGAAGTGGACGCCATGGATACTGGTTTGTTGGATGACTCGCAAATTGCGACGCTGCATCTTTACGCCAGTGCCGATGACGACCAGCTGATCGCTGCAATGAACAAGGCCGCAGATGTAGTCGGAAAATCAATATCGAAGCGTTCCACCTACGCTGCTTATCTTGTAGCTCTTCTCATTGGAGGATGGGCTTTTTATAACGTCATCATGATCGTATCCGTACTCGTAGGGTTTAACCCTAAAGATCACATGCAACTTGGAGTCTAACCATGAACAAACCATTCTTACCCAAACGCCAGGCGGGTCTAACAGCAGTTGAACTGATTGTTGGCTTGGCTGTACTAGCGCTGGTCCTTCTCTACGCGGTTCCCAAAGTGAACAGTATGTATGAAAGTAAGCAAGAAGAATCGCTCATAAGCGATATATCCATGCTTGTTGCCGGTGCTAAAAAAATGCGTGGTATTCGCAGCAATTACACCGGGGTTACCTGTAACACCATCGTTTCTCAGAAGTACGCCAGCATGCCGTTTTCCAGTTGTACCGGCGCCAACCCTCAAGGCGGTAACTACACCGTCAGTGCCAGTGGATCGACACTCACGGTCACAGCGACAGGGTTAGAGGCTAATTTCTGTTCGCGTGTCGAAAACGCGATCGCACCATCCTCAACGACTGCAGCGTGTTCCGGTGGAACACTGACGACGACGTTCAGAGGATAATCGTGAATCCACGACAGCAAGGTTTTACCTTACTTGAGATAGTGACCGTTCTCGCGGTCCTATCTCTTGTTGCAATTGGAGGAATCAGAGCGGCTGAAAGCTATTATCGCGATGCCGACTATAGGCTACTTGAAAGAAATGCCGTGCTTGTCATGAGCGCTCTCAACGGGTACTACGACATGCATTGCAGTAGTACGTCGTTCAGTCCGACACCGTCGATAAGCCATCTGGTCGGTCTTGGTCTGCTTGATCAATCATCTTTCGCTGACAATCCATTCGGGTCTGATCTTACCGTTGAAATTGACCAAACCTTGATGGTTAAAGCCCGTGTTTCTGGCGTATCCGCGTCAAGGCTGTACTCGACTGTGGGCGCAACGCGATATAGCGGCAGCGAGGTGATTTGGGAATCTGCGCCGACGGTTTTAACCGCCCAGGAAAATGTCTACAACATGCAGCTTAAACACATGTACGAACCAGGAGTATGCCAATGATTAAGGTTTTCAGGTCTAAAGGCTTTACCATGATTGAGCTGACCGCTGCGTTGGCTGTTCTTGGTTTAATTGCGTTGTTCGCGATTCCGAAAGTCGAAGAAGAATGGGCTGAGCGCATTGTGAATAATGCGGCTAGCCAGGTGCATGATGTACTGACTGCCGCCAGGCGTCATCGTCTGGACACTCAAGCTTGGCCAAATAATGTTGGCGCTTTAGTATCTGGTGGGTATCTAAGTTCCAGCATGGCGGCGGCGCCACTGGGTGGCAGCTATACCTTCAACCATGTTGGAGATGATTTTGAAGTCCAGTTCAGTGCAGCGCAAAGCGTCTATGCGAACCGATTATTAGCAAGACTTCCCTACGCGCGTCGAATTGGTGTAGCCAATGTGGCCACAGTGATTCCGATCCCAGGGCACGAAGTATCTTATGCTGCACTTGATGACAAGTACTACCACCGTGATGGCTCTCGGGAGCTTACAGGTACCTTTGCCGGTGGTGACCAGGATGCCGTGAACTTGCGCAATATTGAAATGACGATGCTCACAGACAGGGATGACATTACCAAGGTGCTTGATCCTTCTGACCTATCAATTATCCATAACATGGAGGCGAACCGAGTAGATGCCAACAATGTGGTAGCGGATCACACAGAAACCGGAGCACTTAACCTTTTACAAGTGGCTCGTGAAGGAAGTTTTTGTAATGCGAACTCGGGAAATATCGCAATTAATGAGGCTGGCCGTAAATCGTTACTTGTTTGCTACATGGGCGCCTGGGTAGAGAAAGAGGAAAGCAGATTGGTTGCGATTAACCCGACAATACTTGTTCAGCGCCGAGGGTATCAATCTGGAAGCCTAAATAGTAACTATGGCGGCGATTACCTTAGGGACGCTCGGGTTGCATTAGTAACAGCACGCTGTGAGCTCGCCGGTTCACACGGCTCAACATTTACCATTCATGCGGCGGGCAGCCTACTTCTATCGGTTAAACATGCAGGCGATAGCGGTCACTCTGATAGTGCGTTTGGGATGACTCTCGCCAATGTGACTAATGGCCGTATTCGACTGACTTCAAACACCTCACACGATCACCCTTGTGAAGATGGTTTTATTGTCCATGTAGTTGGGTATTCGACTTAGATTGTGTACGCTTCTGCGCGGGGAGGATGCGATTTAGCAAGAAATTATTCGATAAATCGTATGAGACTGAACATCAGATTGACAGATATTTTGCAACCCCCAAACTGTAGGAAAGTCATACAAGAAAGGATGTGTTCGATGAAAATTTCAAAAGCTCTTCTTGCAATCTCAGCAATTACCTTGGCTGGATGTGGGTCCGGCTCTGGCTCTTCTGGAGGGGATACTGGTGAATCTAATGGCGGCCAGCGAGGCAATATTGAGGACCGCCCAATAAGCATCTCTGAAAGCGATCGAGAGATGACCATAATTGAGATTGTTGGTGACTCCATAATGAAGCAAACGATACCTGCTTATCGTGGATTTCCCATGGAATTCACCCTTAACGGTTTAGTGGATGAACGTTTTGAGCTAACCGATATTGAAGGTTGCGGCGGTGTTCGCTCGATGAATCCCGACGCTCCTTTAGTAAGCCAATATGAAACCGTTCATAACGTACCCGGCGATTGTACGGTTACCGCTACATATTCTCTCGCTAGTGAGACACCGCATCTCATATCCGTAGATCTGGAAGGCTACGGAACATCAATTTCCCCTATGGACCTATCTGTTCCTAGTGGTGAGAGTGCGTATTTATTTGTAAGTCGCGAACCTGGCTATGATTTGAATATTACTGGCTGTAACGGCTTGCTTAATGAAGACACCTATGTCATTGAGTCGGTGACTGAGAATTGCAAGATCACGGCAGAATCCACGCCCACCAGCGCTGAGCAGGTCATCATTACTACATCAGCAACGGCTGGCGCTCGTATAGAGCCATCGATAGCTACAGTAAATAGCGGCGATCAGGTGGCTTTCGATATCGAGTCAGGGTATGGATTCACAGCAGAGGTTACGGGGTGCGATGGTACCTTTTCTGAGGGATCATATCAGTTTACGGCAACAGGTGATTGTACGATTAACGTTGTATCTTTGCCTGACAGCGATAATCCAATTTTGACGATTGAAACTTCAAATAACGAACCAGTTTTTCTTAAGATCGTAGATGAGAATGGCTGGGAAAATCCTGTTCTCACCACCATCCCTCATGTCGTTCTTAGGAAATCTATTGAATCAATGGACATCCAGCTTGTAAAGCCATCAGGATCAATATTGTATTCAGCCGATGGCTGCCATAGAGATCCCTATCATAATGAGATCATTCATGACGGAATAATCAATTTATACGACGAGCTTCCACTCATCCAAAATGATTGCGCGCTAACCCTAGAAACTCGCGTTTCGGACTATACGCCAGTCGGCACCGCGTCATTATCTAAGTTCTTTACTGAAACAATGGAAAACGAAGAAATTACAAAAATTGCATTTGTCGGCACTGCCTCACAGTTTACGATTGACGAGCCAAATAAGTCAGTAGATGAGCTTAACGGTCACTACCTTTGTGAATATCGACGCGATGGGAACCTAGTTACTGTTTATCATAATCAAACGTACACAAATTGGAATTCCCCAAATGCCGGATTATCTGAGTTGTGCTGGGCTACTATAGACCTTGAGTGATGCGATCTTGTCAAATGAACACAGCCCAATATGCGTCGGGCTGTGTTCTTCTTTTGGCAACCACATAAAGAGTGCTTTTTATGGGCAGACCGACATTATATCTAACGAAAGTTTTAACCAAAGCAATTGAACCGTCCTTTGTGTGGGCGACGGGTTCACATTAATCATCGAATACGTATACGCACCCCGCAATGGGGTGGCGACTCTAGGAAGCGGGCCAGATGCCGCTTTAGCATCTTCACTCGCTTGGACTTTTCTAGCCTTCGCTGGAGTAATTTGCATACGCCTTCCATTTGATTTTTAGCATTTCCGTCACCGGGGCCCAAAGTGGCGGTGTAGCGACACTTATGGCCTCCGTTACACGGCGTTGTTAGAGCACAGTGCGCGATTGATAAATACTACTGTGTTTAGCTCACCCACTGAGATGCGGCTTAGCCCGCAGTTGTCGTGAGGGAACCGTGTTTTTACTGGTAAAGCCAAATAATTGTTTAGTAATTCGCGAATCATATGCCCGTGAGTGACGACCAAGACCTTAGATGCAGATTGAGAGGAAATTATCTCTTGCGCCTGCAACGCTCGCCTCAGAAACGCGCCAGCTTGCTCATTTTCTGCGGGATAAAGATGACCGGAAGAGTGCGACACGTAAACGGGCTCTTCGTGGGAGACGAAGCTATCAAGCACCAATTGTCCTTCAGCTAAACAGGGGTGGACCACAACGGGGATCGAAGCGGCTTGCGTGAAAGGGTAAATTGTATCCAGGGCTCTAGAGTAGGGAGAACAAAAAATAGCCTCTATCTCTAGCTCCATAAGGCCGGCGACAATCGCTTGGGCCTGCCATTTGCCATACTCTGTCAAAGTATCTTCACTTCCAGAAGCGAGTGAGCCCGCTTGGTTTGACTCAGTTTCGGCATGTCTCAATAGAAATATGTCCATATGCTTCTTGCTCTAACGTCCGCATTTGCGGCTGGTTTGGAGCGCAGCGGAAAACCAGTCCGACAACATGCGCTTGTTATACGGTACTTAGGTTCTAGTCGCTAGACACCCGGAGGAACCATAGAAAATAGCACTTAAGATATTAGCTAATTCAAATCTACAGTTTGATCATGACGATTTGCATCTGAACGATAATGATCTGCAAGTTCCCTTAATATTTTAGCTGTGCGCGGGTATATCAACTGTACAGACTCTGAATCCTTTTGATACCCCTCAGCCAGCTTCCTTTCTTGATCTCCACCTGCGTGTGGATGCCTAGTAGTAACACCCCTAGAATTTAGCTTTCCGTTGATTATACCGTCTTCAAAAGACTCCGTTTTTAGAGATTCGATAGTGTCCCTAACAGACTTTTTCGGCCAAATTTTATCCTCTTCATCTGGCTGACATTTGGAGAGGTATTTTCCTATGTATAGGTCGCCAATATCTAACCTGCCACATTCAACTAACTGCTCCCTAGCCAATGAAACCCACTCACCAATAAAGTCATCTTCTGGCAAATGGTGTAAAGTATCAAGTATATCCCACGCTGCACTAGCAACTTGTTTCGCCTGTTCCTTAGGCATGGTTTCCTCTTCTTCAACACCGTCTTTTCTTACAAAGACCCACTTTATTAATTGCACAAAGTTCGATGGATCTTTTGCAATTGACTTATGAATAAAAGTTGGTGAGAAATCGTGATGACGAAAAGCTTTTGCATACAGCCATTCAACCTGCAATACCTCTTCGTCACTGCACTGGCCAGAATCCTGAATAAACTTTATTGCCTGAGTAATATCGTGGCTTACAGTCTGTATTGAAACCCTATCTATATCTTCAGGGTTAGTAGCGACCTTTATAAGTATTTGATGAGCAAGTTTGGCATCTAGATCTCCAGCACTTTTTCCACGGTGGAGATATTGGGCAAATGCATCAATGGCAGCTAGAGGTCTGCCATTCTTCAATAGGTTCCTAGAAATATACTCTACCAAGGAGGAATCTTTATCTTGAACAAAGTAATATGCGATCTTGTGCCAATAACTCTCTTTTACGGACCCTTCACACGCATCAAGTATATCGAATGTTTCTTGGGTAACAGGGAAATTCACTAGCATTTGGCTTTTAATGTTTTCATCAACCAAATGATGTTCGCTAATTATTTTCTTGGTACTAGTAAAGTTAGAATGTGCCATTGCTGAAAAATATCCATTTGAGCACTCTTTATAACAGTCATCTTGTCCTAACCAGGCAACCAAATCATCAACGAATAAATCTTTTAGTTTAGACTTATATAATGAAAAACCCACCAGCCGAGGAAACTGACAGTTTTCTAATAGGTCTTTAAAGCCCTCAAATCCAGACTTATCATATAATTCTTCTAGTTTTTCAACTCGCAAAGATTCTAAGTATTCCTGCCTTTCATCATAGGGCACTTTTCTTCTTTTGACAGGGTCAATCAGATCAGGCCAATGATCATCAAAAAGATACTTCGCATTGAGTACGGGGCTATCAAAATCAAGGTGCAGATAAACCTCTTCCAATTTGGTTATCACTTCATCTGGCCATGCCCAATCGGAATCTGAGAACTCTCTATGCCTAGAGATTAAGTCCCTTAAACGCTTAAGTAATTTTTTACGAGAATCTTCAGACAACTTATCGATATCAACTGATAGCAATTTATCAATGATTATTTCGCGCTGAGCAACGGTATAGGAATCGAAGTTACTCGCTAAATCGATGTATCTGTTATCTGGGTCTTTGTCGGCTTCAGCGATCATCATATCAACAATTTTTCCGACATATGAAAAGTAGTCGCTTTGCTTAGTAGTTTTATCAACCCCCTCAGCCCAATGTTGATAATCTGGACTAGCTATCCCACTTGTCGTTCTGGTATTACCGACCAATAATTCACGCATCAACCTCCAGGCAACTTCGGGATACTGTTTTAAGAGGACTTGTTTAATAAGGTTAGCCCGCTCATCATGCGTAGCGGAGCTATATGTAACCCATCCAATAAATATGTCGACTAACGAAGAAAATGGCCTATTACCGTATCTTCCGCCAGGATCTATTTCCGAAAGCCTTGCTAAAGCCTGGCATACTCTAGTGAGGTAGTTTTTATTCCAGGATATGGTTTCTAAAGCCCACAATAGATCAGAGTGGTAACACCCGCCGGCAAAACTATCTTCGGTTTCCGAATTAAATAGGCCAAGCAAAGGTGAGTTTTCACCTAGAGAGGATCTATCTACCGCATCTAGAAAAACTTCTGGCGCAGCTTCCGCTAAAGGTGATGTAGATCTACCAAGTGAATACCAGAACTCCGTCGTGTTATTATCTTTGAAAAGATGATTCAACCAAGTATCAATCTTAATCTTAACCGACACCCCACCAAGCTGAGATACATAATCATCACTATAAGTTGACAGTAAGGCTAAAGTATCAGCTATATCTCTTTTCAATAGCCCAGAATATTTGGGTATATTTCCCTTAACAGACGCCATCCATCTTTCATCTGGATCTAGGTTATACGATGGATCAGTATCTCCTAACACCTTGCCACAAATTTCACCAAGCCTATCGATATGGGACACTGACATTAAGCTTCTAATGTTCAACCAAACGTCAATCTTAGATATCACTTGCCAAGCTGCACCAACTCTTCTGATAGGCGCATCAGAATAAGTGGATAGCTTATCTAGTTGCTTTTCAAGCTGGTCGTAATCCATTCCCGATAAAGCGGACAAAATATCTTTGTCACTGTCATTATTCGAATTCCACTCCGTGGCAAAAAAGGCTGCAAATAATACATCTGCGTCAATCTCTGTTGGCCACTTTGGTGCAATATATTCTCTAGGCCTTAAAATTTCATGTCTCAGAAGTGGCTCCAAATAGCCTTTAGTATCAGAATATAACTTAGAGGCCTGACTATCATTAAAGCCGAGTTTTTGTATCGCCTCCTGCTGAATCAACCTAGGCCGCTTATCTAAACGGATAAGAGGGGTTTTCTGGCTTGATTCATTTGTAGGCAATATCACAGTATGCCCATTACTAACTGCATCACCGACCCCGTTTGGCTGGAAATTAATTGGCATTAGTATGAGCGGAGATTTAGATGATGCAATATCGTCCCAAGCCGGCTGGTTGAGCACTGCTAGAAATTTGGAGCTTAGTGAATCATCATTTAAAATGACCGAAAGAATAAACCCTTGAGATTCATTGATAGACTTGGCACATACTGTATAGCTGGCGGAGTTGCCCATTAAAGAATCTTTTAAGCGATCAGCTTGCTCATCCCTGTTGTGGAGAAAAAAATCACCAGTGAGTGAAATCTCTGTGATATTGGAAAACTTTGACCAGCTCTGTTCAATATCCCATAAATTAGGACACCGTTTACCTATTAACTCTGCAAACCAACGATGTACCGCCGGGCACTGCTCCAGCCAGTCACACAGAACTTTTGCATTGATTGCTTTTACGCTACCCCATTTTTCTTCAAGGTTCTTCTCGGCTTCCCACTTGGATCTATCTTTCCAATGTCTCGATGTTACAAAAACGTAGGTAGTGTTATTTTTATCAAATGGGTCAGGATCCTTGGTTCGCTTTTCATAATCATCATTTGCTTTTGAGTTGACGCTTTTGTCGGTTCCAAACTCCCAAGCCGACACTCCCGATGGCACAAATAAATTACCCTGATCAACTTCCAACTCTCCATCCCAACCACCTGTAGATACTGAATCCCCAAAGGGGAAGTCGATTTTATTCGGACTGCATGAAGCTAAGATAAGTTTATAAATAAGCTGAGGAAGCAACTCTTCTGATCTGCGCTTATCTGTCTCAGTCCAGTTTTTTATATCATTCTCCGTGACATGCCATCCAGCCATTGTTATTCCTTTTCGTGAGCGTTAATCATGAATTCAAATTATTTGATCTGTTTGGCCCGAATGAGTTGAGAGTAAACGCGATTTCTAGCTGTTGGTGTTCCCCACAAAAAATAGACACCGTACCTATGCAGCGATAGCTGCCTTCTCTTCAAACTCAACAGGGCTTACCCCGTCATTTGCAGAATGTCTTCTTTTGCGATTGTAAAAAATTTCAATGTAACCAAATATACCTGATCTTGCCTCATCAATCGACTGATAACACTTGGAGTAGATCAGCTCAACTTTGAGTCGAGCATAGAAAGATTCCATCACGGCATTGTCCCAGCAATTTCCCTTCCTACTCATGCTGCGCGTGATGCCGTGCCGCTCGAGAAAGCTGACGTAGCTGTTTGAGCGATACTGCGTGCCCCGATCTGAGTGAACAATCAAGCCGGGGGTTTTCCCACGAGCATCGATGGCCATTTGCATCGCCTGCGTGATTAGTTCTTCCGTCATACTCGTATCCAGACTCCAGCCAATAATACGACGTGAATAGAGGTCCATGACCGTTGCCAGGTAGAGCCATTGGTGTCGAACCCAGACGTAGGTAATATCCGTGACCCATTTCTGATTGGGTCGCTCCGCCGAGAAATCTCTCCACAGTAAGTTGTCCGCCACGTTGTGCATCGTTAAGGCATGGCCGCTGTAGTTAAACGCTTTACCGTTTCGCGCCACTATCCCCTGCTCCTGCATGATTTTGGCGATAAAGTTAACCGAGCACTTATGCCCGAGCGCATTAAGCTCCTGCGCTATCCTGGGGGCGCCGTAGGTAGCCTCAAACGATTCAAACGTATCTTTAACCAATGAGGTGACCTTCTCTTTACGAGCCTCTCGCTTGCTTTGTGGACCCTCTCGCCACCGATAGAAGCCGGAACGATGAACACCCAGCACCTCGCACATCAGGCTGATGCTGTATTGACTCACGTGATCAAGGATAAGCGCGTACTTCACTCTTGGTCTTTCGCGAAGTACGCAGAAACCTTTTTTAAAAATTCCATCTCCTCTTTCAGGCGCTTGTTCTCCCGCTTGAGCTTACGCAGCTCTTCGCTTTCGGACTTGGAATAATCTACGCCATCGAGGGAGTTAAACTGTTTATCGGAGAGACGATTGAACTGCCTCTTCCAGTTCGAGATCTGTTGAGCGCTGATCCCGAGTTCTTTGGCTACTTGGGCCTGTGTAACGCCCGGCTTTTCCGAGCGCTTAATAGCTTCTTTTCGAAACTCTTCGGTGTAGTGCTGATGCTTTTTACGTGCCATTTTGGACACCTCCATATAGGGCAAATATAACTATACAGGGTGTCTACTTTTTATGGGTAACTTGGCTGTATAACGCCGCCAGCAGGCGACCATTTGTAGTGAAGCAAAGCGCAACGAAAAATGGGTCGCACTGCCTGGCCTTGTTATAAGCTTACCCGCTGATGAGCGATTTAAGCATCTCTATTTTTCTTTTAATCTCATCGAATGTGATTATTTCAACGTCTCGATTATTACTTCTGAATAATTCAAAAGAATACCGTTGTTTTTTCGTTAAAGCTTCGAGAGACCCAACCAAAACGAAGCATTCAGGGTTGCACGACTCAAACTCTTCATCGCTTTCCATTTTTAACATAGCATATGATTTCTGAAATTTATCTCTTTGGTTTAGAACCTGATTAATACACCCAGCCAGCTCTTTGGATGTACTAAAAACATCATTTCCTCTATAAGCTTTATCTTCTAGGAGCTTTGTTCTATGGGTTTTAATCTCAAAAAAGGCAACATTATCACTTAAACTATTTTTAACGAGAAAGTCTGTATACTTTCCATTCTTATTGTCTATTGATTTTCCGCCTGCATAAGCCTCGTCATGGTACAAAATTACTGGCTGGGCAAAAATTGAAGAAAATATCCATGCATTATCTTTGAGATAACCTTGCCATTTCTTCTCTAAAGTTGTCGTATTACTGGATTGTGAGTATAGATCGTCAAATTCCGACAACGCCTTTTCTATGAGTCGGATATCGACAATTTCTTTTGTGCTTTTTAGCGAGTCAGCTGTTAAAAAGTCCGTAGAAGAAGATAAAGATTCAAAAAGCTCTGCTATAGCCTCTTTATCTTGCTCAGAAAATTCATCAATAGAGTTCCCCCAAGTTGCTAAGGATTGTGAAAGAGCGTTTTTTATATATTTGGCTTCTGGCTCTTTTACTTCCTTTGGAAATAGATCATGAACAACCCTCTCCAGTACAACCTGAACCTCAGCTTTGTTTTTGGCAAAAACAGTAGAAAAAGACGAATTAAGCTTTTGTAGCGAGATTTCATTGAGGTATAGAATATTTTTCGAACTATCGATTTTGGTCAATCCACCTTTTTCAACGACCACCTCTTTAAACTTAAAGTTATCATCTATAAATCTTGAAAAAGGCCCCAAAGTTTTAGTGAAACCATAACCAAAAAATGGCGATTTCACCATTCCCACAGGTAGTTTTCCTTTAAATCCAAGAAAAGATATTTTCTTTATAGTCTTATACTTTTGTCCTCCCTCGAAACCTCTGGGATAGTGAACTTCTAAATCTTTATTCTTATAAACTTCCTTGGATAGTTGATCTATGCCAGCGTCGGTATCTACAAAGTGATAGACTTTTTTGGTTTTAAGGTCTTTTTCTAGTTTTTCGTCTTTCATTCGCGCTCCGTCACTATAGATTTGAGCTTATAACAGTGTATTAGGAGGAATTCCGATTATACAACACAGAAATTCACCTTTATTTCTACGTTTATCTTCAAAAAATCATACCAATCTCAATAGGTTAGTGCATCTTTTTCGAGCCCTTGTTGTTGTGGAAACGAAGCCATTGGGCTTAATGAGACCACAGCGAGGCTTTCCATACACTCACGAGGTTAGAAAATATACTATTATTTCAATGGGTTAGAGTGCAGAACACTGAGAAACAAAGACTCATGAGTTTGTTACTCATGGGACCCAATCTTTGAGTTTACCGACAAAGCCATTATGGCCATATATACAAACAGTAAAGTGTTGAGATGTTTGTGAAACCTGCTCCTTCGCAGCGAGGGTTCTATCTAGGCTTCATATTGGCCTCTATTCGCTTTGAAGGCAGGGTTTACAAGCGTCTAAACTTTGCTAGAATCAGAAATGCATAGTGGCCACTGCTATCAGTGGTACCTTTGTTAGAGCTTTCGTGACGCGGCAGCAAGCTCAGGGTTCATCCCGGCGTTCATATCTAGCCTTCGGGCCTAATCAGTTGTACCAACCCAATGGGGAGCATCTTCCCGTTGGGGGCAAGTGTCTCCCCTTTTTTGTTCCTAAAATCAGGAGAGATATCATGTCTTACAACCAATCAAACGATCAACGTTACTTCAATCTTCACCTGGAAGGCTTTGCCAACCTGTACGATGCACGGATGGTTACCCCCAAACAGGGGCAGTCATTTGAGTCATTCCTGCAAGTTCGCGCCACCTTCCTTCAGGGTAAGGCCGAAGACGCTCAGCCGGTTTTTGTCGACCTTAAGGTCACTGGCAAAACCGCTAAAAAAATCATTGAGAAGTTCCAATCCGAAATCGCTGACCGTGACAAGAAGGTCAATGCCGTCCTTAAAGCCGGCGATCTTCGATTCACAGCCAGTTCTCCCGGCCAAGGCCAGGAGGTTCGGGTGTTCACCAGTGCTCGTCTACTGTCCATCAAATATTTGAAGGTAGATGGCCAACAAGTGAACCTGGAGCAATTCAATGATGCTAGTGCTCAAGCAACCGCTGGCGGTTCTTATCAGCCACAAGCGCAGCAAGCCAATCCGGCCGCGGCAAATGCCAACTTACCGGATTCTGTGACGCTGGATCCAGAGGCACCTGATTTCAAGCAGCGTAAAGCTGAATTGAAAGCGGCAGGCTACTCTTGGAACCGCGATCAGGGCGCTTGGGTCGCTCCTCAGAGCCGTCAAGCTCCGGAGAACCAAGCTGCTCCTGCACAGGGCGATGTAGTAAGGCTGGATAAAGGTCAGCCTGATTTTGCTGCTCGTAAAGCTGAACTGAAGAGCCAGGGCTACCGCTGGGATCGTGATCAACAAGCATGGGTTCGTCCCGCGGCTTGAAAGTCCATTCCCATCCAAGTGGCCAAAGGCACCTGGCTGGCAGCATCGCTGTCAGTCCGGGTCGCCTGGATCTTCTACAGTACTCTGACGCGCTGATTTGCCCCTCTGGGCGATTTAGCGCTCCTGTGGAGTCCCGCTTAGCGGGTTCCCTAGAAGGCTTTCTGAGCCTTTTAGGGAGCCCGTTGGGCGTAACGAAGCATAGGAGCACAGTATGAGCACAGCTACAGCATCCATTGGTAATTCTCAGTCCACCGTTTACCCCAACTACCAACGAGCCGTTGGGGCATGCATTACCCAGTACGCCTCTGGTGGCTTAGCACGGTTTGTCGTGCGCTCAATCAGGGGTATCCAGGTATTCAGTGATTTTGATATGACGGTCCGGTCATCCGAGGTCATCGCTACGCTATTCGATATTGAATCAGGTAGCGCGATCCACGCTCCCAAGGAGGCGGCATAGCCGGCGGTGCCGGCATGCCCCTTATTTCACCAGGTTCCGCTGGTGAGCTGATTTTGGTAACATGCTGCGCCTTCGGGCAAGAGCCGCTGTATTACTCAAGACGTGTGATCACCACGGTTTCAGTAATCCAGTTCTCCCGTCCCACTACGGATTTAGTGGACCTTAGCCGCTTATGCGGTTTGATTCAGTCGTACCGGTGAAATACTGAACAAGGCTCTGTTCTGCCCCACAGCCAGGCCTTTCCGGTTGACAGTCAGCAGGTACCCTCCAACCGTCCTGACTGGCTGATTAAACTCGACGATGTGAGAATCGTCCCTTCCAATGTCAACCGAGGTCACACCCGTGGCCTCGGCCTAAAATCGCTTCTGGCAAGGCCTTTGTGATGAGCATACCGGGCAACACCTGGTGTTTTTATCACAGAGGCCATGCCAGTTTGCCAGGTCAACGTACCGCGACACGTACAGGCGCGGGCCATAGCACAATATTGTGCGCTGATATCCAAAGGGTCCGTCACCAGGCGGACCACTTAAGGACCTTGAATCAGGGTCTTTACGTGGTCTGATTGTGCTGCCGGCGAGCCTAAACGCCGACCCTTTTAGCTGTTCATGGATCTGAGCAGGCACTGCCTGTGATAGCAGCAATACGATCCTTTTTTCAAACTGTCCGCCCACTGGGGAATACTCCCCATGGGGTGTTCCCTGTCTTAACCAGGAGCATTCCCATGGCAACTTCCCCACGTTTCAACATTGGCTTCTTTCGGGTCGCCGAATCTCACATTGACGGTGAGTATCACATAAAGGTTTCCGACACCCGCACGGGTGCCACGTCGACCTTTGGTGAGCTTTCACTACTTGAGTATGACGAGCTCTTATCGGGGCTTGAGTCTGACCCATCAATTCACTGTTTGGCCAATCTCACTGATCAATTTCAGGCCTTGGCCAATGGTTAATTTGTTGGATCTTCGATACCTCATTGACTGCAAGAAGAAAGTCAAAGAACTGGCACAGGATCCAGAGTATGCACAGCAAATCCTGGACTGGCTCAACGCCAATCCAGAGATGCGCGATGAACTCTCTGAGGTGTATGTAACAGCCATCAAGACCGTAGAGGTTCAGACGAAGCCTTAGGGCTTCTCTGACCTCCACATCCCGTTAGGAGTGTTTATGTCTAAGGAACGTATCAGCTTGGCGTCCCGTCACCGCCACGCGATGACAGTGGCGTCCAAGCCAAAAGATCGTGAAACCCACACTCGCAACATGTGGTACCGGACCTACCGGTGTTGGAGAGTGGTCTTCCAGGCGGGCATTATGCCCCCATCGTCGGATGAGCAGTACTATGCCGGAGATAAGATTGGATTTTCTGCGGCTAAAGTATTGGAAACCAGGGCGTAGTCAGAGCGCGGTGTGGAGCTATTCGTTCGCACCGCCGCCCTTTTTAAGGTTGATGTCGATGAGATGCCGTAGCAGCACTTCTGCGGCCGAATCACCGGAGAATTGTTGTTTGCTGAGCTCCACGTTCTGTTGATATTGGTCGTGGCTCAAGAACCGCTTACGATCGAGACCAGCCAACTCTTTTAAAGCTTTCTGCTCTCGTTTGTCGAGATATACAGTGCCAGCTGGTTTTGCTTCGGTGGTTGCGACAGTAAGCATCATATGTGGCCCGATTTATTGCATGAGATTCAAGTGTAGCAGAATCAGATGCCAGCTCAATATGAGGCTGTAGCCTCAGGGTTGTAGAGTACTCTAGGCGATTCTATACTGACTTCAGTAATAGATTGGAGGTCACCATGAGCATTGATCAGAACGGACTGAGTACGCCCAACGATCACCTTGGCAACGTCATCCAAGGGATGATTGATCGAGGCAGCCTTAAACCTGAGCAAGTAAGGACGTGGACGTTTGTGGAGCTGTACCATGCGGCCCCGGCCGATTTAACACCCCTGGAGCGTCAAACCCAGGTTGAGTACAAAAATTCAGCCGTGTGGGCTGAGCTTAGAACCAAACATGGATTGCAGTAATGGACTTTGATTCTGTGCCTCACAGTGAAGCGTTTCTGGCCAGTGTTAACTTAGACCTGGCTCTGCGGGGAAAGTCGAGAGAAACGCCCATCCACTGGACTTTTTTAGGGCTGTGCAAGGCACCGCCGGCAGAGCTCACGCCAACCGAGCGCCGGCTACAGCTACAGTATTTGAATTCACCAGATTTTAAGGATCTGCGCGAAAAATATAATATTCCTCGCGCGTTAGTTCCTGGTGGCAACTACCCTTAGTTGCACCTTGAAATGCGGTTGTGATGCCTGAAATACCGCACCCTTAGACGGGGCATCTTCCTTTCAAATAGATTTTCAATCACCCGCTCGGGATATGTCATCCTGAGGATGGTGTGTTCCGAACAAACGGAGATACACCATGATTCTGCAATTCAAAACGAAAGTTCTTCAAAATGGGGATTTTTCTCGCCCTGACTGGCACAGTCACCATGTGCTGAAAGGCAACAATTTCGCGAATGACTTGCAATTCAAGATGGCAATGCGAAAGCTTAATGATTGGCGTGTGCCTAAAGCCATGAATATTTCTAAGCTGCCTGCCAACGTCAAAGTAATTTCAAAAAACAGTTTAATGGCCACAGTTCAAATAGTCGTTAACTCTTAGGTCATCAATTCTCGCACTTAGCTCACCCTTGAGGGACATTCCCTCAGGGGAGGTCCCTCCAAATTTCGGAGGTTACCATGAGCAACCAAACTGACATTCAAGACGTAGTCACCAACAAAATCATTGAGCTGATTGAAGGTGGTGAACTTCCACCCTGGCGTCGACCATGGGATATTTCACAAGATGGCATGATGCCCTATAACGTCTCTACCAAGGCGAACTATAACGGCATTAACATTCTGATTCTTTGGTATGAAGCACTGGATCGAGGTTTTTCCAGTAATGGCTGGGTCACCTACAAACAGGCGCAAGCCTTAGGCGGCCAGGTTAAAAAAGGAGAAAAATCGGTTCGATGTATTTTCTTTAAACCCATCGAGATTGAGTCCGAAGATGGCGACGAGGAATCAAAAATAATCCCTTGTCGTCGTACCTTTTCGGTATTCAACCTTGAACAGGTAGACGGGCTTGATCATTTACTTCCAGGTAAGGCGGACGGTTACTCAGAAGTTGTCGAAGAGGCGACACTGTGTATCGAGCAACTTCAGCGGTATTGTTCGAATGAATCGATCGACGTGAGTCAGCAAGGAAATGTCGCAGCCTACTCACCGAGCAAAGACCTCATTCGATTGCCGACGGGGTTTCACTCTGCTGGTGATCATGCAGCGACCTTTGCACATGAGTGCATTCACTCAACAGGTCATCGTTCTCGGCTGGATCGCTTCGATAAGACAACGTTCAACTTTTCCATGGAGGATGAGAGCTATGCGTATGAAGAGCTAATCGCAGAGCTGGGCGCAGCGTTCTTGTGCGCACAGTTCAACATTCAGGGACAGCATACTCAACACGCCTGCTACCTGAAGCATTGGCTCGGCAAGCTCAAAGAAGATAAGACCTTTTTGTTTAAGGCCTCTGCGGCTGCAAACAAAGCCTTCCAACTCATTCTGCAATCTGCCAACTCAAAGCGCGTTGCAGCATAAACTCACCACTTCCTCTGCAGGGAATCCCCCTGCAGAGGTGGATTCCCTCAGGGGTCATTTCCTGGAGGAATCATGTCGTTTAATACCTCGAACTTCGTTCGTTTGTTCAAGACCATTGCACCACACCAGCACCGATACGAAGTCTTCCGCGACTTTGTGATCCTATCCGCATGCACGCTACAAAATGCGGTTCGTTTCGATCAGGCCATTGAGGATGAGTATCTGCAGGTGGCGGGCAAGTACCAAAAATCTGACCTTGAGGCTATCTCACATCTCTTTGCTGAGGTGGTCATGGGGCTGGAAAAGCAAGTCGGTGACTACCTGGGGGCAACCTACATGTCGCTTGAACTGGGCTCTGATCACATCGGGCAGTTTTTCACGCCCTACGAGGTTAGCCGGATGATGGCCAAGGTAACGGCCGGTGATGATATCGCTCTTCCTGAAGGACAAGATTTCATTACCGTCTCTGAGCCGGCCGCTGGCGCTGGAGGTATGGCCATCGCCTTTAGTGAGGCATTCATGGAGGCCGGATTCAACCCGCAAACCCAGCTTTGGGCCTCTTGTTGGGATATTGACCCAGTGGCGGCCAGGATGTGTTTCATCCAGCTGTCGCTATTGCATATTCCAGCGGAGGTGGTTGTCGGCAACACGCTTAGCGGGAAGGTGTACCAGGTAATGCATACACCAGCCCACCATTTAGGTTTTTGGGATCTGAAGCTTCGCGGCCGCAAAAATACGGCAGCCAATTCGGTTGGAACGCAGGACGCAACTTTGCGCACTGCCGTCTAACTTTTACGCCCCTCGATGAGGGGCACACCCTAAGTGCATCACCAGGTGTATTTAGGATGTGAATCACGGTGGCAACTGCCTTTAGTTGCACCTTGATAGCGGTTCGTTTGCCTGAAAAACCGCACGGGAAACCGAGGCATATCTTGGGCGTTACGCCTACAACCCAACTGGGGGACATTCCCCCAGAGGGGGGAAGTCTCCCTATCTTAGGAGGCTTTATGCAATCCAACGCAGCTGAAGTACAACCGGTAACGGCCGAGGCCGTGCCCACTGAGGAACGAGTCGACACCTTACCGTCGTTCTTTCCATCGTGTTATCTGGAGTTCGAGCTGATGGTGTTTGATGTGGCTCGCACTATTTCGAAGACCTACCAGGGAGTCTCCGGGTACTGGCAGTTCTATCGCTTATCCAACGGGGGCTTTTACATGGCCCCTCATTGCGATGGTGAATTCGAGGTAACCATACCCTTCGGTAATGGCTTCCGGGGATCACTCAGTGCTGATGCTTTTGGCGTGGCCGTGACTCTGTATGCGTACTGTTTCATTGCTGAGAAGTTCCAGGATGCAGATCTGGCGGATCATTATGCTCGGTTATATGACTACATGTCCGATCACAAAGAAGCCGGCAGCATCTGGCAAGCCATTGACTGATTTCATCATCGTTTTATTCAAATCCTGAGCCCTCATCGAGGGCTCTATCTTTTACATTTAGGAGTACTTATATGTCTTACGATCGTTACAAGAAAATTGATAAGCGTCGCGTGATCGACTCACCCAAAAAAGCCATTGCGTATGTTAAGGCTCACTCGATAAAGACAAGAGAGCGTATGCTGTTCTGTCTATACCTGGATGACAACCTGCAGCCATGCTTTTTTGATGCTTATCCTGATGAGATGCAGATGGAAACTGCTACGGCTCAGCGCGATATTTTGCGCAAGGCAATTCAGCTGGGTATCGAGAAAGTGGTGATCGTCACCATGCTTGATTTGGAAAACAGCCAGGTGGGTGATCCGCTCCAGGATCAGTACGAGCTGGTAGAGGCATTGAATGTCGCCGGCATCGAGGCCTTGGATCATGTCATCATGAGCCCAGTGGGCTTTATGGAGGCTACTCGGTCAGTTCTCACCAGCGTAAAACGCAGCTGGCGGAAGGTTCGGCGTCTTCCGGCCCCGGTTGCAGCTTAGCCAAAACCACTGGCCGTCCATTAGGACGGCCATTCAATTAACAGTAGGCTTTAAGTATCTATAAATACATACCGACTTCTTTGCGGTATAAATTTTGAGATTCTACCCAGGAAAGGTTCTTTTCAGAAATTAGACGACAAATATCCAATTGCCTTGCGTGTTCATCCAACTTTTGTCGATTTTTCTCGGACCCTCGATAGACTCCATCGCCATACTCTAGTAACCGGAAAATATTGAGAATTTCATTTCGATGGATCTTTGACGTACCCGTGGTCAGAGGTACTAACATATTTTCATCTTGGCGTAGGTGAATACGATTGGATAATCCTTTGAGGTACAAAGGAACTAATAAGTTATTAACGGCAATGCTTGCGTGCTGTTCTGAGTTAGTAGTCCAAAACCCGTGGATGCTCAACACTCCATTAGCCAAGATTAAATCACAACCCAGCTCACCTTTGACACATTGATTACCATCAAGTCTTTCGTATATGTGAACGCTGCCAATACCGTCGCTATCCAATTTTCCTACGAGCTCAGAAATAGAAGATTCGGTGCTTCCGTCTTGGGCTAAAAGAGCATTGTTGTTTTCCAGTAAAAACCTATTAAGACAATCAGTGAAAAAACGTGATGGCACACGTCCAGCTAGCTTACATAACGTTATAAGACTGAAAGATGGAATACCGTCTAAGGTGGAGTATTCGCCAAAAAAGAAATCGTTACCTTTAGTCATAAGCATCATCCTCTGTCGTAAGAAATAAAAATTATTAACATATCGCTCTTGGAATTTGAGACCAAGAGGTCATGTATCGTGGCGATGCGTAAGACTGCCTCATCGCCCATTTTTTCTTTAAGCCCTCGGCGGCCGAGAAAGCGGTTCCGCTTCCAAACCGCTTATTCACGGCATCCAGTGTCGCCATGATTTTGGTCGATCGGAGTGGCTGCGTTACCTGAAATAAGTCTCCCTGACCATATGCCGGATCGATGAGGTCGACCAGCCCAACACCTGATTTAAGGGTTTGATACCCCTCTTTGTAAAGAGATTGAATTGCTTGCTTGGCGGCACGTGTTATCAGGCGTGTGTTGTCGGTCGGGTAAGGCAATTTCACCGTCACAGACTTGGAGTAGCGCTTTTCCGCAAAGGGCGAGGTTTGCAGGAACACCAAGATCTCACGCATCAGGCGTTTTTGCTTTCGGAGCTTTTCGCAGGCACGCCTAGCATAGAGTGATGTCACCTGCAGGATGGGCTCTATCGAACTCGCCTTCTCGCCAAAGGATCGCGTACAGTAGATTTCGCGTTTAGCCGGCGGCGCATCCTCCAGGGGGAGACAGGAAATTCCGTTCAGCTCCTCGATCGTGCGCTCCAGGCAGACGCTGAAGTGCTGACGATCATGTTGGTCAAACCCCTGCCGACCGCCACCCCAGATATCATCCACTCTGGCTTGTTTTCGAGAAAGAAATACTAGTGGATCGATTCTGGCAAGTGTCTGTGGACTCGTATTGTTCACCTTTGTGTTGGCGCGGTCGGGTTAGTGGAAGCATCCGCAGGGCATGCTTGCGCACTGCCGTGCTTTCTGTTGGTCTGCGTGTCGACACAGCCACTGCCTTCCTGCTCAATTTCAAGTGTTGAGTGGCTGACGTCAAATTGGTCATGAAGCACGCGCTTTAAATTGGTCTTCACCCGTTCAAGATCGGGCAGATTAGCCTTCTTTACGACAACATGTGCTTCCAGTGCGATTGTGTGTTCAGCCAGTTCCCAGACATGTACATGATGGACACCCACAACATCGTCCAATTGTTCCATGGCGCTGATCACCTCATCAATGGAGACTCCGTTTGGTGTGCCTTCCATCAGTAAGTGAATGGTTTTCGGTAGCATACTGAAACCTTGCCACAGCACGTACCCAGCGATCATCAACGTCAGCACAGTGTCCGTCCAGTACCAGCCGTACAGGAGTATCAAGGTCCCCGCTATAACAACACCGACGGACGCCATCGCATCCGACACATTGTGCAAGAACGCGGCCTTTATGTTCATGCTGCTTTTTGACATCGTGTAGGTGAGTATGGCCGTGGCAAGATCTACAATTAGAGCGATACCTGCCACCACAACTATAGTCCAGCCTTCGACGGGCTGCGGAACAAATAGTCGTCCTATCGCCTCGTAGACAAGATACAAACCCACGATTACCAGAGTGACCAGATTGATCAAGGCAGCTATGGTTTCACTGCGTTGATAGCCGAAGGTTTTGAACGCATCGGGTGGTTTTCGACCAATTTTTCGTGCTATGAGCGCGATCGCCAACGACGCGGCATCGCTCAGATTATGGAGCGCATCAGCGATGAGCGACAAACTACCTGAAAGTATTCCGCCAACAACTTGTGCGAGCGTGAGTAATGCATTAACACCAATGGCCGCGACCAAACGTTTGTCGCCCATATCACTGGCACTATGGTTATGTTCATGTCCCACGGGATGACCCCTCTCAGAGTAAACAATTTGTGAAGAGCAGCAGGGGTGCTAATTAGCACCCCTGCTACTCAACGTTTAGACGACGTTGGTGTCTTCGATACCATCTTGAATGCGAATTGCGCGCCTGATATCGCTCACAAAGATACGGCCGTCCCCTCTAAGTCCAGTATGGGCTTCGGTTTTCAGCAGCTCCACTACGGCATCGGCAAGGTGGGCCTGACACACGATCTCCACCTTCACGTGCTCGGAGAACTCCGACGCACCCGCAATCGGGTGCGTGGCGCTGCTTTGCGCCTTGCTGCGACCGAAACCCCGGACTTCGGAGACGCTCATCCCGGTAATGCCATCCAGGCGATGCAGCGCCAGAGTGACCGATTCCAGTTTACGCGTTTTGATGTAAGCTTTTATCTCTTGCATGGTGTCACCTCAAGACGTTGAGTTGTCGCCGTTGGAGCGATCGGCGAACCAAGGGTAGAGAGCTGGCAGAATCACCAACGTGAGAATGGTGGCGGTAAACAGCCCGCCGATAACCACAGCCGCTAAGGGACGCTGAACTTCGCTGCCCGTCCCTGTGGCAAACAGCAATGGCGCGAGCCCCAGGCCGGTAGTGACGGCCGTCATAACGACCGGGCGCAAGCGCGCCATTGCGCCCTGGACACAGGCCTTTGCCATGGGCACGCCATCACGCACCAACTCGTTTAAGTAACTGACCAGTACCAGACCGTTTTCAAGCGCTATGCCGAATAGGGCGATAAAGCCTACAGAGGCCGGCACTGACAAACTCAACCCCGCCAACCACAGTGACACAATACCCCCGACCAGAGCTAGGGGAATGTTGAGCATGATCAGCAGAGCATTACGCAAAGAACCGAAGTTTGCGTATAGCATCAGAAACACCAGCGCCAAGGTAATCGGAACTACCACCATCAGGCGTTTGTTGGCCTGCTGCTGAAGTTCAAATTGGCCGCCCCATTTCAGGAAGTAGCCCGGTGGAAGCTCCACCTGCTCGGTAATCGTCTGGTCCGCCTCGGCCACATAGGAGCCGATATCACGGTCGCGGACGTTGGCCTGAATGGTGATAAATCTCTGATTATTTTCCCGGGTAACCTGTCGTGGACCAACCACTTCTTCCACGCTGGCGAGTTCACTGAGAGGAATCTGCTGCCCCAGTTCATTGCGAACCTTTAGGTCCCGAATAACCTCGGTTTTATCTCTTGACGACTCTGCCAGCCGCACATAGATATCGAAGCGACGAATACCTTCGAATACCTGACCGGCGCTCTCGCCACCTACACCAACCCTGATGGTTTCCTGCACGTCCGACACATTCAAGTTATAGCGGGCTATAGCCTTCCGGTCCAACTGAACTTGGACTTGAGGCGTACCACCCACTTGGTCTTTCTGGACATCTTCTCCACCAGAGACTCGGCGCATGACCTCGGCAATCTCCGTGGCTTTACGATCCAGAACCTCCAGATCATCGCCAAATAGCTTAGCGGCCAGCTCGGCTTTCGTGCCTGTTAGCAGTTCATCAGCAGCGGCTGCAATCGGCTGTGTAAAGTTGAACTTGGTGCCAGGAAAATCTTCGAACTCGGCACTCATTGCAGAGTATAGGCCGTCCAGTGTCTTCGCCGTCTTCCATTGCTCCTTGGGTTTAAGTCCGACAAAGATTTCCGCACTATTGACTGGGTCAGCATGTGCCCCGACTTCACCGCGACCGATGCGGGTTACTACCTGAGTTACTTCGGGAAAGCGCTCCAATAGTTGACGTTCAAACAGCGTCATCGATTGCTTGGCTTTATCAAGCGAGATAGAGGGCGCCATAGTAGCTCGGATCAATAGGTCTCCTTCGTTGAATCGCGGTACAAACTCCGAGCCGAGGCGTGGACCGATAACGCCCCCGATTGTCAGAACCACCACTGCAATGGTCACACCAATCCAGCGGTTGCGAATAACGCCCTGAACGAGTGGTCGGTAACCCCGGGCGATCAAGCCAATAAGGCCACCGGGCTCATCCGAAGTCTGAGTTGATTTTGGGCGGCGCATGATTAGCGAAGCAATCACCGGTGCCACTACCAATGCAAAGATCAACGAGCCCATCATGGCTAGAGATACCGTGTATGCCAGTGGCCGGAAAGTGGCACCTTCAACACCCTGCAAGCTGAACAACGGCAAGAACACCACTATGATGATACTTATGGCAAAGAGTATTGGTCTTGCTACCGCCTGGCTGGCCCTCGCCACAATGTGCATGCGTGACTCATCCGAGGACGATTCACGCAAAAGTCGGTCGATGTTCTCTACCACGACTACAGCGCCGTCTACCATCATGCCAATGGCAATAGCTAGGCCGCCCAGAGACATCAGGTTTGCGGAAATCCCAAACCATTTCATGGCAATCAATGCCAAGCACACCGAAAACGGAATGGATAGGGCTACCACCAGACTGGGGCGCCACCCACCCATAAAGACGAGTAATATGATTGCGACTAAGACAATACCCTGGAGTAACGCATTGGTCACAGTAGAGACGGCAGCCTCGACCAATTGCGCCTGGTCATAATAGGGACTGACTTGAATACCTTCCGGCAAATTAGCATTGATGGTTGTCAGCTCTTCCTTCACGGCACTGATCACGTTAGAGGTGTTGGCACCAATTAGCTTGAGCACCATACCTACCACGGCTTCGCCTTTACCATCCTTAGTGGTCAACCCTCGACGAATTTCACCGCCAATAGTTAGCTCGCCGAGTTGGTGCAGGTAGACCGGCACTCCATCAACACTTTTGACCACAATGTTACGCAAGTCATCCAGGTTTTCTGCGAGGCCGACAGAGCGAACGATGTATTGCTCGTCATTCTGGATGATAAACTGGGCTCCCGCATTGGCATTGTTCGCCTCGATCCGACGTTTGACCTGTGGCAAGGAGATGTCATAGCGCAACAGCGCCTTGGGATCAATGCGCACCTGAAACTGCTTGACGTTGCCGCCAATGGACAGTACTTCGGTGACGCCTTTGACCGTCTGCAGGTTGAACTTGACGATCCAGTCCTGAATCTCTCGCATATCGGTGCGGCTGTACTCGCCACTGGTGTCCTCCAGAACATAAAACAGAATCTGTCCCAGGCCGGTGGTGATCGGCCCCATAACCGGTTCACCAAATCCATCCGGAATGGCCTCTCTGGCCTGTTGCAATCGTTCGCTAACCAATTGTCGGGCGAAATAAATGTCGGTTCCATCTTCGAAATAGATGTTTACCACCGATAGACCAAAATTGGATACTGACCTGACGTGGTCTAGCTTCGGTAAACCATTCATGGAGCTTTCAAGAGGGTAGGTCACATATTTTTCTACTTCCTCCGGCGCGAGACCTTCAGTCTCAACAAATACCTGCACCAATGAGGGGGAAATGTCCGGGTAAGCGTCTACCGGTAAACTACGATAAGCGGCATAACCGCCAATCACACAAGCCAGTGCAATCACTACCACCAGCAGCCGGTTTTGCAACGCCGCTCTAATTATCGCCTGCATAAAAACCTCCGAGTACTAGTGGTTGTGGCCCGATTCGAATTCGCTCTTGAGCAAATCCGCTTTCAGCGTGAAGCCACCTTTCGCGACGTACTGTTCACCTGGGGAGACGCCCGACCGGATAACCACCTGATCTCGATCTCTTGCCCCTAGGACGACAGGCCTGGGGCGCCAACTGTCACCCTCTTTTACAAACACTACCTGACGGCCCTGATACTTGATTACCGCCGTCTGAGGCACCACCACTTCGGCTTCCGTCTCGGTCAGAGTCACCTCCGCCTCAATGAACATGCCGGGTCTCCATTGGCCTGCGGCATTATCTAGATAAATTCGAGCCAGGCCGCTCCTCAGCTGTTCGCTGACAATGGGATCGAGATAGTCGATCTGGGTGTTGACAGGCTCGGGGCCGAACGTCGTGGAAATGCGCACCGGTTGGCCCTTTTTTACGAGCCCAATCTGTCGTGGATAGAGTGCAATATCGACCCAGAGCGTCGAAAGGTCCGCGACTACGAACGCTGCGTCACTAGGCTGGATATGTTCACCTAGCGTTACGGAACGATCAATGACAGTGCCGCGAATTAGGGACTTGAGCGAGAAACGTTGTAGGGTCTGAGAGCTTTCACCAATGGCCAGCGTATCTCCTGCGGCGACAGAATCGCCGATTCGGGCGCTAACATCGACAATCTGCGCAGAGTAGCGAGGGGTGATCTGAGCCACCGCCTCTTTATTCAGGCGGACCTCACCCGGTAAAGACACGGTTTGACTCACTCTTCCGGGACTCGCGATACTCACTTCTGCGCCAAGCGCCCTTAGCGTTTGGGGATCTATCGAGGCGCCTTGCTCTTCATGTCCTCCATGTTCATCATGCTCCTCGTGGGCTTCCTCGCCAGCTTCATCATGGGCTCCCTCGTCCTCTCCGTGGTCTTGGTGATCATCATGACCTTCTTCGTGGTCCTCATGCTCACTATGATCGTCGTTATGGGTTTTCTCTTTTTGCGTCTGCTCATGCTCGTGATCGCTGTGTTCGGCTTCTTGAGCCTGTACTCTGATGCTGACTCCAGACAAAGGCAGCGCCATACTCATCACAAAAATCCAGAAAAATGCTAACGACTTCATGATTCACCTGTTTGTTCTTTAATGTAACGGGGTTGGGGTTCATAGGGTTCGGTGGCCCCATCGATTGAATTGGGAGTCAGACTCCATTGCCCGGTTAGGCCCGTGCCAGTGAGCTGTTCGAGAGTCACCAGTGTCTGGTGAAAATTTACAGCTGCTTTAAGTGCATCACTCTCTACCGCCAGACGTTCCCGTCCCGCATCGACTAGCTCAAGGTAACTATACAAACCCTCTTGGTAGCCTCTGCGAATACTCTCAAAAGCGGCGCGAGCAGAAGGTAAAGCTTCGCCCCGCAAGCGAATTGCGGTGCTGCGAAATACCTCCAGCTCCTGATAAAGCCGTTGAATTCGAGCCATAAGATGTACCCGTGTGGTTTTCTCTTCCAGTGCCAGTTGCTCGTATTCTGCACGTCGAGCCCGGACCTCTCCCTGGTTACGGTCATTGACTCCAATAGGCATGGACAGGCTCAGAGTAAAAGCGTGATCGTCGGTTTCTTGCATTTGCTTGACGCCCACACCGATTCGAAGGTCTTGCCGACCCCGAGTTTGTGCCAACTGCAATTCCGCCTCGCGTAGGCGTTTTTCGGTGATATAGCGAGATAGTTGCGGCGCATTTTCTAGCTGGCGACGGATCTGATTAAAATCAGGCAGCTCCACAAGTTGGTACAAATCGGCGTGAACCTGCTCAAAATTCGGTTCGCTCTCGCCCCATTGAGCAGCCAACGCCACCCGCGCAGACGCCAGTTGTTGATGGGCAGAGTCTACGGCGAGCTCCGCACGTGTGACCAAAATGGCCGAGCGTTGAAGAGAAGCGTCACTGGCTGTTCCCGCTTGCGTACGCTTACGGATAGTCTCCCTGCTTTCTTTTGCTAATTCTAGCGACAGTGAAGCCAGTTGGATCTGTTCTTGGGCTTCGGCTATCCCGAGAAAGCGGCGTACGGTTTCCGCGAGCACTTGCCAGCGGACTTGCTGGTATTCGCTGTCCACCAGATCGGTACGGTAGCGGGCGACCTCCTCGCGCTGTCCGCGCTTACCGCCCAATTCGATCAGTTGGCTCAGCACCAGCGAGGCTTCGGCCGAGTCCGTACCGGCAAAGCGGCCGCTGCCGCCGATGTTTTCCACTTCAACGGCCAGTTCCGGGTTGGGGATCAAACCTGCCTGGAGCTCCCGGGCCTCTGCGGCGCGCCGACGGTAGGAAAACTGCGCCAGCTCGGGATGGCGCTCCAATGTGTAGGCCAATGCTTCGTTTAATGAAAGAGGCATCGGCTCCGCCACAGCGGGCGTGGCAGTCATGACCAATAGCAAAGCCCAGACCGCTAGTATCCCTCTCCTCTGAGAAGAGAGAGTTAATAAAGAAATAAACATGCATTACCTGCCTGAATTTTCAGTGATAGAAATGTGCCGTTCTGCATAGGGCAAGGTGCCGAGCAAAAACCGACAGAGGATCTCTAGTGCATGAAATTAGGCAATGGGGGGGGGCACATCAGGTGCCAAAAAGTGCTGTGGAGGTAAAGGCAGGTCTTCAGCTCGCCAACGAGGTGCGGAGGGTAAATCGGGCCCATATCCACTGGTTTCAACAAAAAACAGATGGGAATGGGCATGGCAGCTATGGCTGTGAACGCAGCTCCCCCCTGGAGGGTGAGAGTGATTGCCGCGATCGGTGCCGAGTTTACCCTCAGCATTGGCCAAATATTCCAACGCGGACTCATCTCCTGTTACTCGCTCATGCCAGTCCGCTGCGAATACGAGGTTCGCGACAGCTAGCAGCATTAAAAACAGGATCAGAGAGCGTTTTTTCATACGGTTGAGTTTACTAGCAAGCGTTCAGGAAATACAACTCCTTTCCCTTTTACGTAGCCGCGCTTTTGGCTGTCACGGTCAGTTAGCCGCCTTCAGCAGGCCGTAGTCGATGGTTTTCTTGTAGAGCGGAGAGGCATTCGAAGTCGAGGTCATCTTTCTGTGTCGTGTGGAGTAGAGCCATACATCACCTTGAAGGTCATG
The DNA here is from genome assembly GCF_024204685.1 of Gilvimarinus sp. DA14. NCBI lineage: Bacteria > Pseudomonadati > Pseudomonadota > Gammaproteobacteria > Cellvibrionales > Cellvibrionaceae > Gilvimarinus > Gilvimarinus sp. DA14. The sequence continues at coordinate 1,218,808 of NZ_CP100350.1, forward strand.
GGATTTGAGATCAAGGAGAGACTCACTCGGTTAGCGGTTTGCAGCAACCTCTTCATGACTTGCTTGGCCTGGAAAGATCTGTACCTGTACAGATTTTGGCGTCGGCTTGAGCAAACAACGTTCCAGCATCAGATAAACCACTATTATTCTCTGTCAGATTTACCCCATACCAAGCCTCGGACACGACCTAAATAATACGTATTACAGTACGAAATAGACAGGAGGAAAACCCGATGGCCCGTGGCGGTATTAACAAAGCATTGGTGGCGAAGGCCCGTGAGATTGTTCTAGCCAGGGGAGAAAATCCCTCCACTGACGCTGTACATATTGAACTCGGTAACATCGGCTCCAAATAGACCATTTATCGCCACTTCAAAGAACTGGAGGAAGAAGCGTCCACCCGGATGGGGGATGAGACACTGTTAAGCCCGCCCATCAAGGAGCTCGTTGCACGCCTGATATCACATTTACAAGAAGAGGCCCAGCGCATTATTGATGAGGACAAAAGCCACTATGAGAACCAGCTCAATGAACTCTCTGACCACTCCGCGCAAGACAACACAGGAACTCGAATCGAAGCCTAGCCCCTCGAAAAGGCCAATAAGCGATTGCAGGGCTGAGCAAGGTTATACTCTAGGACCAATGCGATGGTGGCTGCACCCGCACTGGTCGCCAGACCCGCCTAATCAGGCATTTAGCATGTTCAATGCGAAAATTGAGACCGTACTGAGCAGCCGGGCCTTCAGGGGGGCGGTACGGCACCGTAGGGGTGCAGTGTTGGCTGCTGGTTTTGTGGAGTGGGAAACCCGATCGGATGGCAAGCAGCCGTATTACATCACCACCGACGACGTCCTGAAACTCGCCGCTATCTGGGATTGCTGGCAAGACCAGGTATGGTCGTGCTCGATCATCACCCAGCCGGCCTCCGATGATTTCAAGCACATTCATCACAGGATGCCGCTGGGCTTAGATGACGATCAGCTCCATCAATGGCTTAACCCTGAGGCGGACGCTAAGCAGCTCCTTAGCGGTCTGAAAGGTGCCTCACAGCCTTTACGGACTTGTGAGGTCGATCGAGAGATTAATAATGCTAGGAACAAGATCTGGCCCGATAGGGCTGCTACTAATAAATTATGAGCTAATTAAGTGTATCGTGTGATTTTGATAATCTGTTCCCCACCAATGACGCTTAAACGCCATTGATGAGGTAAAAAGATATACAGAATTTAAAGTTTACCTTCAAAGTTTGGAATCGGCCGATCTCGCGCCTGTAATTCAGTTGTTGCTTTACCATTTTTTGAGATGTCGTCAAGAAGCCACTCCATTTCTTTAATTTCTTTGCGTTGGGCTTTTATAATTCCATCAGCCAGCTCTCGCACACGAACATCTGTAATTTCAGAACGCTCACTTGTTAATATGGCAATGGAATGATGTGGGATCATTGATCGCATGTACGAGGAGTCTTGTACTGTCGTTTGAGAGCGGAGAAGAAATAAGGCAGCTATAAATACCACAACGCTACCTAAGTAAATTCCAGCATTGACTCTCTGCTTTTTATACATGGACAGCATGAAGCTAAGCATGATTACCGTCATCGCCGCCCCCATCATTAGGGCCATGTATGTTCTTGTTTCACTGTAAAACACATGGTTAACTTCGTAGGTGCTTAGGTACTTTAAACAAAACATAACCACGACTGAAGTGGCAATCATCAGTCCAAATCTAACGTAATTCGACATGGCATCCTCCAAGGTTGAAATGATTGGCTTGTGTTGTTGAGTTACTACTTGAGTAACATCCAAGTCCCCATTGCGATCATCATTAAATTTTCTGTTAATGATATGAATCCTAATGGAACGTTACTGTTGCCGCCCACGCAGGCACACTTTAACTCTCGCTTGTCGATATAAACGGCTTTAAATACAGAAATCGCGCCAATAGTACCGATAAATAATGCAGGTGGTGCAAAAAGCCAAGGGGCTGTTCCGCTCAGCATTCCTATACCTGAAAAAGCCTCAAAAACCGCATAGATATAGGCATAAGGAACAAACCTCATCGCCAATAAATCGTAGGTGATAAACTGTAGGGAGAAAGCGCTTAGATCACGAAGCTTTTGGATAGCCAGGGCGCACATGCTCAAAGCTATGAAAGTCTCAACAATAAAAATAACTTCGAAGCTCTGGAGTTGACGCCAAGCCAGGGCAGAAGCCATCAAAAATGTCATGGCGAAAATGGCTACGACCGGTTTATATGTTGTCTCTTCGGCGGATTCTACCGTCTTGCCAAAAAACTCTTTGAGATCATCATAGCCGCCAATTCGCTCTCCATCAATAAATGTTTGCGGTGTTGTCTTGACATTATTCTCCCTTTTAAAGGACTCTGTTTCTTCCCTTGAAGTAAGAAGATGATCCTCAATTTCATAGCCCTTCCGCTTAAGTAGGTCGCGTGATTTCAGACCGAAAGGGCATATATGCTCATCTGTATGCATTCTGTAGAGAGTAGCGATCTTGCTCAAAATTGCCTCCTAGCTATTTGAATTTGACAGTCAATTAAGCAAAACAAATGCCGAATATACTCGTTGAAATGATAAGGTGGCGAGAGTAAATCCCGAAAACCTCATGGCGGTCTTGTAAAAAATACAATTAGTTAGATAAATAAGGCTTTCTAAAGTAATTTACTTCGGGTGCGCTAATGTGATGTTCCGTGTGTATCGTTTACATCTCCTCTTGCCGTCAATATTTGATATTCTGATTTAGATAAGCTCGGAAGTTTCTGCAGGAACGCCACCATATTCCAAATGCGTTCTTCATTGTGTGTTGGTCCCCACGCAGGCATGCCGGACGCTTTAATGCCATGTTTTATAATCCAAAACTGTCGTCGAATAGCCTCATTACTGGTCGGCTCTGCGATTTGGCTATGGATACTCCCGTCAGCTGAGCTGCTCAGGTTTCGAGGTGAGGGATACAGGCCAATGGTAAAATCACTATCTGTTCTACCCGGCTTCAAGTGACATCCTGTGCACATGTCATTGTAATCGGCTCCACCAGCCAATAGCCGGTCAGCGGATTCCAGGTCTGTTGGGATTTTAATTCCCTTTGCAGCGCGGGCGATGGATTTTTCACGCAGCGTTTCTAATAACCAATAGGTAATTGGGTGGTGCTGGGTATCGGCTCCAATCGGATAAAGTCCTGAATAAATAAACAGCCCTCCCGCCAGGAAGGCTGCAATCACAATGATTAATAAACTTTTAAAGAACGCTGAGATCGATAGCATGGCACCCTCTCAATTAATGTTTATGTTCTGCGTGCTCGTCCTTGTTTTGATTATCGTCGTGCGCATGATCTGAATCGGACTCGTTGTTTTCATTATCATGGTGCATATCTTTCTTGCACTTTTTCATCATGGCTTTCATGACCGGGTCGTCCATATCCATTTTGCTGTGATCCATATTTTTCATTTCGGAACAATCCGGGTTTTCAGCATCTTTCTTGTGCTCCTTGGGATCATGGGCTTGAGCAGCCAAGGTCGTTGTAAGAAGAGTTGACAGTAATATCGATGTAGTCATATTCATAATATAGTTTCTCCAAAAAAGTGGATGACAGGTAAAGCAAAAATTAGATCTCTTTGTTTTATTCAGGTCTGTCGATGTGCGCATAAACGCTTGTGCTTCCATCTTCTTTCATCAGAAGGACATCGTATTCATGAAATTGACCGTTTACTTCCATTCCGGGGCTGCCTAATGGCATTCCCGGAACAGTCAAACCAATGGTGTTTTCTGGTTTTTCTTTTAAAAATCTTTTTACGACAGTTGCAGGAATGTGCCCCTCAAACACATAGCCTTCTATAATGCCTGTATGACAGGATTGATTAGCCGGCATAATTTTATGTTTATATTTTATAGGGTTTAAATTTTCTTGATCATAAACTGTTGTTGAAAATCCTGCATTTTTCATATGATCAACCCAAAGGCCACAACATCCGCAAGTTGGTGTTTTGTAAACAGTCAGAGCAATCGGAGATGCCAAGTCTTCTTCAGTTGATGGCATCGACTGTGAAGCGTCATCCGCAGAGTGTTCAGTGCATGCGGCAAACATAAGACTCGTTATAAATAGCAAAATTTTACGCATAACTTATACGCCTTTTTAATGCAAAAGTATTTCAATGCATGATTTCTTTGGCTGATTCAAAACCAAAACTTCAGGCCAGCCACTAATTGCGAGCTGGATTTATCTTCTCCGGCCGCTAGCAGGTAATCGGCTGTGTCATCAAAAGCTCTCGACCACTCCACGCCGATATAAGGCGCAAATTGACGGCTAAATTCGTAACGGAGGCGCAAACCTGCCGACAAATTTGTTAAACCTGATCCAAGTCCGTTTTCAGGGTCATCTTTGCCAAGTAGATTTATCTCTATTCTGGGCTGCAGTATCAGTCGTTGAGTGAACAAGAGTTCGTATTCAGCTTCGGCAGACAAGGCTGATCGCCCGTCGTCACCGAGATATGCGGTGACATCAAGTTCAAACCAATAAGGAGCGAGCCCTTGAAAACCCAGCGCGAGCCATTGACGATTTTCACCTTCGTCATAGGTATCAACCCGTGCGCCTAGCTGAGCATCAAAATACGCATTAAAGGCACGGCTCCAAAAGACATCGGTGGAACTCTCCTCAAGAGCACCATCAACACTGTCTCCTTCTGTTTTCACAACGAAGCGGTTGTAGGTGGTTCCATACCACGCTTGCAAATCGAAAACAGTACTTTCGGATTTTTCCTGGTACTCCAGGCGATCACCGATGATTGCCCAAAAGCGATGTTCATCGGCCAGCCTTAATTGTCTGGGCCCAGGTAACGCATAAGGCCCCTCAGTCAATGTGAAACCATCTGAATAGGCATGTGGATCACGTGCATTATCAGGAGCTTTGCCACCTTGCGCTTGACCCATCTCGTGCGCTCCCGAATCATGGTTGCTGTGATCCATTTCTGCATAAGCCCCGCTCGCTAGCACCGAAGCCAAAACTAGAGAAATATGGGTTAGCCTGGTGAAATAGTTCATACTCATGACACCACCACTTCACGGAACATGCCCGCATCCATATGGAATAAAAGGTGACAGTGCCAAGCCCAGCGCCCTAGATCGTGAGGTGTAGTGAGAAAGCTGATGCGCTGAGCAGGCTGCACAGGAATCGTGTGGCGTCTGACGCGTAGCTCGCCCTGTTCAGTCTCCAACTCGCTCCACATCCCATGTAAATGCATAGGATGAGTCATCATAGTGTCGTTTTGTAATATGATTCGAACACGTTGTCCGTGCTTAAGGGATACTGGCGTACTTTGGCCGAACTCGAGCCCATCAAAGGACCAGGTGTAGCGCTCCATGTTTCCGGTGAGGTGCAGCTCAAGCTCCTTCTCGGGTATACGAGAGTCATCGAAGACGCCGTCGGTGGATGTTAAGTCAGCCAGGGTGAGCACCTTGTGCCCGTGAGGGCGCAGGCCTTTCTCTACAAGGTTGCGTAACCCCACCCCCGGATCGTCGAGATTAGTGCGTGGTGTATCCACCCGCGCATCAACAGAAGGACCATATTCAGTTCGCGCATGATTGACGCTGGTAGACGGTTTTGCTAACGGATCATTGTCACGGTCTTGCATGCCGTGCATGCTATGATCCATGGCCATACCGCCGTGCATGTTTGAGTGGTCCATCTTATCCATTGCCATATTGCTATGATCCATTCCGGCCATAGGCATATCGTGCCTCACTCCTTCATGGCTCATTGCACCCATCATGTCTTGCATCGCTAACCATTCAACGGGGTCCAGTGCGGGTACGGGTGCTGACAAACCTTGTTGCGCAGCCAGGGTGCCCCTAGCATAACCAGTACGATCCATACTCTGCGCGAAAATCGTGTAGCACTCTTCATCGGGGCTTACTAATACATCGTAAGTCTCACCAGGGCCAAAGCGAAATTCGTCAATTGAGACTGGCTCAACGTCTTGACCATCGGCTTGTATTACTGTCAGTTTTAATCCGGGAATGCGAACATCGTAGAATGAGTTGCTGGCAGCATTAATAAACCTCAAGCGTAGGCGCTCTCCTTTTTTAAATATGCCTGTCCAATTGCCCGAGGGAGTCGTGCCATTCATGAGGTATGTGAGAGTAGCTGCAGATAAATCCGCCAAGTCTGTGGGATTCATTCGCATTTGGTTCCACATCTGGCGCTTGCTTAGTGCCGCCTTCAACCCCTTATCTGACACATCTCGAGTGAAATCAATAAAAGTTGGTTGGTTAAAATTGTAGACGTCCCCTTGGACTTTGAGCTTACTGAACACATGCATCGGATCTTCATCGGTCCAGTCAGAGAGCTGAACTACAAGGTCCCGATCAGTTTTGTGTCTTTCCCCCGAGCGAGGTTCGATGATGAGCGCGCCGTACATACCAGTCATTTCTTGAAAGCCGGAATGGCTGTGATACCAATAGGTTCCGCTTTGACGAAGCTTAAAGCGATAAACAAACGTCTCCCCTGGAGAAATGCCCTTGAAGCTGATGCCAGGAACACCGTCCATTTCGAACGGTAATAAAATACCGTGCCAGTGGATTGAAGTCGGGACACTTAGCCGATTTGTAACTCTTATCGTAACCTCATCACCTTCACGAAAACGCAGAGTCGGGGCGGGAATCGACCCGTTAATGGTCGTAGCCATGCGGGTTACACCAGTAAAATTCACCGGAGTTTGGCCTATTTCCAGGTGAATATTGGTACCAGTGAGTTCGGGAGCCGCACCTGAGGTCGAGTTTGTCGTTTCTCGCGCCAAAAGGGCGGAAGGTGTCATTGCCAGTACACCGCCAACAGCGATGCCTTGAACAAAGCGTCGGCGACTCATTGGGCTGGGAATAGAGCTAGAGAAGCGATTCATGTCGTTTCCAAAAATATATAATCCAAAATTTCGATTTTAGAGGGTGACTGGAAGGTTACAATCCGAAGACTGTCAGGGACATGACCTGAAGATGACAAAGTTGTAATCTTTGTGTCATTTCTCTGGCGGGTTAGTGGGACTAATGTTCCACTAAGACGAAATTGCATACAAGAGGGCCAGAGCGTGCGGCTTTTAGTGGTTGAAGACGAAGTGAAAACTGGTGACTATTTGCAGCAAGGCCTGAGCGAGGCCGGGTTTATGGTGACACTGGCACGAAACGGCCTTGATGGCCACCATCTAGCGATGACAGAAGATTTTGATCTTTTGATTCTCGATGTGATGCTGCCCGATGTAGGAGGATGGCGCATTATCGAGTCGATTCGAGAGTCGGGAAGCAAAACACCGGTACTGTTTCTCACCGCGCGCGACAGCGTTGAAGATCGAGTGAAAGGGCTGGAGCTAGGTGCCGATGATTACCTGGTCAAACCGTTTGCGTTTGCCGAGTTGTTAGCTCGGGTTCGAACCCTGTTGCGAAGAAGTTCAGCGCCTATACTTGCTGATGAAATGAAAGTGGCGGACTTGAGATTGGATCTTATAAAACGTCGAGCTCTTCGTGGAGACCGAAAAATAAGTCTCAGTCATAAAGAGTTTTGCTTGCTGGAATTGCTTGTTCGGCGTCAGGGAGAGGTTCTTCCACGTTCATTGATCGCATCCCAAGTATGGGACATGAATTTTGACTCCGATACCAATGTCATTGATGTCGCTATTCGTCGCTTGAGAAGAAAGATTGATGAAGGTTTTGAGCCAAAATTAATTCATACCGTTCGTGGCATGGGTTACAAACTCGATGTGGAGAATGAGTAGGTGACTATTGGTTTCAAATTGGCGCGACCTTTTTCACTGAATAATAGGGTGATGCTGTTTGTTGCGCTTGCGATCAGTCTAAACCTTATTACGATCGGCCACCTCGTTCAAGAGTCGGTTGAACAACATTTTGCCGAACAAGATGCTGACGAGCTGGTTGTTATAAGTCGTGCTGTTGAAAAGGCACTAGAAAAAGCTGTTCTTTCTGGTCGATACGCCGTTGACACGTTACCACATGCCGTGTCGGGTCACCACGGTGTGTATTATCAGGTTTGGGATGAATCGTATGCACTGGTTTATCGTTCAGATGAAGCCGTATTTCCCTCCAGAGCTGCTTTCAATAATCCGGTTAAGGTTATCAAGGCAAACAATCTCGTCAGTTGGAATATCGATGAAAAAATATATCGGGGAGCAATGACAGAGGTAAATATTGACGGACAGGATTACCTCATCGCTGCGGCCATTAATATGGACTTCCATATGTATTTTCTCGAGCACTTTAGCCGAAACTTATGGTTGATAATGTCAATGGCTGGTGTGATTACATTGCTTGCAGCCTGGTATGGAGTTCACCAAGGACATGCTCCTCTACGATCTTTAAGTGAATCCATTCGTTCCGTGCAGGCCAATCAGCTGGATATTCGATTAAACGAAAGCACTGTTCCAAAAGAGTTGCAGCCGTTGGTTGAGTCCTTTAACCAAATGATTAGTCACCTCGAGGACAGCTTTACTCGCTTGTCTCACTTTTCAGCTGATATCGCTCATGAGCTGCGCACACCACTTACGAACTTGACGACACAAACTCAAGTCGCTTTGGGCAAAGCAAGAACGTTAGAGGAGTATCGCGAGTTACTCTACTCAAACCTGGAAGAGCATGAAAGGTTAACCAAAATGGTTAATGATATGCTTTGGTTGGCGCAAAGCGAGAATGGCTTGCTTAAACCTAATTTGGAGAAGTTGGATTTAAGACAGGAAGTCGAGGTCATCTTCGAGTTTTTCGAGGCATTATCAGAAGAGAAAAATATTAAGCTCGCGGCGAGAGGTGACCATGTTCACGTAAAAGCCGACCGTTCAATGCTGCGCCGAGCGATATCTAACCTTTTATCTAATGCTCTGCGTTATACACCGGAAAATGGGACAATCAATGTGATCGTTGAACGGCTAGGCCAAAAAGCTCATTTGATCATTGAGAACTCAGGGCAGAGTATTGCTGCTGAACATCTACCAAAACTTTTTGACCGATTTTATCGGGTTGATCCCTCAAGGCAACATCAAGGAGAAGGGTCAGGGTTGGGCTTAGCCATCGTTAAGACGATTATAGAGAGCCATGGAGGTGTGATAAATGTCTCTTCGGAGAATGAAACAACGCGCTTTATGATATCAATGCCTAAAGATGAATTGTAAACTTCCAATAAGCTAGGGCATTTACCGTTGGCGCGGAACACAGGTCGTGCATCACCAATTCCTCTTTAGGTCTAGAATGGTCAAAACTCGCCACCCGTCCGATACGAAAATTTAGACGAACGATTTTTTTGGAATAATTCTGCTGGCCTCAACTATGCTGCGAGTCAACGCAACTGTATTCGTCGTACTTATACTTTCGATTCCCGCCGCACTCGCGCGGAATATTCATGGCCGAGTTGTGTCCGTGACAGACGGCGACACGATAAAAGTGCTTTCCGAAAACAATACTCAAACCAAAATACGATTGGACGGTATCGATGCCCCTGAAAAAAGCCAACCATTTGGCGGGGCTTCTAAGAAGGCTCTGACCAAGAAGATTGCCGGCCGGGATGTGTTGGTGTTATCGAAAGAGAAAGACCGGTACGGTCGCACTATCGGTGTGGTCATGCTCGCTGGCAGAAATATAAACCGTGAAATGGTCGCTGAGGGTTACGCTTGGGCGTATCTAAAATATCTCACAGACCAACGTCTAATCGAGCTAGAGAGTGAAGCGAAAGCCTCAATGCGTGGCCTGTGGGCCCTTCAGTCTGATCAGGTCCAGGCGCCATGGGAATGGCGGGCAGATAGGCGCTCAGGGCAAGCCAGATCGAATACCAACAACGCGCCAATAGATGGCCGTTGTGGGCAGAAGCGGACCTGTAGCGAGATGGCGTCATGTAGTGAGGCTAAGTTTTACTTGGCTAAGTGCGGTTTGCCCATCGATGGCGACGGGGATGGAGTACCTTGCGAGTCAATTTGCCGCTGACAGTGGATGAAATATCCGGTCAGTGGTTTTTAATGTAAGCCCGAAACCGCTTTAGATCTTCGGCCGTTGGATTTCTTATTGCCTCGGCTATTGCCTCTGCAGCGCTTTGGCTTGAGGTATGTTTGTCGCCGTTGTGTTTCTTCGCAGGGAGGGGCTTAGGTTGGTTTGGCATGGTCTACAGCTCTAGATTGATTGTGTGATCAATATAATAAGATCCAGATTGCGCGCGATGGCAATACCGGAATCTCTCCACATTAAACCGGTGCTTTTGTGCTGGGCTGGTACCGGAATTTCTCCATAATAGCGTCCTCAGTATGCGTGACCATCGACCTGGAGGCTAGAGAATACGTGCACTTTAGCATGTTAATTCTAGGACAACCCGGACTACCGGAATTTCTCCACATTAGAATTGAAGTAGCTATTTTCTCTTGGTGCCGGAATTTCTCCACAATTACTTATCTGACTGTATTGTCTGAAGTTTTTAGCCATGCTTCGAGTATTTCATCTGTTCCAGAAGTAAAGTGATGCCATGAATCTAGCTCTGTAATCAGCTTTGTATCAATAATTTTGTTAAGTACACCAAGGCTGTTGAGCTCCTTTAGTACTCCAAGGCAGGGCTTTGTCGGCTCTGAATGACATGCCCATGTCTTTCCATGAGTTACACGCATGGCTAGAATCTCAAAGGGCGTCGGTATGCACCCATAATTCTGTATCATTTCGCTTTCATCCGTATAGGCGAATGGGCAAGACGTCACGCTGCAGCTCGCCCTGCAGTGTTTAGCCCTATCACTCATTATTTATCCTCCCATCACATTTCGGAAATCCACTACAACCCCAAAAGTCATAGCCGGACTTGCCGCCTTTCTTCCGGCGAACCAGCTCCTTCCCGCATTTCGGGCAAGGTGTTTCAGACACTTCCCGTTCTTTAGGTTTGCCTGGCTTACCATTCTTGTCTGGCAGAGTCACTTTGCACTCAGGGTAGCCAGAGCAACCCCACCAGGCTTTCTTGCTGGATTTACCCGGGCGGCGAGTCAGCTGCTCCCCGCACTCCGGGCACGGGTGATTCATTCCGGCCGGCACCTCGACTTTGACCGTATCCATATTGGTGAGCTCGGCGGTCAATCGATTATCCAGAGTCGCGATCACACCCTTGTAGCCGGCGCGACCTTCCGCGACCTCGTCCAGCTGGGCCTCAATGGACTTTGTGAAATCCAGCTCGATAAAACTGAAACGACTGGCGACCAGGCAGTCGACCACCAGGTACCCAGTATCGGTCGGTACAAGGTACTTGCCGGCCGAGTCATAAGTGACATATCCGCGGGACATGATGTTCTCCATGATCGCGGCGTAGGTCGATGGTCGGCCAATACCTTGCTTCTCCAGCTCTTTGATCAGCTGTGCCTCGGTGAAGCGCGAAGGTGGCTTGGTACGCTTATCCAGGACTTTGCCCTCAGCAATGTTGACCAGCTGGCCCTCCTGCAGCTTGGGTACCGGATTGGCCGCTTCCTCAGGGTCTTGTTTAGACGCCGGCGCATCGTCGGCATAGACCGTCTTCCAGCCCGGATTGAGCTCGGTACGGCCTTTGGTCACACATTCGACGGGCTTACCCTGCAGCTGCTCGCCGGCACGGAGTTTGACCGTGCGCACCGCGTATTTGGCTGCCTGCAGCTGCGAGGCCAAGGTACGCTGCCAGATCAGCTTATACAGCTGTTGCTGATCCGAGGTCTCGCCAGCTTCGACCAGGTCAATGTGAGTCGGCCGGACGGCTTCGTGCGCCTCCTGGGCGTCACCTTTGGCTTTCCAAGTGCGTTGACGATCGACGACGGGCAACCCATTCGCTCGGCCGTAATCCTGGATCTGTGCGAACGCCTCCTCTGATAAATTGGGTGTGTCAGTTCGCATGTAGGTGATGTGGCCTTGTTCGTAGAGCTTCTGAGCGGCGGCCATTGTGGCCTTCGGCTTCATCTTGAGGCGGCTGGAGGCCGCTTGCTGCAGCGTAGAGGTGATGAACGGTGCTGGAGGTGCCTTGGACTCCTGAGTCTCCTCACAAGCGATTACAGACGCCTCCGTGACATTTGCCACCCATTCGGCCAGGGAGCGGTCAAGCAGGTATTCCTGCCCCTCCAGGAGGAACGGCTTGGCGTCCCAGTCAGCAAACCAGCCACCGAGATTCCACCGTGCACCATAGTGATCTGTGGTGACAAAGGCTTGAATGGCTCGTTCACGATCAGCAACGATGCGCACGGCCGGTGACTGCACTCTGCCTGCGGAGAGGCCTCGCTGTTTGGTCACATCTCCGAGCTTGGGTGATACCCGGTAACCCACGAGCCTATCCAGGACGCGACGGCCCTCCTGGGCAGCTACACGACGGTAATTGATCTTTCCAGGCTTACTGATCGCTGCTTTGATGGCTTTTGCCGTAATCTCTGAGAAGACAATCCGCTTGGGCTCCTTGAGTTTGAGAGCCTGCTGCAGATGCCAGGCAATGGCCTCCCCTTCCCTATCCATATCCGTTGCCAGATACACCTCATCGGCGCGCTGTACGGCCTTTCTGAGTTTGGCCAGAACATCTTTACCCCTGGTCGTGGGCACGTACTTTGGCCGGTATTCTGGTGCTTCTACGCCCATTTCCTTCTCGGGAAGGTCCCGAACATGACCAACACTGGCCTGGACTTCCCAGCCTGAACCAAGAATCTGACTGATCTTTTTGACTTTACCGGGTGACTCGACGATAACGAGATTCATTGGTGCTTCCTCGCATAGGTAAAATTGATTTTTGTACGGCAATCTGCCGTATGATATAGTGTGGCAAATCGTGGAGGTTTCTTATGGCAACAAAGACAGAACGAATAGAGGCCCGCTTCCCCGCCGAACTTAAGGTTTTGGCGGAGCGAGCTGCATTGGCCAGCGGCTATAGCCTGACGGACTACCTTGCTAACCTGGTCCGCAACGACGCTATTGAACGCCTGAAGTCCCAAAGTGAAATCCAGCTGACGAACGAGCGGTTTGATCGTTTTGTTCAAGCATGTGAAGACGCTAAAGCGCCGAGCAAGAAAATCATCGAAGCTGCTGAAAAGCTGGACAGAGAGGGATTTTAATTGCCTCTTGCCAAGGATTTTGTCCCGGCCAGTAAGGCATTGCACGACCTCAAGGGGTTCGACTGCGGCAAACCGGATATGAACACCTTCCTGTCCCGCTTCTCTGAAAAGCATGGAAAGCTTGGATTGAGCCGCACTTATGTGTTGCCAGAAGTGGCCGCTTCTGGAAAATCCCCCATAGCGGCCTATTTCACCCTGGCTACCAACAGTGTTGTTAGAGAGAAAATCCCGATTAAACAGAGTCTGCCGCAATATCCGATCCCCGTGGTGTTAATGGCTCGATTGGCTGTTGATGACCGCTATAAAGGGTGCGGACTCGGCAGCAAAACGCTTGTTTACGCGCTACGCAAAGCCGTGGCGCTGAGCAAAGCCGGGTTGCCAGCGTACGGATTAATCTTGGATGTCCTGGACGAAGACGCTTTAGGCTTCTATCAGCACTTTGGTCTCTTCGAGTCATTTACCGACGATCCCATGCGACTGTTTGTTCCAATGAAAACTCTGGAGCAAATATAAGCAGGTCAACTTAGTGTAAATTACGTAACTCATTGATTTTACTTGCGACCTTTTCTTTCAAACGCCAATTTCACTGAGACTGCAACAGCAGTGGTTGAACACGGATTGACCACCGGCTAAACTGTTAGGGCAATCAGGAGGATTTACCCATGCAAGCCACAGACACTGCCACAGATCGAGATTTCGCACGGAAAGCCGCGACCGCTGTTCGCTGGGCGGGTAAAGCGCTGTGGTTCGTATTTGGCTCATTGGTTCGGGTTTTGTATCTAGCCATAACTTCTCTACTCGCTATTGGCTCCGCTCTGCCAAGTGCGAAAGAGGAAACTTCCGATTACCATTCTAGCGACCCTGGTCCGGCACCATTTGAGCCTGGACACAACCCTCAGCGTTGGAACGATTATTATCAATGAACTAACTGGTCGGTTTTTACTTTTGGTCAGATTATTCACTAGTTAGTTTTTCGTTAGTTTTCCTCCAATCGACTTTCCAACACCCACTCCAGCATTTGCGATAACTTTGGCATCAGCAGGCGCCCGCGAAGCAGCATTACCGGCATTATTCGCTCCAACACCAGCTAAAGATGAACTAGCATCTCCAGCTTTAGCGCCCACCGCTCCCATCAGCGATGTAAATATTATTGGGAGTAAGATGTGCATCCATCGCGTAATAAAATTAAGCGCTGATACCGCCATATCCATTTTTCCACCGTTTGAAGAAACAAGAATCCAGCGACTTAAATCACCACCGACTACGCCACTCCAGGCAGACAATAAGTAGTTATCAATCCAGGCAGCCACTGCGAATAAGAAGGCCCAGAAATACACTGAAAATTTAATCAGCATCAGTGTCACAACAGCCCCGACACTGTAACCACTGGCAGTCAATAAAATTGGAATTAAGAAAGTAATGACCATTAGTAAAATGGCTCGCAGCATCGGCGCGGCTGTTTGAGTCATAAGCGCTTTGCTGCGATCGCCGAGAGAGGATGCATCGGCAACAACGGCTACGCCACGCTGGGCAGCGTCTGAGGCTACATCGCCCCATGATTCATCGCGAGGGTAGCGATTCGATTGCTGCATACGCACTGTATCGTGATCACTCATAAGGATGGTCTGAAGCAACATGTCGTCATAGGTAGGTCGTGGGGTTACACCATTGTCAATCTGCGACTGAACGTATTCAGGCCAGAACTCGGCAAGATCTGAATGCTCGACTTTGAAATGCCTCACCAGACGATCGCGAAGCCCGTTATAGGGGCTTTCCCACCATTCATCACAGAACGGGAAACCCTTACCGTCAGACAAGATTGCATTAGTGGCTTTAGCTTCGTCTCTTGAGGCGACATAGGGAAAACTGGATAAGCCTTCTTCCGCCCTAAAATGACGATAGTACGGCTGACCCGCTAGGAAAATCTGACTGCCAGCCCATTTCACATCGTCTGGCGTTGTCGTACCCATACCATGGGTCGCTAATCCTGGTTTCTCTCGTAGGTAGCGATTGAAACTGGGGCGCCAGCAATCTCGCATAAACATACCGAACTCATCGGCAAGGTCAGGATTTTCAATGCGGGATGTGGTTGCGGCCGTAGAGATTCTTCGAATATCGGTCTGGCAAGGAAGAGCGGACTTCGCGCTCAAGGACAGCGATGATGCTACATAATCCCATACGTACCACAGTACCGGTATTTTGATTGTATCGCCGCCTAAATCGAGTTCTTGCACCTGGTCATAGGTGGTGCCTGTGTTACCGTAATCGTTCTGTTCCACGTCTGGTGTCGATCCCCCTTCACCGGGTGAACAGGTGGTGTCCATGGCTCTCACATTGCTGACAGAAAGATTGATCATTGGGTTGACGCAAAGCAATAAAACAAAAAATGCCACATAGAGTTGCATTTCTGTTCTATTGAAAAACGATACACCGATATCGTCTTTGTCTCGGTTGTTTCTCGCATCGATGATATTGCCACCGATGATGAAGGCAAATGGGATCAGGATGATCCCGGTGCCCATCATTAACGTGAACAAACCATTATTGATATGCCAACCCATGACGGTGGTGTAGAGCTCAAAAGCGTCATTGACGATCATGCCAAGCTCCCCAGTGAACCAATTATGTTAAACGGAAAAAGCAGCTCATAGACAACGAGCACACGCAGTAATGGCCATCGCCACCGCATGGCATAGTCAAAGACTTGGTGATGATCTTCTCTTTCTACAAATGACTTTGCGAGCCAAAGGCTTATTCTCGGCCAACTAATAATCAGCAGGGTATAGGCAAGCCACCGAGATACTGTAAGCCACCAAAAAGATGCCTCAGCGAAGGTGCCCAATGATTGAGCGCGCTCTGGTGATTGGATCATCCAGAAACCGAGAGCGACGAGAATCCCCAAGATGGCTACAGTAGAAGCCGAATAAACCAGACGTTTTTTCCAGCGACCAGTGGATGCAGACATTAGTTTCTTACCCCACCGCTGAACGGCTGAATGTCAGGCGAGTTGGGAAAGCCTACAGCTGCTCCGGCATCGCCCGATTGCATGCGAATTGAACGTCGCTCCATAAGAACCTGAGCTGTTTTGGCAAAGACCTGTTGCTTAACATTTTTCTCATAAAGAATGCCGTCGATTTCAGCCTGAAGGCGCGAGAGAACCTTATCGGCTTCTTTTTGGTATTCGGCATTGGCAGCGACATTTGGCTCCTGCCGGCCAGCCTTGATCAGATCCATAGCCACCAGTGCTTTTTCCACGGTTCTAGCCAGGGCCAATTCAGTGGCCAGGCGTGCCCCTAATATGGATCGCTCGGCTGTATTTTCCTCTTCGCGTAATGCTCGAATCAGATCCTCAGTAACCATAATACCCATGCCAGGTGCACTGATCTCATCGAGCTCATCTTTTGTGGGCTGGCTGGACATGCCTACCAGTGTGCCTAGCTCGGGAGCAATCTCTTCACGTTCCTCTTTGATCTTTGTTCGGAGGCCTTGACCAATTTGCGTTTTAAGCTTAGGAGAGCAGCTTTTGCAGACTTTGACTTCTTTCTCACCCACAACGCTGGTCACCCAATCGACCGCATCATCACGGTGGGACCATAACTTTTCGATTCGTGGGTCGGTCGAGCCTGGGTTTAAGTGGTTGTAACCCGCTCCAACCACATCACCGACGGTACGAATAGGCTCTTGCCAGCGTCCACCGAGCTGAATACCGTCTGGCCCTTGGATCCCTTCATTGCCGGCCGTGCGCTCAACTTCTTTTTCGGCGGCGCCGGCATCCGGTTGTGAGGACTGCTCATTCCAGCTGTCGCGAGTACCGATAGAGACCCAACCGTCGACCGGGTTTTCGCCATTTGAGACATCGTTGACCATCGCCTCACAGGATTTAACACTCAGATTGTATTCTTCCTTCGCGTCGACCAGGCCTTTCGTGATCAGATCGTAAATACCTGGATTGGCTTCCTGCAATCGCGAAATCCCCCAACTTGCGACCAGTGTTGGAATGCTGGAGATCACATCATCCACGTAGCCATACAAGCTCCGTTCGGCATCTCGCAGTGTGTTTTTGATAGATGCTTCAGGATCAAAACCGGCACATACGTTGCCCGTGCTCCACCTCATGCCGACACCCAGACTCAGGTGATACCGTTGGTCATAGGCAAACAGATAAGGCTCACCACCACCGATGTTGTAGTACAGAGCAGAATTATCGATCGGCCGTATCTCAACATTGGCGAGATCGATATCCGCCGCTACACCAGGTAGAACGTTAACGCCTGCCATTGTAAGAATCAGTGCGGAAAGTAATTTATTGGTTTTCATCTGTACCTCCTGGAGCGTAGTGCCACGGGTTTATACCCTCTAGTTCCTGGCTTAAGGTCTGAACTAGGTATTTACTGGGCTTGGTTTCACCAGCGAGCGCCTTATACAGCGTGTTTCTATGCACCCCACATCGCTTGGTAAGCTCGCTAAGCCGGTCTCGGCGGGCATGACAGATCAGCGTCAGTGTGTGCTGCAAAGGCACACCGTGGCGCATACCGAGCCTTAGGTACGCTTCAATGGCCGCCTTATTCATTGCATAAGCCCCTCGGGGTCGGTATAAAAGCGGAGGTGGCCCCCTTCCTGGTATTGCACCAGCGGGTTGCCAGGAAGGTACGGATCACTGCTGGTACCCTTCTCAACACATTCTGAATAGGAGGACTGTGTTGAGCGGCCGCGCCCCAGCGCGGTCGTTAAAGTACTGGGACCGTTAAACCGCACTTGATCGGTGCGGATCCATAGCCTGCCGGGAGCTATCCCGGTGACCGTACCCCTGGGGGCCACCTCCAAACCGGTTTGTAACTCGACGGATGCACTGATCACATCATGCTCCCACTACCCGAGCTACCAAAATCGGCCCCATCGGTTTCCATTAGATCGTCAAAGTCTTCATCGTCAAACGAACTGGCTTCACCTTCGGTGAGGTCAATACTGAAGATCAATACCGCCCCCTCGCGTGAACAGCATGAATACGGACGCCACAATAGCCAGGCGTACTGCTCATCAGTGTCGTATTTAAAGTTTGACCAACCTGACCTGGTACCGAAAATTTCACCCTTGGTCTGGTACTTGGGTACCAGCATTTGCCACTTATGAGTGGTCATATCGTTTTCTATAATTTCTTCTGCCGGCCAGCACTTATCGCCACAGTCGGTTTCTGGCTCCAGCCGCACTCGCGTGTTGTCATTGGGGTTGGTGACAATGTAGCCCGCCCGCTGAGCCGACAATGCGGCCGCTTTGGGATCCTCCGGGTGGATAGACCAACCGCATCGAGGGTATACGTTGCCAAATTTAACCGTGGTGGTACCCATATCATGAGCACCGGTGTAGCTCTTGGGGTTGAACATATCGGGGATGTTCATATGCCAGCCGATGTAATCGGCCGTCCAGATGTAGTACGGTTTGTAAGTAGTAATTCCTGATTTACAGAACATGCCGTCGAACGCATCATGCATTTGCTCAAAGATGGCCACTCCAGGATTGCCCCACACCTCGGTTTTTTTGAATCGGAGGTGATCGACGTGCTTACTCTGTGTTGTGGCAAATCCCGCTGCGAACCCAAACATTTCATTGGATGAGTCAACGACAGATTGCATTTCCTCGAACGGTGTTTCTTCGTTGCTGTAGCTAGTTACTACAAAATCTGGGACAAAATTTTTAAAACGTATTGAGTAATCAAAATCGCAACCCCAAGGGGTGCACGTCATCCAAATACAGACTCCAACGGGCTTCCAGTCTATACAATCGAAACAGTCTACGGAGGCTTGTAAAAGCATTTCCGTATCAATGGAGTCAGCGCGAGATGCATTCACCGACAGCATAATCAATGTTGCAACCAAGTACTTACACATGGCCAGCACCCCTTACGTTCGCCTCTTCTAAAAGTGAATCGGTCATTGCTTCCCCCGGTAAATCAAAAGCGCTTTACGGACGTTTGTCGTGCCATAGACGACCTGCCGACCGTCCAGGACAATCGCCGGTACCTTTTTAATTCGATATCGCATGGCTTGGCCAAAGCCTCGATAAGATTCACGAGCGGCGGCCAGGTGAGCTTTACCCTCGGCACTGGCGAGCCAGTCGCTGACTTTTTCACGCACCACACGTTCAGTGCCCGTGATGGAGGGTTTCTGGCGCTTAATCAGCTTCGGCTTATCGAGGTTCCAGAGCGTAATGTCGGCGCCTGGTACACGGCTTTGAGGCTCGGAGTGCATAGTGCTACGGTAGAAAACTTCGACAGAGACATTCTTTTGCGCAATCGCACTGCAGCTGGTCAGAGTAAGAACAGCCATTATCGCGACTCTGCTGATCGTTACGCCCATTGAGGTACCTCGTTACGCACCAGGTGTGCGGGTAAATTGGGAAGGACCTTTTCAAGGTTGTGGAACGGGATAACAACACCTACTTTATGAACACGAACAGAAAGAGTTCCATGTTTAGTGGCGTTGAGGTGTCGACCGTGGAAATTCCCTTTTTCAACCGGGCATCGAGTATGTAACCCTAAGGATAAAAACTCGTGTTGTGCATCGAGCCAACGGTTGGGCATATACATCTTGAATACGGCAGGAGACTCTAAAAATAATCCGCCCTTATCGAGATGAACAGGACTATCATGTGCGCCGATCACAACGGTGTCGTTGGCGACCGCACCTTGAAGCCAGCTGATGAATGTTTCGTCTATTGTTTGCCCCACAGCAAACCTCCTTATTTTGCTTCAATGCTCGGAATGTCCCATTTTGCTCGATAGGTACCCGGCACCTCTTGAGCATTGCCTGTTGCCTTTCGAAGCGGCCTCTTTATTCCATCTTCGACAAGATAAAAAATATCGCCTCGACAAATATTGCTCGGATGACACGGACGCATGCCAAGTTCGGTTTCTTTGAATGCAACGGTAATTGCCATTAATCTGCCCCAAAAATACGTAGCTTTATCGATGCTCTAATACGGATTGCCTTCTGGCTTCACGAAGCTTGTCAGCTAGCTTGAACGCCGCTTCCACCTCAGTGCAGCCAAACTCATCCATGACAAGCCGGCGCTCTCGCTTCTCTTCTTTTTCAGTGCCAGCGAGCAGCAGGCACGGCGCGGGCGGCACATTGCGAAATAGACCTTTCATGGTGTCGCCAAGAACAACACCCTCCGTGTACTTTTTCTGAACTTTTTTAGTGTTGAGCAGCATGTCGCGCTCATCGGATGTGAAGGTTTTGAATTTCTCGATTTCCTTGAGCTCTTTGGCATTCACAAAAAGCACTAACCACCACTCAAACATGGATAGAATCTTTTCCGCTTCGTCGGGAAAATCTTCCATGTTCTGGGTGGCCATCCAGAGCCAAACGCCGGCGCGCCGACCCAAGAGCTTTGCCAGGGTTACCAGGTATTTTGCTAGTAAGCGTTCGGTCGTGATTACATGGGCCTCATCGGTCAGAGCGATGGTGTCGCGACCGTCGTCTTTGGTGCGTTTTGCCCTGGCGATGATTTGATTCATAATGGAGATGTAAGCGACGGAGAGCTTGTCTTTGGTGTCATTGCCGCTGGCGAGGATGCCGAGATCAATACGGATATAGTCAGCGTCAGGAAGCTCATCACCTTTACGGTTAAACAGCTCACCCGCGAACCCATCGGTGAAAAGCTTCATGGAGTCGACCATCTCCTCGATGCGACCGCGCTTTTCCTGCCGATTCTCTTTGGTGGCATCCAGAGCCCGAATAACGTCCTCAGTCAATAGATACTCGCGGCCGGATTTCCGACACTCGACGGCCGCAGCCAATATGGCCTCCTTCAGGAGGGCACCATCTTGCCGGCTGAACTTACGCTCTTCGGATTCAATACAGCCGGTGACCATGATCTGAGCGATGATGAGCAATTCACCAAGAAGGTCACGCTCGACCTTTTCGGTAGGCTCCTCTTCAATGTCGTCGGCGTCTTCCTCCAAGTCCGCGTCTACCGCTATCAGGTCTTCGGCCTTGATGATGCTGCCATTGGCATCCACCAATTCCAGCGCGGCCTGGAAAGGCGCCAGCGAGGGTGCAACACCCGGAGAAAGTGTGATGTCGACGGTGCTTAAACCTTGCTGTTTGAACAGCTCTGCGAGTAAACCAAAACTATTACCCGCTTCCATGACCACAAACCGTGGCCGGTAGATGGCCATAATGATCATCTGCAGATAGACCAGGGAGGCGGACTTACCTGCACCGGTGGGCCCATACAAAAACAAGTGCGCGTTTCGGGCACGATCGTTCAAGTTAAGCGGATCCACCATAAAGGGTTCTCCACCGCGGTTTGAGAACAGCAGGCAAGGATTACCTGTACCTGTTTCACGGCCATAGAACGGCAGGATGTTTGCCAGGTGCTGGGCGTACATAAAACGGTTGCGCCGCTTGATGTGATCCAAGCGGTGGTCATAACCCATCGGTATGAACCGCAGGTAAGAATCCAAGCGGTAGACATCGTCATCACCGGCGATGAGCTCCAGACTGTTGTTACCCAACCAGCTGGTGACTTCATCCATTTGATGTTCCAGTTCGATATCGTCATCCGCGCGTAGCGCAATGGCGATCGACACCGGGAGAATGAGATTGCCTGACTGCAGCTGCTCGCGGCCGTGCTCGATCGCACGCCTTGCGGCCGCCGCTTCCTCGGTTTGCGCCTTTGAGCGCTTTTCCATGATATCCAGATGCTTTTTGATCGCGCTGCGTGTTGGCATCACGAATGTGATAATCACAATTGAAGAGCTGGGAAGTTGGTCCAGTACACAGATGGTGCTGTCACTGACTTGGCGCTCCGCGCTCAGCACACCAATTTCAGGACGATGCGATAATCGCTCTACCTGAAGGACGGTGTGTGGGAGTCCGTCGAAGTACCAATTACCGGTTTTCTTATCCGATCTGGCATCGGGCGATACCACATCATCAGCCAGCGAGTAATCGAACGGTGTGGCCAGTTCATCCTCGCCCACATCATCCGAGGAGGCATACCGGTTGGATTCCAATAATGCCTCAGTATCACCACCGGTTTGTTGAGGTGCAGGTCGGAACCAACGGAAGAGCCAGTTCCGAATCGTCTCCCCTTTGAGGCGAGTCGATTTGATACCGGCGACCTGCAGGTTCATCGATAATTTCTTGAGGGTGGTGTTCAGCTCCTGGAGCGGATTCATATTGCGGCGCAATTTGATGCCGCGGCTTAAACGCCGATAAACCACCATATACACCCGGCGATAGTTCCCGCCCCAAGGCAGCTCATTGCCACTGGAGGAATCAATGAACAGGCCTTCAGGCGCTCTCATGTCCTCAACGTGGGGCCGAAAGACGTTATCCACGAACCAATCGGTATAGGGGTGGACGTCACCCACTTGTTTCGCCTGGCGACTATGAGCGTAGTCGCGCACCCGATCTGGCAAGTGTTTGAATTCCGCTTTATCCGGGAACGCAAATACCTGGCAGATCCAAGGGCTGCGATCGGTACCGGGGAAGCTCTGTGTCAGGACACGCTGGATCGCATCGCGCTGGGAGATCATGTAATCCATGGAGCGCGCTTCGGTGCTGATCGGCTTAATCTCAATAACACCGGCAACGCTGTAACCATCCTCCAGCAGCACAGCATTGTCATCACCGACAATACCCAGCCACGGCAACAAATCACTAATGCTCGCTTTGTCGCGGTAGCCGCCCTCAAGGTCGGCATCGGTGGCCGTTTTCTTACCGAATGGGGAGCCATCCAGGAACAGCTGCTTAAGGATATCGTAGGCGCTGGCACTCATGGGGCACCTCCGCCAAGGTTGTGGTTGGCAGTGGGCGCCTCTCCGGGCATACCGTAAATATCCCGTGGCCACAGCTTGAAGGGTACGGTATAGCCAGGCACGGGCAGCCCGTCAGTCCCGACAGTGCGAGGACGCACGTACAGATACAGCGTTGGATTAGGAAGTGCCGGAAACAGGTTGTCAGTTTCATTCTGAACCTGACGGGTGTACGCGGTGTAGTCCGGGTCAGGCTCTACCAGATCGCGACCACCCACGACTCGCGGCAGTGATTGAGCAGAGCCACCACCGACTTTCTGGTCATAGACTTCGCGCATATCCAGCCCGTCGTCTTCCGGCTCTGGAATGGTCGAACAGGCTGACAGCACAGCCATTAACCCACTAATTAAAGCTGTTCGGAGAATCCAGGGATTCATAGCTCACCCTCCGAGCGTTTTTGTTGTGATTGATGTGCAGATCGCGAGCAACGTGAATGGCCACCTCTTGACCAGGTGCTACATAGATGGCGTCAAAGGTGTCCTGAAAACGCTCCTCAAAAATATCGATGGTTTTATCCAGACCGGATGCGGCCAAACCCCACTCGCCGTATTCGCCGCGATCACCGGTGACACTGGAGATGACGGTGCCGCCATCCACACCGGTGGTGCGCAATGAGTCAGCGCGATACTTGGAGTAGCCTTGGGCAGCACCCAGTATTGTCATGAGGGACGCCTGCTTATAAGCGTCGGTGATGCGCTTGCCGGCGATGCAGGGTACGCCCTGACGGTCGGAGATATAGCCGATGTTCTTACCGCTCTGGCCTTCACCAAAGCTGGCTCCGAGAGCGTCGGCACTTACCGTCTTATCGGGCGGCATGTGATTGATCGTGCCGTCGTCAAACACATAGGTAGCCCCGGTCAGCTCGACCGATACACACGACAGCGACCAGTCACCACGGGCAACGCCATCGAAAATCACACCATCAAGGCCGGGGATCTGATGGCCGTTTGCGGCCATGTTGTCCGAGCCCACAATGAGCTTCACCGGGAACGGGTCTTGGACCTGCCCACCGATGGGCACACGGCCGATCAAGGCGGTCATGGACGTGGCGTCAAACAAGGTCGCTCTGGCCGGAATCGTGTACACGGGCTCACCGCTGCTCATGGGATTACTGAGCTGGGGAAGTGAACTGTCACTGTCGGTGGGGGCCAGTGATTGCGAAGGCCTTGGGGCTTCGGAACCCGTGCTTAACGGTTTTAAGCGACGGTAAGAAGGTCGACCTTCTACCGAGGTGGTTTGCTCGTAAGTTGGCGAGGTATTGCCGAAGGCAAAACTTTCGCCATTGATCTTGTAATCGACCGGATCCTCAGAACCACTCGCGAAACCTGGAGTGTTGAACCCAAAGTTTTTAAGCACGGCACCTTGGTTGTCCATAGAGAAGTTGCCGACCTTCAGGCTGTTGACCTTCTGCTCCAGCTGGGACAACTGATCGGAAAGGGCTGAATTAATCTCTTCACCCTTATCCGTGGACATATCCGTTACCGTCTTCTTGAGTGTCGCGATTTGATCATCACGCTGCTTAAGCTCCCGGCGAAGATCCCCGTATTGCGCCTGTACAGTACGCAGCGTCTCTTCGGTTGTATCGCCAGAAGCTGTATCAGTAATGGTCGGCGTCGCCGGCGCATCCGGTGCCCTGGATCCCGCCGGCACCGATGGTGAGCTTGTTTGGGTGTTGATCGCGACCACGATAACAACCACCAGCAGGATAGCCGCGATCATCCAGGGCATGCGGTTGGTGCGAACTTTATTGGCCATAAGACAGACCTCCTACTGCCTGAGGCAGCGGGTTATCGCTGATCAGGTAGACCGTGGTGCGATCCTCCAGGGTGCCCTTAGGGCCAAGCCAGTTGTGCTGAAAGGCGATGGAGTCAAATTCGCCGCGTACCAGGCGAGGATCCAGGGAGACCTTTAACGGGGATCGATTAATCACCTCTACGGCAGTTAAGTAATGACTCCATCCACGCCAGGCAGCGACCGGGCGATAGTAAAAAGATTCACCATTGCGGCTACGGATAAGATCGGCCACTTGCTGCGCAGGCACCGGAACCTGTTTGATTGCACGGTTATGAGGTGCCAGTCGCACCGGACCGTACAGCGATTGCGCGGCGTAGCGTGTGAGCTCGATCTGAAACGGATTTTCGAGCCCGGCCGGCTCGCTGTCGGTTTGTGTGGACTTGGCCACTAAGGACGGATTCTCAATCACGTAGTCTGCCGCCGGCGCGTCTTCAGCGGCCTCCATATCGATGAGATACACACGCTCCTGATTCTCGCTCTGCACAATCAGACGTCCAGGAGTCGCTGTCTCCAGCGCTTTAAAGTAGGCGACAGAAGGATTGGCCTGAGTCGCCTCCAGGTTTTTGAGAAGTTCAGAGGGTATGTCGATACTCACAGGCTCTGGAAATAAGACACGGATCTCTTCACCAACCGGGAGCGTGATAGTCACCGGGTGACCGGAATACACCAAGCGAGTGTCAGACCAAGTAACCACCGACAAGCACAGAAGTGCGAAGGTCAACAAGATACGGGTCACAACTCACCTCCCACACCAATGCGCGCCGGGTCATTGAAAAATCCACCGATGGCAACGCCAAATTCGTTGCACGAGCGTGAGTCGCGGTAGGCGTACAAGGGATAGCGCATCACGACATTTTTCACTTCCTCCCCGACAACGCGCTCGACCAAGGCAAGATCCAGCCAGACGTACCAGGTGCCGTTACCCAAGGCTTTAACGTGTTCCTTGGTATAAAACGTTGCAGGAGAAATACTGCGCGTGCGCGATAGCTCACCATTGGTGCGACGCTTTTTCACATCGTCTTTCAACCATTTGTACATGTCGGCCGATACATAACATTTCATTTCATCGACGTTGCTGTCGTAGTCGGCCAGGCCACTCTCAAGCCACTCGTTAATCTGCTTCCAGATATAGAGGGTGTACATGTACACGTTGGCTTGCTCGGGCATGTTAGGGCGCAACACCGCGCCCTCTGATAGGTCTGGCGGAACGTGCATACGAAAGTCCTGCTGAACATTGGCAAGACGATAATGCGCGTGCGTTAACAGCAGCCCGAGAAACACCAACCCAATGGCCAGATACCAATTTAATCGCTCACGCGCGGTCAGCGCGTTTCGGATACGGCTCATAAGCTTCGCCCCCGCTGAAACCTTTCGGTTTTGTTGAATATTCGATCCCCAATACCCCACTCACTGAGCATCAACTGAAGGACCTCTTTGTAATAGTTGTCGCCACGCTCTTCTTTGTTGGTCATTAACTTACGAAGCACAAAAACCGATAATGCTATGGTGCCTCCCATAAGAATCACCGCTCCCGCAAGAATGGCTAAACTGGATGACACACCGAAAAGCACGATAAAGACGATCACTGCCGTGAGCAGTGAAATTGCGCCACAGGCCACAGCGACTACGGAAATCTCACTGCCGGTGCAGCCCATAAACACCACGGGTTCATCGGTGAGATCATCAGCCAACTGAATTTCTGAGTGCTCCACGGTATCCCCTTAGCTGAAGAACTGGTTGGTAATCCAGATGGCAATAGCCAACGCCACAAGAAAGAACATGACACCGCCCGCAATCGATTTACCGGCCGATACCCATTTGGTGTCGCCGTCTTTGGCATCGCGAATATCTTTGAGGGCTTCGAGGAGAACTTTCACACCCAGATAAGCAACCGCAATCCAGATCACAACGGCGGCCACGTATTTAAAAATGTTGAGCAGCACATCGAGGGGGTTACCACTGTCAGTATTAACGCCATCCATTTCCAAGCCAGGCAAAGAAGGCGCATCAGCAAAGGACAAGGACGGCAATAGCAACGTAAACGCGACCATGACTCCTAATCGCATCCACTGTTTGAATGATTGATAATTCAGAAATGTGTTTTGCATGTTGATACCCTCATGAAATTGCTGGCGTTATGAGCCAGATAAAAAAGAAAAACAGCACAAAAAATCGGATAAGAAGGTTCAGAACATCGCCTTCTTCCATCTCGCCTTTTTGACGACGTTGCCAGCCCGCCACCAAAGCCATCCAAATCAGAAGCGCCAACAAGCCACCAAAAATGATGGCAAACGTCATGTAGGCGTACAGTGGCTCTAAGCCCGAGATGGCTTGAAATTTATCCAGCATGGCGCCTACTCAACAAACACACCGATGATCTGATCTTGCTCGATAGCCGCCTCGGAACCTTCCCGCGGAAGATAATCACTGTCGAGATTCTTCACCTTGCGTGGTGAACGAGAAGGTGCCCGTAGGTGGCGCTCCAATGCATCGCGAATCTCGGCAAGATCCGTATTCAGCGCCTGATAATTGAGAGGAAACCGAGTGTCGATCGCGCTGACCGAGTTGGCTTTTGAAACAAGACCTTGGGCATCTTTCAGATACACCAGCACTTTCTCCAGGGCTAAGCGTTCCTGATCAGTCACATGATCGACGCCCGCACTCGTTGCGCCGGATATCAATAGCAACAGCGTCAGAACCAGGTATTTCATTGTGTTAGGACTCCCTGATGAACAAAGAAAGGGTAATGTTGAACGCCCCAGAGCTCGGTAAAGCTGGAGCCTGGTGCGGCGATAAGAGTCAGTGGCTTGAGAATGGAACGCAGCTGCTGCAGTTGTGCGGCGGATTCCACATTAACGACAAAGCCCTTGGCGGAGGCCTCCACCAGTTTTTGTTTGTGGGCACTGACCCATTGAACCGAGTAGTTGTCGTACCCCATCACAAAGAACGAGGGATGCAGCTTTGCCGTTTCATGAGGTAATGGCAGATCACCACCACGAATCCTGCCCGGACTCATACTGGGTGTATGAACCGGAAAATGATCATTTAGGTATGCATCTCGGCGTGGAGGTGTCAGTTTGATTTCAGGTGTTTTCAGGAATGGATTACCACCGAAATCCGCAATGGTTTCGGGGGATTGACCTAAGGTCTCCTGACAGAGCAGCGCAATCAGTAGAGTGGCGATACGTTTCATTTGACACCCCCTGCGATGAGAGGCTGCCATTTAGAGAGAACCTGAGCACGATACGACGCTGCAAGTCGGGGATTATTGGGTGCATGGTAGCGACCGGCGGCGGTCACCCAGTCGCCCGAGCGTTCGTATTCAGAACGCAGTAAGGCTGCCGCATACTGAATGTTGGCGTAGGGGTTTATGATGAGGTATGGATCATTGATCATATGGGCATGGGCACACCAGTGGATCTGACACAGCCCGATGTCCACGTTGCAACGATTCTGGGACAGAAACTCGGACAGTGCTTTGGCCGCCTGCTGAGCGTCCGCGAAGTAGGCGCCACGGCCACCGAGGTTGAGTGTCCACGGCCAAGGGTGGTAGGCGCCTGACTGACTGTAGCCACTCTCCTGGAGACAGATGGCATACAAGAGTTCCGCTGGGACATTAGCGTGCTTCGCCGCAACCAAGTACGGTTCTGGGACAGTCTTCTCTGCCGCCAAGGCCTGGCAGCTGAGCATGATCGAAATAATCAGGATGATCGATTTCAAAACTCGACCTCCATAAGCTCGCCGTCCATGCGAGGGTCGCGAACATAAATCTGAGGCAGATCGCCGCTGTTGGGCGACATGGCTTGAAAGAGGCCACGGTCAATATTGAGTGTGATCTTACCGGCATCATTCACGAGCTCCGGCGGAATCGCATGGGTGGCTGCCCATTGAATGATGTCCTCACGCTCAATCTTGCCGATAAAGTAAATATCGAGACTGGCTTTATTCTGAATGACCGATTCCAGCGTCTTCTGGCATACCTGGATACAGTTTTCATCGGTAAACATCACGAGCTTTGAATTGGCCGTAATGTTCGAAATCGACGCCGATTCAACATCAATCATCGCGATCTGTTGACCGAAATACTCTTCTTTGGCGGACTTATATGCGAGGTGCCAGGCACGCTCATTCATCAATCGCTGCCAGTCCTGCCTGGCGGCGATTTTGGCGTATCGAGTCCGCTCTAACTCAGATTGAGCATTTAGGCCGAGGGCTGACACCGGGCTGATATTGGGTGTCCAGGTGCCGCGTGGCCCCTGCATGATGTCCTGGTAGGTTGCCCACTCGAACTCCGTTAACCCCCAGCGCAGCCAGGGCTTTACAGCCTGAGTGCGGCCGGTGAGGCTGTCGGTACGCTGGGTATCGTTGATCTCGGTCTGCGCTGCCTGACAGAGGCAGGCCGTTCCCAAAAGCACCAATATCGCGAAAACACGGATGATCATATGGACACCGTTAACCGCGTGATTTGGTCTTTGTAGGTGAACTGGACTCGACGACCGGTGAGATCGACACCGGTCAGTTTCCAATCCATCCACCGGCCATTGAGCCCCATATCCCGGCGATGGCCGTCGTGTGAGACTGACACCTGCACTAAGGTGCCCATTTGCTTGATGGCCACAACCGAGAAAGGTAGCTCTGGATTTTTGATCGGAGTCGACGCCTTGTGCTCTTCTTTAAAATCGAGAAAGGAGCGGCGTAGATGGTTGATATCCGAAGCGTTGTCGTTATCAGCTTCACGCATGTCGGACAGCTGCGCCTTAATCTCCATCAGGGTGCCTTGCATCAGCTCGACAGAGCTTTTAACCGACTCAATCTCACTCTCAAGCTTTTGCTGTACCGCGCTGTTGGTTTCCAACACAACGGACTCGGAATACAGATCTTCAGAGGACTCCACCTGTAACAGCGAAGACGTAATATCGGGGTCGACGTTGTCGGCCGTTTTACGTTGAATGTCGATGGGCGGTTCGGGTAGTGATATTTTCTCTACAGGCGGTGTTGACTGATCCTCGACGACTTCTTGTTTGGCTTCTGGAAGGAAAACCACAAAGCCTACGAATGCCACTAGCACCAATATCAATATTGATGCCAAGCCGAGTTTGAACCACGATGGCATTGAAGAGCGGTTATCAGCGATAGGCTCTCGGGGTTCATCCGAATGCTCTATGTTTGGCAAACTTGAGTCAGTAGTCGATTGCATACGATCCCCTAAATAAACTTCTTGAACGTTGACGC
This sequence comes from Gilvimarinus sp. DA14, assembly GCF_024204685.1. Lineage (NCBI taxonomy): Bacteria > Pseudomonadati > Pseudomonadota > Gammaproteobacteria > Cellvibrionales > Cellvibrionaceae > Gilvimarinus > Gilvimarinus sp. DA14. The sequence continues at coordinate 1,248,728 of NZ_CP100350.1, forward strand.
GGTGTAATACACGAACGTGAAGAAAAGCAGCTGTGGCACGATGAAAAAGAGCGCTGGATTGATTGAGAAAGGAAGCGTCAGGTACAAGCCAGAGCTCAACCCGATGGCCGGTTTTATCCAATCTTTTACTCGGTGATACACAAAGGATGATTCCACACCACCACAGGCTTTTCGGATGTCGCGAGCGACCAATCCATCAACGAGGCCTAAGAGGCCCCAAAGGATGAAGGCCGGTAGTGCGAGCAACACCACAGCCAGACGAATAACCAGCGTGTAGGTGATATCAATGGCACTGCTGATCCCTATGGCAAGCCATCCCATGTACTGAGAGAGAAGATTCAGCGCTTTGGGCAAACCAATAAAACTGTACGCTTCGTTCACCCACGTAATGGCCTTGTCAGCCAATTGCACTGGGTGAAGTTTTAGAAGTGCGTTCTGATCGATGTGCGAGAGATAGCCGATCTCTTCGGTGAGCATGTGTCTCGCGTGGGTCTTATCCCACCAACCGGCCAGCATGCCAATCCACTCGATGACGATGGAGATAAACACCGCAAACAGAAACCAAGAGACCAGAGAGGCAACTTGTGAGATGGTGCTACCGAGTATGGTTTCTCGGCCGGTATCTTGTCTGTCTATGCGCTGAGTGCGTGTCATGCGACCTCCGCCCACCGTGCTGGCATTTTGTGCCAGCCTTCGGAGTTCTTCGCGGCGTACTGCTTGCGCATCTCATTGGTGACAAATGAGAGATCCGAGGGCAACGATTTTTCATCGTTGAGAATGGGAAGGCGAATCTTGTAAAGACGACTGCCCACCAGGGCAAAGGCTTGGCCTTTGGGTAAGCGTGTTACATCACCAGGGTGCAACAACGGTACTCGTTGAGTACCAATGTGCTGCTGTGTGGATGAAACAAAGTCCACCTCTTCAGAGGCTGGACTGTCGGTCGCGCCACTACGGAGGCCAAGTGTATGCACATCCACATCAGGCAATTGCTCGGTCAGCAGTTCAGCCGTGGCGAGCTCTTTCACGCGCAGCATAATGATAGAGCCCAAGTTACCAATTACCTGAGCGGCTTTAGCGGTATCGCCAAACCGAACGATAATATCGCTCATGGTTTGGGTATACGCGGTCAACTGGAACCCGGCGCCGCCGGCCTTGTTGGCCATCGGCACAAACTCTTTACCCACGAGCTCGTTGAATTCATCCAGGTGAAGACAAACCTTGCGCTTCTTGCCATTGCGGCCTTCGACTTTCAGCAAGCCTTGATCTGATCCAAATTTGTAAATAGAGCCCGCAGTAGAAGTCAAATCAGCAAACATGGAACTGCCCACAGCGCTTGCGACTTCCGCGTCGCTTAGCGCATCGAGGCCGATATACACAATGCCGCCTTGGCGAATGATCGACTTCCAGTCGATGATTGGTCGCTTGTCTTCCAGGTCGAGATAATCGGGCGACAGCAGCTGGCCCGTTTTACCAGCACAGAGTTTTTCCAATAGCGGGAAAAGAGACGCGACCAATTTGTCGTAGAAAGATTTCTCATACTCAAAGGTCTTGATCAGGGCGTGGGCGACTTCATCGTATAGGCCGTATTCTTTGTAGACGACCACAGCTGCCCATGCCTTACGATCTCGCGCTGACATACTGCGATCAGGCTTTCGATCTGACTCTTCGACTTTTTCAATGTCCTTTTTCCATTTTGGGAACTCGGCTTCATTTTTCTTAAAGACTGCTTGCAGGTATTCATACAGAAGCGGGTCAATATCAGCGCCGTATTGTAAATAGAACTCATAGGAGAGGCGTTTACCGAGTTCGGTACCGGCGCGGCTGATCACATTCACATAGCGCCAAGCAAATTCACGGAAGGCTGCGCTATTACCTTCACCCGGTAACTGGCTAGCAATTCGACTGGCTGGTTCAGTAATACGCCCAAAGGAGCCTACCGGGTTATAGCGACAAGAAACGTCCGGGTAGCCAAGGTGGAACATATAGAACTGGTGTTCACGTCCGGCTTTGACCGATTCGGCCCACATGCGAATCAGCAATTCGGCATCGCCTTTCGGGTCAAAGACAATCACGACATCGTCGTTGTGTATGTCCTGAGTGACCAGCACTTCGCATAGTCGTGTCTTACCTACGCGAGTGGTACCCACGACAAATTTATGCGCAACGCGCTCACTTTGAGGCTCGGTGATATCGTATTCACCTTCCCACAGACCAACACCGTGCGTGGTGGTATCACCACCTAAATCTAAATTGACGGGCGACCAAGGATTAACCCAGTGGGTACTGCCCAGCAAATTGCCAAGACCCGTAGTTAATGGCGAACGCTTAAAGGCGGATTCGATTTGACGTGCGCGTTTGTATCCCGGTGAGGAATAGCGTTTAACGATGTGACGATTTTCGGGTTGCTTACAATCGTGGTGGCGCTGGGTATGAATGGCTTCCCACTCAAAACCTTTTCCCAGAAATAAGTCTTTTTTGCTGCACGGAATCTCGGTGCTGCTGATCTCCCACCACGGCAATACCGTCAATCCATGCTGATACTTCATAAGCTGAACGGCGGAAGCGGTTCGAGTACAAAAACGATACCCACAGAAAGCGGCCAGCGAATACGCCACAGACGGCACGGTTAATAACATGCCGGGGCTCATCACCGCGAGGCCTGCACCACAGGCATAGGCGAGACTCGAAGAAAGCTCTACCGGTGGTCGCATTAGCGATTCTATGGGGTGTTGGTTACTCATACGGCTGAGAATACTGACCGTGACGGATTTCGCATCAATCAAACTGCACAAGGGCTGTACAAATTGATTGCTGAAATAAGGAAAGGAAAACGCTAAAAAGCGGGCTATGCCCGAATGGTTAATGGCGTCTATCAAAAAAGGCGCCCCGGTCATCCACTAAAGTCCGTGGATGACCGGGGCGGCCAAAGGGGCATAAGGGGGCAATGGATCAATAAGGGAAAATGGCCCTGCGGGGCTAAGGGTAACCGCAAACGATAAAGGGTTCGTTATGACACAGTCTCACTGGGAGCATTCAGTCACGGAAGCACTCTCAAAACTGGGGAAGCCAAAATGGCTTCAGCCTTTGCAGCAGCTCTGCGAGGCATTCGAGGGCGTGAGCCTCGATGGTGAAAACATCGGCTCTGAAATAGAGCTGGTACTGTGGGATCTGGTATCTCTAAACAATAAATCCGACAGCCTCCCGTTGGAACGCTTATTTCAGCGTCGGTTGTCCGAGCTCGAATGCTGGACACACCGAGCGTTTAATCCTTCTGGCAATCCTCAGTTTTGGAACCCGCTACAGGAAAGCTTTAAAGCATTTAAATCAGGTCAGGGTTCCATCCGAGAGTACACCGCCGCCAATGCCCACCCAGCGCAAGATATGATACGCAAGTGGGCTGAAGCACACTGCGTATGATTAAACGCCTATTGGGTAAGGTATTCACGCCCGATCCCGCCCAGCCTCAAGTCGAACTTCGAGCGTCACAGCTCGATATGACCGCATTACCCATACTCACTGCGCGCGAGCTTCTGGAGTACGTCGGCTATGACGCAACGCTGAGCGGTATGTATCGCCTGGTCGGATTAAGCGAAGAGCATTTCGATACCCTCTATCGACAGCCAACTTACGCTTTTGCGCTTTGCAGTCAACTTGCACCAGCCTCAGAGAATAACCATCACTCAGGTCCTGGAGGCCTGTTACAGCATACGCTCGAAGTGATCGAGAACGCGCTGCATATCCGCCGCAGCTATCAGCTACCGCTCGGCGGCTCTCCCGAAGAGATCGCCGCCCAGGAGCACATCTGGACCTATGGTCTCTTTATCGCCTGCCTCCTTCACGATATTGGAAAGCTGTTTCGGCGAATCCAGTTGGTACCGACCTACTCGGGAGGTCGGACTGGATTCTGGACACCTCAGGATGGTTGCCTGATTGATACTGACGCCGTGTCCTACGCGATAGCGTTCAATGATGTGGCTTACAAGAGCCACCAGCGACTCAGTCTTACCATGTTTGGCACTTTGATCCCCAAGCCTGCCAGGGCTTGGTTGACACAACACCCCGAGATATTGGATCAGGTTATTAACTATCTGTGGGGGGAGGAGTATGAAAGCCAGGTGATCGCCGATATCGCCATCCAGGCCGATAGGCGCAGCACCGCGAAGAATCTGGATATCAAAAAGCCGGCATCCCGGCTACCGGGTGCCGGTGATTCGCTGGCCGATCGTATGATCAAGAGGCTGCGACAGCTCATTGATCAGCGTGAGATCAAGTACAACCAGGATGGTGGGATGGCCTGGGTGACCGGTGAGTACACGTACTTTGTGTGCCGGCCGCTGGCCATGAAGCTGATCAGCAGCTTTGAGGACACCGGCACATCGGGGATGCCTCAGGATCCTGTGAGAATTTATAACGTGCTGCAGGAGCATGGGTTTGCCATTGAGAATGACGACGGCGGAGCCGTCTTCAAGATATCCATCGAGCATGCCCAAGGACGCTTTAGCCATACGTTTACCTGCCTCAAATTCAAAACGAGACTGCTTTGGCGCGCCGTGAGGCTGCCGCAGCCGTTTGAGGGAACCATCCGTGAGCTCGGCGCCGATAAGGCGCCTCAAAATGAAACTGCACCAGCTCCAAGCCGGACGCGGTCAGCGCCGGCTAAATCTGCTGAGTCTGCACCAGTACAACACGATGCTGAGCGTCATGCGTCGGCAGACGCTGCGCCCGCCAGTGAAGCTGCTCGCCCCCCTGAGACTGTCGAGGATGATACGGATCCGTTTGCGGATCCGTTACCGAGTGAGACTGCACCAGATTCCCAACCCGCCCTGGAAGAGGATCAAGTCGACGCCTTCGAGGGCGAGCCCGTATCGGCGAAAACACCTGTGAAGTCTGATAGAGCTGACACTGACACAGGTTCCTATGAGGCTGCCGAGGACTTAGGCCCTGCAACAGATATCAAGAGTCTGGATTGGACCGACGATGTGGGTACGGCTTTTTTGGATTGGGTAAAACAAGGGATTCACCGTAAGACGTTGTCTGTGAATAACGCCAAAGCAGGCCTGCATTTTGTGGAGGAAGGCGTTTTTTTGGTATCCCCCCGGATATTCCAGCATTTTGTCAAGGAGGCCCGTCTGGGGAACGGTAGCGAGTACACCAAGCTGCAGAAGCGATTCGCACGGCTCAAGGTCAACTTGAAAACCAAATTAACTCACCAGAACGTCCATCGTTACACCGTAGATACAGGCAACAAACAAGCTCGCCTTAATGGCTGGCTGTTGCCTTATTCAGCGCTGTTTGGTGAAGGACAAGAGCTACCTAAGACCAATAAATTTGTGAGGCCAGCAGAGGATGTATGACCGAACCCCAATATTCCTACAAATTTTTACTAAGGGCTGGCGCATAAATATGCACATTACAGTTATATTACAGTATTCCGTTTATAGTTACATGGAATATAAGGAGTTAGTAATATGCGAGTAACGGAAGCGGCTGAATTATATATAGCGTTAAACATATACCAGCCAGATACAGCTGAAACTTTAAACAGAGTTGCAAGACTTTTTGAAGAGCGCTCTGGAGTAAAATCAATCGAGGAGATAGATTTTACCAGTATTATGAAGTTTCGAGCGGAGACCCTAAAAGTTGCTAAGCCGGTGACATATAACGGGTATCTCAGATATCTAAAACTTCTGAGTAAGTGGCTGTTTGAAGAAGCATATCTGCAAAGGGATTGGTTCTCTAAAGTAAAGGGTGCCCCCCTACCTCAGGCTCCACCTAAAACACTCGACAATGATGCTTTTCTGAAAACCATTGAATACTTGAAATTTGATGACTCTGCCCCCCAGCCTGCTTGGTTCTGGCTAATCGTGATCAGATTTTTATACTTTACAGGCATTCGAAGAAGACAGTTAGTTTCAATAGAAATCGGCGATTTAAATCTCGAAAAAAGAATCCTGACCTGCAGCTATAGAGGGTCAAAAACTTATCGAGAATGGGATATTCCGATTGCCGATGAAATAATTCCAGACATTGAGTACTTACTAAGAAGATCGCAAGAATATCTTGGAAGAGAGCTATGGAAAGATGATCGACTTTTTAATGTTTGTCTTTTTTATAACCGATACAAACCCGATCCGACGAATCCAAGAGCAATGAGACGAGAACACATTACTGGTTTTATGCGTAGATTATCCTCCAGGACAGGTGTGAGAATTGGCGCTCACAGAATACGACATACAACAGCAACAGCTTTGTGCAATCCAGATAATGAAGACCAAGAACCCGATATTTTCACCATACAACGCTTGATGGGACACAGCCAACTTTCAACGACGCGTAATTACGTTCGGACAAAGGTTGGAAGAATGAGATCGCAAGTAAACAAATTAAGTTTGCCAAAATGATTATAATTTGGCCAAATAGAGCAAAATACTTGACATGGTGAATATTTAGCGATATTACTTACTGTCAATTGAGAAAGGCAGAACCATATCTGCCATGTATTTTGCGCATTCAAGCAACGATTATTTACTCATAATGCTGGGGTCGGCGGTTCAAGTCCGCCCCTAGCTACCACATTTAGAAAGGCTGGCAGGTTAGTATCTGCTAGCCTTTTTTATTTTCTTTCCAATAAATTACTACCCTTTTCCTGTATTGCTTTTCCCTCGCTTCTAGACTCTCTAGTCACCCAGGCTTCAGCTCTGTATCTCACTGCCCAGGCGATTAGTTATCTACAGGCCGCTATCAAACTCATCCATCGCAATAACAATTTCTAACAATTAACCCGTCATGGCCATGCTATAAGTTGCCATTCAGCTGGCACAATATTCAACGATAAACATAGGCTCACTAATAGTTAGAACACTGGATTGACACAAGGGAAGAGCAAATGGAAAAGCGCATTAGCTATCTAGAAGATTTTCAAGTCGAACAAACTGCAAAAGCCGTATTTTTCAAGAACATAAGTAGCCTCTTTAATGACGAGATAACTTATGAAAAGGTTCTAGACCTTACCCAAGGAAAGCACGCCAGCGGCGAAAACATACCTCCCATACGGGTCAAAACCTATTGCTATTCGATGCGCTTGTTTTCAGGGATGTCCCAACGAGACTGGGTAAAAGTGAGTTCGACCATCGATAACTACAACATCCCCCTGACACTATCTGGTGCCAAGTCACTGTTTATCCACTCCATTGATGACGCTGTTAGGCTGGTTGAGACAAAACTTTGATCAAGACCGGTTGTTCTGATCATTTAGAAAATTACCATTCATTGGCGCGAGATTTGGAACATCTGCCATATACAGTGGCGACAGATGCGCATACCTCATCGTGACCTTCAAATCTGAATGCCCTAGCAACCGCTGTAAAACCAATATATCCCCGCCATTCATCATGTAGTGGCTTGCGAAGGTGTGCCGTAATACGTGGGACAGCTGGCCGGGAGGTAGTCGGATACCTGAACGATCGACAGCGGTTCGGAATGCTGAATAGCAATTGGCAAAGAGCTTACCGCCTACTGGGAATGCTAATCCTCTTAGGTACGCTGATAGCTCAGGTTTTATGGGTATTACTCTTACCTTGCCGTTCTTGGTACCAGAGAACACCACGCGATCTTCGAGCAGTTGCGTTGATAGCAGTTGGTTACCCTCATTCCATCGGGCACCGGTTGCCAGGCATAAACGAGCGACGGGGCCGCAGTGATTATTGGTTGATTGGTCACAGGCGTTTAACAGTATCTCGATTTGCTCAGCGGTCAGGTATGACAGTTCGCGCTCTTGCTCTTTAAACGTCCTGATTTTGCTCATGGGGTTTTGGCCCATGTATAAGTCCAGGCGTATCAGCTCAGAGAATACAGCCCGTAGATACCGAGTCTCATGGTTGACAGTTACGGTGGAAACTTCCTTTAATCGCTTTTCCCGATAATCTGCAAATTGTGCGGCTGAGAAATTACACACCCTGGGGTCACGAAGCCTTTGCACTACAGCCTGGGTTCTGGAAAGCCTGTATTTATGATCTTTAAGGGTTCTACCGTGCATCTTGTACCAAAGGTCTACCAGCTCAGATAATCGCCTTTTATCGTTCTTGGGGTCGGCTTGTGGTTGCCGGTTTAAGTAATCCGCTTCAATGAGCTTGCACTCTTTGCGTGTATTGCGAACACGAACAATGCGGGTACCTTCCGAGCCATACGGGTAAAAATCCAGGCGATAACGGCCATCGGGTAGTTTCTTAATCATGCAGCAACACCCGATAGAATATGACCTTGCATCTTGTCTTTAACGAACTCTAACAGCACCGAATATAAGCCCTCAGATTCACCATAAAGGGGCACGTTAAAGTAATGGGCCAAGTCTGCATCTAAACCCGAGTGTAGAAGCCTGGAGACAACGTATTCAGGCTTAAAGCGACCACGAGAATAGAGCTTGATTTGATTACCCAACCAAAAGGCAACATTGCGGCGTGAGCTTTCACTGGGCGGCTTGGGCGCGCGTTTGTATAGCAGGTCTGGCGAGGGGCAAAAGTACTGCACATCTTCGATAAGAGACTGCCAAATGGGGTCTATGTAGCTGGTGGAGTGTTGCAGGCGGAAGTTATTGAGCGCGTATTGCCAGAGCGCGGTTAGGTGGGGCACTAAATCAGCGTAGTTTTTGATGCGAATAGAACGGCCCTCAGCGTCTTTTGTGCCGTAGCTGAACTGGTTAATCACGGAATGGTGAAAACGCGCCTCTATGCGGTGTACGGTGTCGCCCTGCTCGTATTCTGATACCGGTGCATCGGTGGAGAAGTCGCCGTCAAAATCAGCCCTGGGCACCCTTGACCAGACCTCTTCCCAAAAGCCAATCTTATCGCTTTTGATCGCCTCAGCGGTTTTGTCGTACACGCAGAACTGCAATGCACCGGCAGACCCGAAGGTATAGGACTGGCCAGCCCCGTAGATAACAGCGGTTTCATTGAGCGATAACTGGGCATTGCTGATTGAGTTAAATTTGTACTGGCGTTTTGCCTTGGCGACCAATCGCGCTTCGAAGTCCTGGGGAATGATTAACCCTTTTACATCGGTGGCAATGTGCACTGATACCCCGGCGTGTACGAGCTGGACGCAGAACAGGCGTGCAATACGGTCTATTTCGGCTGTCAGGGCATCTGGGCTGTACTGCGCTATGGTTTGCGGGGTGACTTCTATTTTCAGGTGTGAGCCTGACAGATCGGCCTCAGCGTAAAAGGATTTGAGCAACACCACGAAGCCTAAATCTAGGTTTTTCAGGATGAACTGATAGCCACTGGCCTTACTCGAGCGGGTAATCAGCCAATCAATACCCCCGATGGTGAAAAATTGGTCAGTGCTGTCATAGGCAGTTTGCAGGTCTAACAGCACATCAGGACGCAGTAAGCAGTTGTACAGCTGTTTGACCGTATCAACGCCGGAGTGTAGGTAACGAAGATTGGACAGGTTGACGGTCTGATTTTCCATCATAAAAACCGAACCTTCACGGTGCCAACGCTTATTTTCATATCGCATTTAATTACCCTCTTTTCTTACTGTTTGTGGTGTTTCGTGTTTCTGTGTGGGGTAGCACTCCCCTTTTTATTAACGTGTTACAGAGACGTTAGCCGGTGGAATTTCGGACGCTGCGCGCTTTTGCTTGCATAGCTGCGCAGCGCACGCAGCGTCCGAAATCCAATCGCGCAACCGACTACCGCTGATGCCTTCATCACAATGTCACCGGCCTGGGTTTAAACACATCGCCATCGGGCGAGACATATTCAACGGGTGGCTGAAACTGCTGGTCGTTGCCTCGGCTTCGCTCAGGGGCGGTGTAAGGCCGCGTATCAGCGGGTTTTTGTGAGGCGATCACAATCTCACCGGTTTCGGTGTGTTCAAGCTGTACGAACGATTGGGTGCTTCTTAGAACGTCATAGCCCACCAGCTCTAAATCATCGGACTTTAGCGGTATTTCACAGGCGGGGCCGTCTTCACACAGAACGAGTGAGAACCATAACTTACGGTTTACCGAGCCAGTGAAATACAGTCTGGCACCATTGCCCAGGGTGTTTACGCCATTGAAACGAGGCAAGACCGAACCAGAAAGCTGAGAACCGCGAAGATGATGGCCCACGCCAGTATTCGTGCTATCACCTTGAGTAGGTACCATAGGGACAGTTTGCCGGTTCGCAGTAGAGTCGCGCTTAGCCGGAGCAGTACGCGCCTGAATATCTTGATACTTTTGATATCCAACAATCGAGATATAAACGAGAGCGCAGACAATAACCCCAAGTAACATGCGAACTTTAGGGTCTCGAAAGATCGAAATATTTTCAGCAGATTCTTTAGCTTTTCCCGTAGCGGTAGATTTGTAGCATGCAAAGGCTTTTGACTGGGCCTTGTATTTTTTCGGGGTGCCTGAATAGTGACTGATGGACTTTCCTGATTGCTCTGCGTCATGTCTAAATTCCGTCCAGGTGTTTTTGTACCAGGGTAAAAGGCCTGAGTTATTGCGGTGCCTGTATGCCCACTCGACCACTTTGCGAATTTCACCGTGTATCTTGCCGATGTTGGTGGTGCTGATGTAAATGTCCCAGTTGTAATGCCTGTGCTGGTCAAGGGCATTTTCAATGTTGTATGGGCGGTAGATGGGTTTGCCGTCTGAGTCGGTCTGCACTTCGCCGCTTTCGTCTTTAAAGGCGTTGTCAGGGTCTTGGTCTAGGTGCGTTAGGGTGCGCTCGCGTGTGGGGTAAACGCGCTGGCCTTCGTCCATAACAATGAGCGCACCCAGGGGCACCCAGTGAAAGAAGCGCGCAATGTGTTTGTAACCGGCAATGTCAGGCTCAACATAAATCAGGCGAGACTCCTGGGGCAGCTCTACACCGTACTGTGTGGCGATTGCGTCAAGATCGACACCGCGTACATTGGTTACCACGGTACGGCCCTTAATCAACTCAGGAATAATAATCCGCTGTACCAGGGCGAAGGTTTTATATGACCCAGGCGGGCCGTGATGAACAACAGCCGTCATGATTTACGCCCAGGGAATAAAGGCCAGTACAAAGCGTGTGACGTAGGCCGATAGAATGATGTTGAGTGATTCAAACGCACCGGCATAGGCCAGCACTGCCGAGATTTGCGGGTTGATACCAGAGAGTGCGGTACTGATTTGATCGGACAGATTCAAGTTGGTTAATACAGGCTGACCGATGTTGTAATACACAAATTCCAAGGTGTCGCGCTTCATTTCGAAATAAGACGTAATCCCCCACACAATAAACCGCTCCATAAGCTGGTCTATCATGTCGGGTAATTGAACGACCCACTCTTTAACGCTGTTAATTAGCTCGCCAATCTCTTTAAAAATGTCCATGGTTTACCCCTTAGGCACGAGAATGATGTAAGCCGCGATTAAGGAAGCCGCTGCAACCAATAGGCCCCGAATCATTGACCAGAACTCTTCCTGGACACAGACGCCGGTTTCTAAGGTTTTGCCCTTAATCTCGATGGATTCACACGGAAGGTCGCCACCTGAACCGGAGACGGATAACGAAAGGTGGCTTTTTAAATCGGCGGCGACGGTGTCAAATGTGCTTTGAAACTCATCTTTGGCCTGCTGCAAGCGCTCGCCAATGTCTAAGGTGTGATCGGCCTCACCGTCGTATTCGCCCACGGTGACATCGGTTTCGGGCACATCGGGGCAGCGCTGGTAATAGAGTTGGAATAGGTTCGCACAACCTACATCATCGCCTTCACAAGTTGGAGGTGAGCCGCAAGAATCGCCGCCGTTTGCAGTAGGGTCTGAACTGGAAGAATCGGAAGAGTTTGAATCAGAGCTAGAGCTTGAACCGGCAGAACTGGTGGAGCCATCGCCCTCACCTTCCCCACCATCGCCTTCACCGTCACCATCAATGTCGGGACAGAACACTTGACCATTAGCGGCAAAACAATTGTTGGGTATATCGTCAGGGCCAGACGTGCCCTGATCTTGACAATAACGGGTTGTATCGTGGCCTACATAGCAACCGTCTTCATCAATGTAGTCATAGTCATCACCATCTATGGTGCCGTCACAGTTTGTATCAAAACCACAATCGCTTGAGGAGCTAGATGAATTTTGGCCAGATGAAGAACTAGAGCCACCGGTTTCGCCGCCATCTGAAGAATTACCGCCACCGCCACCATCACCACCGTCGGAACTATTGCTTCCGGAATCGCTGCTTGACTGACCGCTACTGCTAGATGAGCCTTGGTCTTGATTTTGACAGGCTCCACCAGCACCAGTTAATTCATAGAGACCTGGAATTTCAGTTTCGGTAGCTTCACAAGCGCCTGAACACATTGAACCGTTTACGTCATGAACGTTATCTACCGATTGACCTTGTGAGTCAGAGCATATGTTTACCACACTTGCTCTACAAACCTGACTCTCCCAATCTGCACCTAGAAACTTAATGTATGTAAATGGATCGGTTTCGTAGTTTTCGAGGATGGATAAATCACACTTCAGTGCGGTAATAAATGGGGCGTAATAGTCGGGGTTTGATTGGTGCTCTGTAAATTGACATTGATAAATTACGCCGAGATGCTCTGAACCGCACTTCGCTTTTAAATCATTATATCTTGAACCCTCATCCCCTTTAGCCCGCCAGCCAGCGGTTTCCCTCCACGCTGTCCATTCAATAAGTGCGCCCTCAGATAAAGATTCTGACCAAGCAGGCATTGTAAAAACAGCTGCAAACAATACGGTGATTAGTAATAGTATTTTTCTCATGGTTTAAACCATTGAAATTCGCTGGATTAAAAAAGGCCCCGAAGGGCCTTGCTAGCTGATACGGCCTGTGTAGAAACCGAAAAGAAAAGAGAACCAAATCAAAATAACCACACAGACCGTGATCAGCATGTGCCCACCTATTAACGGCTGATGATGCCGCGAATGATGGAGAAGCCCATTGCAACAGCGGCCACGGCGATTACCGCACCTACGGCCAGAGTTACAGAGCTAACGCCCTCGGTTTCAGCAGCGCTGATGGCAGATGAAATGCCGGTTTCTTGGGCGAAGGTTGCGGTTGACGCCAGGGCACCGGTCACAACAGCAGCGGCTTTGGCGGTTTTGCTTTTCAACAGAGTGAATGCATTTTTCATAGTGATAATCCTCAGTAGAGTTAAACGCGGTTAAGGTTTCGGGCGACATGCCCTGCACTGTGCCCCATGATAAAAAGCACAATGCATGTCCCCAGCAGGCTGGAGAAGGTGCCAAGATCGAACTGTAAAAGTCCGACTAGCTCAGCAATCGTGGTGGGGTCGGTTTCGATGATCTGCCAACCCCCTGGGCAGGTCGATTGCACCAGCTCGCCAGACTGCGACTGCGTCATAGTTGGCTCACTGGGGCACACGACCTGAAACATGGTTTACTTGCTCGCGCTGGATGATTGAGTCGGCGCGGGGGCGACTTTTACGCAGTGCTGGCCCAGCTTTCCGCCAGCGGCTTTTTTCAGGCGTACATGCGCTTGAACCGGTGCGGGGTATTTGGGCGCGTTTAGTGCGTGGTATACATCGGGGTCACAGGGCATTTTCATAATCACAATGCCTTTTGCACCCTCTTCTTTTTCGTCCTCAACCGTCTGGCCGATGTAGAGCGATGCGTATTGGCGGCCGTCAACATCTGCTAGTGAGGCGCCGTACAGTTCAACGTTAAGTACTTGGTTCATAGTGTTCACCTTTAGGGTTTAACAGCCGGTTTACTTTTCAACTCACGCGCCGGCGATTCGCGTAAGTGTTCGGAATAAAAAAGCCCCGCGTCAGGGTAAATACGGGGCAAGCAGGCACGGATTGCCAAGGGTAAGAACTTCGCTTTAGCCACAGGTGCTGGGTTTACCGTGTGGACGATCTGCGCAGCAGACGTGAGCGCTAATGCGTCACTGTCGCCCACACTGGCCCCGCTCACGCGGCCTTGTGCCCTGGGGGCACTGCAAGCAACAATTAAAATCGATAGGTAATGATTTTTAGCGGCCATTTCTAACCACCCAAAAAATGCAGCCAGTCAGAAAGCCAGCAGAAAAATAAATAGAGGCAATGGTGATGTTAATCAGCATCGGAAAAGTCCCCGCGGCTGAATATGGTTTTGCCCTCGCGGATTTGATCGACCAGACGTGTGATGTTGATGAAGCGCTGGCGGCCGATCTTGACGTGGGGAATGGTGCTGTTTTCTACCCAGCCGCGCACAGTGTCTGGCGTGGTGCCAAGCCATTGGGCGAATTGCTCTTGAGAGCTAACCGGCGGCAGCACGGATAAATTAATGGGCTGATTCGGGGAGATCATGCGGCCGCCCCTTTGTGGTCATTGATGTAGTCAGCGACTTTTACGGCTTCATCGACTGGGGTATTCAGGGTTAGCGACCCTACATAAACGCTGGCATTTCCTGTAGCGCAAACGTGGGTAAACGGGCTTGAGTGCGTGGCGAATACGGCAGGTACAGCAGCGGTTGTATTGGGCTTTACAGAGAAGCGGCAGGACTCGGCATTAAAGCGAATTACCCAGTTCGAACCGTCAGTGGTTTTGAATACACACCCTTTCAAAATCGTCATTGCTATCCCCTTCTATGCTTTTTCATTTGGCTTGGCTTTTGAACCACGTTGCGCCACAATGAAACTTGTTTAATTGGTCTACATGCACATTATCGCATGTATTATTTTACATGCAATATATTGCATGTCATTTTTTATATTGATTCACTATGGAAGATGTAGTTCTTAGAATTAAATCTCTATGCGAGCTGGAAGGACTTTCGCGGGAAGAGCTAGCAGATAAAACCGGAATGAAATATTCCAGGTGGCACAATCTGATGAACGACCGTGGAAAGATTAAAAGCGAAGAAATAGAGCTAGTCGGTAAAGCGTGGCCCGAGTACAGACTATGGGTAGCGTTTGGCGATGAAATGCCCGAAGCAGGTCAAATAAGCCCAGGTACAAAAAAAGCCCGAGAAGAGCTAAAAACACAAGGGAAGGCCGGAGCATAGCGGCCAGGGCAGCACAACGCTGGATGGGCATAATAATAAATAACCGTTAGCCAACGGAGAAAGCAAACACTAATACAAGGAAGTTGAAAATGATGATACTCAGCAGAAGATTAGGCGAATCAGTAATTATTGAAATTGACCGCGAACCAGTAAAACTAAAAATCATGAGTATTGAAGGCAAACAGGTAATATTAGGGATAGAGGCCCCCAAAGATATTAAGATACTCAGAACAGAAGTTCGGGAAAGGATAGAACAAAGCAAAATCAAATAACATAAAGGAAGAAGGAAGCTCTCAAAGGACTAGCAGTATGGAATGGGGAAATACACCAAGCAACAAGCTAGAACCCGAAAATCAAGAACAACTCTACCCACCCTCAAAGCTTTGGACGATTCTCGCCACTAGCTTTGGGTTACTGCTCATTTTGGGGTGCACAGGGCTGTATTACCAACTGAGACAGACACAGGCCGAACTAGCAGAACTCAAAAACGAGAATAAGCACCTGAAGCTAATAGCCGAAGATCGCAACCGCGAGATTTTTGATCTACGGAAAAAGGGCAATTCAGGGGCTACAAAAAACCAAACAATCCCTAAGCGACTTACCATACAAAATCATCAGAGCAAGAAAGAAAGCAAAGAGAGAAAATCATCATATAAACCCGCACCCGAAGGAAAAGAATGGGCGACCAGAGTTGGAACCTACCGTGCCCTGGATAGCTACACCCAAGACAAAAAATCACTTCAGGAGTGCATGGGAGAGAAAAAATCCATCGACCCATCTGTAATTAGATGCATGAATGAAAGAGATACAAAAACGCAATGAAAAGGTTCGATTTTTTTGTAGGAGGAATACTAGGAGTCATAGGATTAGGGATATCCACGTTGATGTTTTTGACTATATACCACTGGAATTCACTATACATAAACATAGACAACTGGAAAGCAGCAGAAATATTAATATCATCAGGAATAACTATAGCTGGTTGGTTTATCGCCATGAAAATGGCCATAAATCAATTGGAAACATCACACAAAAACAACATAAAAGCTCAAAGAGAAACAGCAGCGATTAATGACAAGCTTAAAGCCATGAATGAAATGGCGGAATATCTAAAAGAGGCAGCACTAATAGCACACAACCTTTCAATTTCAGTCTACAGTGCTAAAAGCTCAGCAGAGGAAGAATCAAAAAATCATCACATAATCACTCACCTAGTTTCAGCACAAAAGCATAAAGATAAACTATTGGATAAGTGGCAAGAAATATTCATGCAGGACAGCATATTAAAGTACCACAACGTAAACATTAATATTGAAAAATTTAAAAACCTTATAATAGATAACTTCTACGGTAAAATATGCGCATGGGGTAATCTTCAAGAAACGGGAATAAATTATCAATCAGAAAAGGGAGGAAATCAGGAAAAAATTATAATTATGTCATCAAGGATGTTTGATGTATCTCTAGAAGTTTTCAAGGAGTGCGCAAATCTTATACCTGAGTTAAGTCAAAGAAAGTCGCTTATTGACGAGCATGGCCACTGACCACACATTAAAAAAAACGAAAGTACAAAACAGGCTTACATGAACTTCACGCCGTAAAAGATAATATCGCAATCTCAAGAAAATAAGTATCGAATCTTGGAGAAGAAAACTCACCAAATACATTGTGATAAAAATAGGGTTTCTTAGCCCATAATATTTTCACAGGAGCCCCCAATCCCTTGGGGGAAAACCTTAACTAAATACTAACGTTTACATCCATTTTTGTCACAAGTAATGGGACCTGAAGAATTAACCCAATGCGATGGATGTTCTTTGGTATCAAAACCGCAAGCTGTTTTTCCACCTTTCGTGCCAGAATGAACTTCGTTGGTAGGCAAATGTTTAACTGTCATGATTAGTCACTCCTATTTTTTAGGTTTCTTGATGCGTTCAACGACAGTAGTTGCTGGCCGCCGCTTAGCTTCAGAAACAGGAATGAACTGACCAGTACGGGCGTCACGTCCAATTGAGCGAGATTTAGACTTACTCATAAGGAATATCCTCAAATAAAAGTTTAAGTAACGTTGGTGTCACAATTGAACTTCTATCGGACTTGAAATAGCTCACCACTAAAGTAAACTACAGGTTCTAATCTCTTGCAGGAGATTACCCTTCTATCAAGTTACTACTCGGACTTGGTAGAAGGGACTTAGACAAGAACCTCGCCTTCCAGAATCACCAACGTCCATAAGATAACAACGAGACGTGGATTTTAAAACCAGCCAAAAGCACTAGATATAGTAATCTCCGAGTAAAAAATCACATCATAATGGGTTATTCCTGCGTATTTTGGTGTTTTTTGTTGTATTTAGACAGTTTTTAAAACCTTTAAGAATAAAAAGCACCTCAGAAAACCAAAAATAATCTATAAAAAGTTTCGTAATGCGATATAAACCATAGAAAATAATTACCAAAATCGAACCAAGAATAAACGATTTCAAAGAATTAATGAGTTCAACTGTGTTCGTAATGGCCTGATTTTATTGTATTTGTGGCTTTATAAGGTGCGCCACAAGGGTCTCATAATGCTGGGGTCGGCGGTTCAAGTCCGCCCCTAGCTACCACATACAAATTAAAAAGCCCCTGTAGGCCGAGCCTACAGGGGCTTTTTAATTTGTATCGATTGTAGATACGGGGCTGGGCGCAGAACCGCCCCCGGTTCACCCATTGCGACTAAGCAATGGGCAACGAGCGCAGCGAAGCCCGAAGGGTCATAAAACACCTTAGTGTTTTATGATTCACCCGCCCCGGGAATCCTCTGCCACAACTCAATTAAACACTCCGTTCCAAGCAACAGTTTTTCGTTTTGAATCACCCGTAAATATAAGAGTTAAAAAACACCCCAACACTTTGCAGCCCAAATTGAAACACACACTAAGTCTGCATTTTTACTTTAATCACTAGAGCTGAAATGCAAACCTCACCACTACTCGATCAACCTTCACTCACATGCCGACTAATGCGGATCGATCGCACAGAAACCCATCAACCCCATAAACCAGCAACCTCCCACAACTTTCTTGAAACCACTCACACCAGCGGGTTAATCTTGCTCCAGCTGCCAATTAGCAGCGCGTATTTGATAAAAAGAAACGGTATCTATCTATGTCTATGCCCAAGCTTAGCGCTCTGTTTTTCGCGCCCTTTCTGTTTGCCAGTGCACAGCAGGGAACCTCCGCCGAATTGCCCACCAACACCCCAGCGTCTGCGGTGCCAGAGAAGGAGGTTCATCACGTCGACACGCTTAACATTCACGACCCGGCGGTATTGGCAGACCCGGTCAGTAAGCGATATTACGTGTACGACAGTTTCCACTACGGCCACCCGCAGGAAAACCTGGCCTCGCCCAATGGCCGGGCTGGGGTCGAGGTATTCTGGAGTGAGGACTTGGAGCATTGGCATGGACCAGAGCTGGCCTATGACTTTGAGGAAGATTCCTGGGCCAATACCAACCACGCGCCCTGGGCACCGGAGGTCGCTTTCTACGAAGGCAAGTACTACCTGTTCACAACCTTTCATAACTACGACGAAACCATCGGCGAGGCCGAAGAAGGTCGGCCACCGCTGGTACGGCGGGCATCGCAAATTCTGGTCAGTGACAGTCCGCGTGGCCCCTTCAAGCGCTTTGCCAATAAACCTCAAACCCCAGCAGACGAGATGGCGCTGGACGGCACCCTGTGGATTGAAGACGGCCAGCCCTGGATGATTTATTGCCAGGAATGGATTCAGGCCGGTGATGGTTTGATTAAAGCCATTCGCTTAAGCGATGACCTGACTGAAAGCATCGGCGAGCCCATTACTCTGATTAACGCCGGCGATGTGGAATGGACCGCGAAAACCAGCCGCCACGAGGGCAAAGACATTCGCGCGGTTGTGACCGATGGTCCCTGGCCCTATCGCAGTAAAACCGGCGAACTGATGCTGCTGTGGTCCAGCTGGAATAAAGACAAAGAAAAAGCCTATACCACTTCGCTGGCCTATTCCGACAACGGCAAGCTGAGCGGCAACTGGACCCATCGCGAAGAGCCACTGATTGCAGGGGACCGAGGTCATGGCAACATCTTCCGCAGCTTTGACGGCGAACTGATGATCGCCCTGCACCGCTACTTTAAACAGCCTTATACCCGCCTGCAGATATTCGAACTTGAAGATCTGGGGGACGATTTGGAAATTGGCGAGCAGCTATACGGTCACCCTTGAGGTAAAAAAACTGTTCACGTCGAAGCTAACTGCGGCCAGAGGAAAGCTTCGATGTGACACCTATTCTCGAACCTCCACCATCGCACTACCAGCAGCAACAGAAAACAAACTATTCAAGCATAAAGCGAAAGTCGAGCACGGAGAAATTCAAGCCAGAGAACAGGCCTGAGCAGAATATTTGGCTTTGGTTAACTTACAAAAATTTAAGACCAGAAGCGGGATATTCTAGTTATGGATTGTGTGCGTAACGGGGCTGTTTACGCCGCCCCAAAAATATTCGCAACGTTCTACGCCTTTCTCTTTGTAGCAGGTCTACGCACAAGCCCGCTCGGCTAGCAGGAAATTTAAACTCCAATTTATTGCAACTCTTAAACTTGTTCGGTTGTTTTTTTAAATCCGATACTCATCCAACTGCCGCTGTAATTGTTTTGCCAAAGCCGTTAATGAGTCGCTGGCGCCACGGGTTTTATCAGCCTGGGTTGAGGTCAGCTGCGCATTGCGGCGCACATCGTCAATATTCTGATTGATCTCATCGGAAACCTGGCTCTGCTCTTCTGAGGCACCGGCGATTTCAGTATTGAGAGCGGAAATTTCCATCACTGCCCTCATGGTGCCGCCGATGGACTCGCCGGACTCTATCGCTTTTTCCGACAGGCCCGTTGCTAAGTCCTTGTTTTGTGCCATTTTGCTGGCGGCGGCCTGGGCGCCACTTTGCAGCTGCTCAATCTGCTCGCGAATATCCACAATGGAATTTTGCGTGCGATTGGCCAGCATGCGCACCTCATCCGACACCACGGCAAAACCGCGACCGTGCTCGCCGGCACGGGCCGCCTCGATGGCGGCGTTGAGCGCGAGCAAATTGGTTTGCTCGGCAATGCCGTGGATTACATCCAGCACCCCGGCAATCGCGACACTGTGCTCGCTGAGATTGTTCACCGCTTCGGCGCACTCAAGGGTGCGATGGGTCAACTGCTCAATAACCACGATGGTTTCTTGCAATGTATTCTGCCCGGCACCGGCCTGCACGCTGGCGTCTTTTGCCAGCTGGTCGGCGGTACTGGCACTTTGTGCAACGTTTTGGGAGGCTAACACCATTTGCTCCATGGCCTCGGCAACCCGAGCGATACCTTCTGTTTGCTCTTCTACCGATTGGCTGGATTCTTCGGCCACTTGCGACAGGGATTGCGCTGACTCTAAAAGTTGCGCAGACGAGCCCCCCAGCGCGCTGATGGTGTGCTGAAATTTCTCCATAAGCGCGTCGAACCCGTCGGCCACTTCGCCAAACTCATCGCGGCTGCTGCTGTTTAGTCGCACCGTTAAGTCACCATCGCCCTGGGTAATACGGCGTATGGCCGCGATCAACTGCCCCATAGGGCGCGCCACTAAAAAATTGGCCAGTGAAATCACCAGTATGATCACCAGTACACCCGCAAACACAACGACCCCGGCCACTTTTGCCATAACCTGCCAGATAAGATGACTTACCTCGGTATCTGAATAGGCCGCAACGATACTGTACCCCCAGGGGTTAAAAGGCATGCGAATGATATTCCAGCCCTCGGAATTCGCGAGTACCGCATCAATCTCGCCCGAGCTGTAACTATCTGAATGCATACGCACCCGGTTCTTATCATCCACTATGGCGACAAAGCCGTCTTCTAAAATACGCGCGTTTGCCACTTCGTTTTCTAGCTCGGACAAGTCGGCGGAGTAGCCCACGTACCAAATGCCTATCACATCCCCCTGGGAATCCATCATGGGAGCGTAACCTGTTAAGTAAGGTGAGCCCAGAATATCGACCTGGCCATAAAACGCCCGCCCTGCTTCAATCGCGCGGTAAGCGGCACCGCCCGGGGTGAGTATGGTGCCCGTTGCCCGCTGCCCCTCTTTTTTCACATTGGTCGAGACGCGCACATAGTTTTCGCCATCGTGGACAAACAAAGTAGCGGTGCCGCCCATATCGGCGGTCAGTGCATCCACCAACTCGTAGTTATTGCTCTGCTCCATTTCGCCCAGATATAACTGAGGCACTTCTCGCTCGCCCACCCAGACCGGAAAGCCAAGAGCCGGTTGCCCAATGGCCTGGCCGCGCTTAATCAACACGCTCATGCTGCTTTTTACACGCTCGGCCATTATCGAGTCAGTTACGGTTAGCAAGCGTAAACTTTGACGGCTCATTTCGCGCGCGCGCGCATCGGCATCCTGCTTTATCTGTCGAGACTCCAGCATCCATATTGCTACCATGGCGACCAAAGTGAGAACCAAAACCAATAACACCAACCAAAATGCGAATTTTTTGTTAAGAGACATGGGCTAACCTAAAAACGGAATCAGACGGGCTTGTGAGCAAGCTTTCGGCCAAAGTACAAAAAACTCCAACAAATTTTAGGATAGCTGTTTTTAGGCGAATTGAACGCGGGTGGGCGTTAGGCTTTTGCCCCAACAAGGGGCAAAACCGGTCCACATAGAAGAAAACAGCACCGCCATGGTCTAGCTCTGGCGATGGCCATAAATGACCAAAGCCAGGGGCTTAATACAGCCCCACTTTAAGCCGCTGGTAATTGCACTCGTGCGCACCGCATACTTCAGCAAAAAAATAGACATTTTGCGGGACTTCGTACACCACCTCTAGCATATCGACCACCGGGCCATTTTCGCAGAACAGGGTAAAATCCTGGTTGTATTGACACAAAGCATAGCCATCCAGGTTACAGTGCTGGCCGGGCCCGCACCCGGTTTCGTACACAGGGACGGCATCGGCAATATAGGGGGTTTCGCTAACACTTAAATAAAAGCTGTAATAACGCGAAAATCTCGCCTGCCAAAACACCTCAAATACACCGGCATTGACAAAGGGATCAATCGCTAACGGGGCGTCGGGCGAATAGCCGCTGTCTACGCCGTAGCTATCGATTACCACAAAATCGGTCAAAGCCTGGGGCGGTGGAGGAGGGGGTGGATCGTCGTGATAGGCTTCATTACAGCCTGCGAGCAGCAATAATCCAACCGTAGCTGAAAGTAGATTTATCATTCTCATAGCAGCGCCCCTATTAACACCTGAACCACAAGTCTAGACTGGCCGGACTGAACCTTTGCTGAACCTAGTGGCACTGCTTAACGGTGTGTCTTAGAACGGGTACAGGGCACCTAAATGTGCCCTAAGCGTTTAGCAACGCCTTTGTCTTTTGTGGTATAACCACATAGTTTTTGCGGGCCTTGAGCGGCCAGCGTGGCCTCACTAACCTTGGCAGCGACAAAGGAATTCACTCTCTCCCTGATTTATGACTCCTGCAAACCTAGCGCCCACTAACCACGCGGTAACCTGCGCCTGCAAAGACTGCGATCTGCTCGTCACGGTGCCGGCGATGCAAAAACGCCCAAAGTGCCCACGCTGCGGCTCAGCCCTGCCTGGCGCGGCGCCGCTTAACCCCAGCATCCCTATGGCGCTGGCGTTAGCGGGGTTAATTATTGCAATACCCACGCACGTATACCCGCAAATGAGTTTTGGCCTGGTGGGCGCCCCGAATACCTACACCCTACTGGGCGGCGCCTGGCGGCTGATGGACATGGGTTTTGTCTGGGTAGGTGCCTTGGTGCTGCTGTGCACGGCCGTTGCACCAGTGTTTTTACTGGCGGTGGTATTTGCTACCTGCAGCGCCTGGTTTCTGGGCGCCCGAGTCTCGCTGATACACTTGGGGCTAAAGCTCTATCACCGTATCGCACCCTGGGTCATGCTGGATGTGTACCTGCTGGCGGTGATTGTCTCAATGGTAAAACTGGTGGACATGGGCAGTTTTGAAATATCCACGGGGTTTATCTGCTTTTTGTGTTTGCTGGTATTGCTGGGCCTCACTATGGGCCAGTTTAATACCGACCGATTCTGGGATTTAACGGAGCGCCAGCATGCGCGCGATTGATAAGCACCTTGCCCTGTGCCATACCTGTGGCAAGCTTTCACGGGTAAGTAGTGGCCACACGCTATTGTGCCCACGCTGTCATAATCCGGTGCATCTGCGTGACCCCTTTGCCCTGTCGCGGGCCTGGGCTTTTACCATTAGCGCCTTGGTGGCCTTTATACCGGCAAATTTTTATCCGATTATGACGGTCGTGCAGATTGATAAAACCATTCCCAGCACCATTATGGCCGGGGTTATCGATCTGGCCAAAAACGATATGCTTCCCATCGCCATTGTCGTTTTTATTGCCAGCGTGGCGGTGCCTGTGTTCAAACTGGTGGGTATTATTTTTTTACTGCTGACAGTGCAGCGGGCAAAACCGATCAACGCTTCGCAAGCCACGCGAATGTATCGCTTTATCGACTTAATTGGTCGCTGGTCCATGTTGGACTTATTTGTGATTGCCATTTTGGTAACTCTGGTGAGCTTTGGCAAACTCGCCAATATTGAAGCAAATATAGGCGCGACAGCGTTTGGCGCAGTGGTGGTGCTCACCCTATTGGCCGCCGAAAGTTTTGATCCGCGCCTGATTTGGGATTTACAGGACAAACACAAGAATGACTAACGACAACGAGCAGTTTGACGATGCCATCCCCCTACACAGCGTAGACAAAAAGCGCGGTGTCTCGGCCGTGTGGCTATTGCCCCTATTTGCCGTCATTCTGGGCGCCTGGCTTACTTACAAACACTTCACCGAGGCCGGTGTAAGCATAGTGGTGACATTTCCTACCGGCGAAGGGGTAGACGCGGGAAAAACCGAGGTGCGCTATAAAGGCATTCAAATCGGTACGGTTACCGAGCTGGATGTTCACCCGGATTTACAAAGTGTTGCCGCGCAAATCGAGCTGAGTAAACAGGCCGAAACAGCCCTGCGTGAGGACACCCAGTTCTGGCTGGTAAAGCCCGAGCTTTCGCTGGGCGGGGTGCAAGGTCTGGACACTCTGGTTTCAGGTAATTACATCGCTATGCGCCCCGGGCAAAGCCCCAACGCTCGCTATGTGTTTAAGGCCCTGGAAGAAGCGCCGCCGCCGGAGCTCACTCCGGGCGATCTGGAAATCCGTCTCTCGGCGCCCAATTTGGGCTCACTGCATGCGGGCTCCCCCATTCACTATCGCAAACTGCAAGTGGGTGAGTTGGTGGACTATGCGCTAAGCGACGATAACCGCAGCGTTATTTTCAAAGCCCATATCGATGCCGAATACGCCCACTTACTCAACAGCAACTCACGCTTTTGGAACACCAGCGGTGTTTCTATTTCGGGGGATTTAAACAGCATCAACGTTAACACCGATTCGCTGGCATCCATTATTTTGGGGGGTCTGTCCTTTGCCGAACCAGAGGGCACGGAACCTGGCGAGCCGGTCATGGACAATCAGGTGTTTAAAATTTACCCCAGCTACACCGAAGCGGACACAGGCATAGAAATAGACATTCAATTTAATACCGCCGAGGGATTAAAAGCGAACCACACCGAAATTCGCTACAAAGGCCTGACCGTAGGCAAGCTCAAAACCCTGGATATGAAAGACGACTATTCAGCGGTTAACGCCACAGCCAGCATTAACCCGCTGGCCGATGTACTGCTGAATGAAACCACCGAATTTTGGCTCGCCACCCCGACTATTTCTCTGTCACGCATTTCCGGCCTGTCTACCCTGCTGACCGGCTCCCATGTGGAAATGGAATTTACCAGCGAAGGTGACACCCAGGTGCGTGAGTTTATCGCCCTGCAAGAGCCACCCGCGCCGCGCAAAGATAAAGACGGACTTTACCTCGAGCTGACCGCCGAGGGGCTCGAGGGCATTACCCGTTCAAGCGAGGTGTACTACCGCAATGTCAGCATCGGCAAGGTGGTTGACTATCGTCTTAACGAAGATCAAAGCAAAGTGATCATGGACGTGCATATCCCCCCTAAATTCGCCCCGCTTATCACTCAAAGTGCACGTTTTTATCAAAACAGCGGCGTTAACATCAGCGCCGACTTGAGCGGTGTGAACATCAACACCGAATCTCTGTCCAGCATTTTGCGTGGCGGTATCGGCTTGTACTTACCCGAGTCTGCCAAGGATGCACCCGCCGCGGAGAACAAAAGTCGCTTCGCCCTGCACGCCTCTTTGGCCGAGGCCAAAGATAAAGGGCCAGTTATTCAGGTAAGTTTTACCGACAGTGATGGGTTAAAAAAAGGCGCGGAGCTTCGCTATCTGGGCGTTGCCATTGGCGAGGTGGAAGACATTACCCTCAACCATCCCGAGCCAGGTATTACCGCTTATATTCGCCTGCGGCCCGAGGCGCAGTCGCTGATTGTGCAGGGCACCGAGTTCTGGCGTGTTAAACCGGATATCAGCCTCAAAGGTATTAACAATTTGGGCACCATTGTATTTGGCCAGTACATCGCTATCGAACCTGGCCAAGGGGACGAATTAACCTACGAGTTCCACGGCCGCGAAACGCCTCCCGACGACTACCTGAGTGAAAATGGCCTCTCGCTCACCTTGCAAGCGCCTTCATTGGCGTCAATTAAAGAGGGCCGTTCGGTGTTCTACCGTGAAATTCCCGTGGGTGAAGTCACAGGCTTTGAACTGGCGCCCAAGGCTCAACATGTGAATATTTATCTGCATATCTATCCCAGCTATGCGCCGTTGGTGCGCAGTAACACGGTATTTTGGAATGCCACAGGCATCGCCTTTGACTTTGGCTGGCTCTCGGGCGCGAACCTGCGCACAGGCTCAGTACAATCACTGCTCGCAGGCGGCATAGCCCTGGCCACCCCGGATTTACCCGGCGAACCGGCAAGCGATGGAAAAGTATTTACCCTGCACGATGCACCACAGAGCGAGTGGAAAAACTGGACACCGGAGATACCCTTGAGGGCGAGCAATTAATTTACGAAATTCACATAAACGGCGAGGCTGTTAAAAACACTCGCCGCTTCTGCCGAATGAAAGCTGAACAAGCTAAGGTTAGCTATTTTTTCGCCGCCGCTTTCTCCTTGCCGCTTTGTCTTTTTCTTTTTGTTCCGCCTTGAGCTGTGCAAGTTCCTTTGCCTCTTTGACTTCAGCGGCTACTATATCTGGCGTTTCCAGGCTGATGCGACCGAGGTTGCCACTGCGAAAATCATTGACGAATAACTGCGACACTTTATTTAAGTCGGCGCGCCCCCCTGCCCCCAGGCAACCGCGCCGAGCGGCAATCAGTTCAAGCACTTCCAGTTCTGAATCCGGTAGCTCTTTTAAACCGTAGCGCTCAATCAATGCCTCGGGGTAATTCTTGCGAATGTAGTCGGCACCAAAAAAGGCAACGTCCACATAGTCGAGCGCGGTGTCTTTAATCGCACCGGTCAACGCCAGGCGGTAGCTGCAATTGCGCACTTCTTGTTTGGGCCAGAGAATACCCGGGGTGTCGAGCAACACAAAGTGTTCGTCAATATCAATGGTTTGCTGGCGCTTGGTGACCGCCGGTTCGTTACCGGTTTTTGCCACCGCTCGCCCTGCGAGTGTGTTGATCAGGGTGGACTTACCGACATTGGGAATACCCAGAATCATCGCTTTAAGCTTTTTTAAACCGCGCGTTTTCTCCGGCGCCAGCTTGCGGCAAAGCTCTGGTAAGGTATGTATTTTGGCGGGCTCCTGCGTACTAACGGCCATGGTCTTGGTTTGCTTTTGCTCATCCAGATAGGCCTGCCACAAAGCGATATTGTCAGGGTCTGCCAAATCGGATTTAGTCAGTACTTTCACCACCGGCTTTTCGCCGCGCAGGCTGGCAATCAGCGGGTTTTCGCTACTAAAAGGGATGCGCGCGTCCAGCACTTCTATCACTAAATCTACTTTGGGCAGAACTTCGCGCATTTCTTTCTGCGCTTTGTGCATGTGCCCCGGGTACCACTGCAACGTCATGGTTTACTCCACAACCGTAATGCTTTCACCGTTAAAGGAGACTTCTTGCCCGGCGGTAATTTTGCAACGCTTACGGGTTTCCACTACGCCATTCACGCTGACCATTCCCGCGTCAATAACCTGCTTGGCGACTGCACCGCTTTCAACCCAGCCCTCAACTTTAAGCAGGTTATTGAGGGTGATAAATTCACTACCCTCTAAATGAAAGGTGTTACTCATAATTTTGTACCTTGGAATAAAAATCACGCTTTAAGTTTGCCAACAGCTGGGGCCACAGCTCGCGCCATGATTGCCAATTGTGGCCGCCGTTAACGGTCGCACTGTTCGCAGCAGGCAGGCGCTCGGCCAACAACTGATTTGCGCGAAAGAAATCATCCTCGCGAGCCATACCCATATACCAATGCTGTCGAGCCGCCGGCTGTTGCGAATCGAGCCAGGGCCACAGGTTTTTCTCCTCGCCCCGAGCCTTGGCAGCTGCGCCCGGGTTGATATGGTGTTGGTAGTACTCGGGCTCGCCCAAATAGGGCGTGAGCAGTAAAACGGCGCCCAACTCGGGGCCGCCCGGGTCTGCACCAGCGAATTCGCGCCAGTATAGCAGAGCGCCAAAGCCGCCGAGCGATACACCCGCCAGGTGTACCCGCCGATAGCCCAGCGCTTGCGCCGGGAGCAGTACATCCTGGTGTAAGCGCTCGAGCAGTGTGCGTGAGCGATAGTAGTTAAAGTGCGCATTGACCACGACAACATCCAGCGGCAAGTCCACATGGGCAACTTGTGCAATCAGCCCTTCGCGGGTAAAGCGGTCAATGCTGTCACCCATGCCGGGCAGCATAATCAGCAGATCGCGCTGGCGGTGTGCTGGCGCCTGTGCCCTTAGCTGATAGCCGTTTTGTGCCGGGTAGTAGGCCTGCTCCATTGGCGCAGTAGGCTTTTGCAGGTAATAGCAGCCAGACAATAAAGCCAGGGTAACAAGCAACAGGGCGTGCTTAACCATAAACGATTTTCGCCCGTCGCAATTGACGCCCCGCCCCCCACAGCGCCAGCAAGGTGAGCGGTATTGCGCTCAACCAAAATGCCGGATACGCGAGTAACGGCGCTGCCTCTCCCAGCAGCAACCCTTTAAGTACCGTCTGGTGGCCCAGCATAGGCACCCACAGGTGCCAGCTCTGGTAGAGGCCCGGGTTGGTAATCATGATAAAAAACGGCACCATGGGCAGCAGGATTAAAAAGCCCATGTAAGTTTGCGCGTCTTTAAATGAACGCGACAGAATGCCCAGCGCCAGCTGCAAGGCGGCGGCGATAAAAGCCACGGGTATTAGCGCCACGAATATTCCCGCCATCGCCATAGGGCCTACCTCTACCCGCAACCCCATTTGATTAAAGGGTAAAAAGTACAGTGCGACAAACAGCAGTAGCAAACACAGTAGTACCACCGCCAAGGTGAGCAACACGGCGGTTGCCCATTTACCGACAATAAGCACTAAAGACGACACCGGGTTTATCAGCAATGGCTCCAGCGAGCGACGCTCGCGCTCTCCTGCGGTCATATCGGCGGCAAAGCCCATACTGCCCATCATCGCGCACATCAACAGCAGCAGCGGCACGCCCCCCAAAATAAGCCCGCCCATTTGTTGTTCACTGGCGACATTGGAGTCGCGAATCACTAAGGGGTTAATTAGCTTGGGGCTCAGGCCACGCGCCATTACATTTAACGCCGCCTCCATGCCATTGTACTGGTACAGCAGGCGACGAATTTCCCCCACAGGGCCATGCACATTTTGGTTGGAAGCGTTGTACACCAAAGTGGCACTGCGTGGTGCGCGCGGGTTGTCCGCCTCGACCTGCTCGAGTATTAACACGTAATCCAACTCGCCCTGCTCTACGGCGCCATAGGCATCATCGGGAGCGGCTTTGATATCCAGACTGTTTTCCCGCAGCCAATTGGTCAGGGCCTGATTGTTGCCCGCCACTGATAATTCGATATTGCGCTCCTCGGTGTTTTGAAAGTGAATCGCCATACCAATACCCATGGCAAAGAAAAACACCATATAAACCGGTGGCAGAAACGCGAGTTTCATCGCGCGCTTGTCGCGCACCGCGTCTTTAATTTCCTTTAAACACACGGCTTTAATTTGCTTAAACCACATACTCTGGCGCCTCCGACAGGGTCACAAATGCATCTTCCAAGCTGTTGCAACCGGCGGCAGCCACCACCTCCGCCACGGTACCGCCCGCCACCAATTTGCCACCGGCAATGACTAACACCCGATCGCACAAATTTTCCACTTCGTACATTAAATGGCTGGAAAACAATACCGAGCGCCCGGCCGCTTTTTGCTGGCGCAGCAGCTTGCGCACCGCGCGGGTGGTAATCACATCCAGACCGTTGGTAGGCTCGTCCAGCAAAATGTGTTTAGGTTTATGCACAATGGCCCTTGCCAGCGCGGTTTTCATGCGCTCGCCCAGCGAAAATCCATCGGCATAACGCCCTGCAATGCTTCCCATGCCTAAAATATCCATTAACTCGTCGCACGACTGATTCAACGCACTTTCGTCCATGCCTTGCAAGCGGCCAAAATACAAAATGTTCTCGCGGGCGGTTAGGCGTTTATACAAGCCGGCATTGTCGGGCAGCACGCCCAGCAGTGAGCGGGTGCGCTCGGGGTCGCTGACGGCGTTAATGCCGTCGATAAAAATCTCTCCTGCCGAGGGCTGCACTAGGCCGTAGGTCATTCGCATTAAGGTGGATTTACCCGCGCCGTTTAAACCCAGCAAACCTACAATTTCGCCGTCATTGATTTGCATGGATACGCCATCCAGCGCCGTGACCTTGCCAAAGTGTTTACTGACGTTATTGATTTCAATCATTGGAGACTCCGTGCAAAAATGACGGCATAGGGACAATGGCATCCATACACTTGACGCTGCGCTCACCAACTGCCAGGTCGCGAATAAATTCGGTCACCACACTACCGGCACAGGTTTGCAAGGTTACGCCGTGATGAGCACCAGTTGCCACCAAGTGCGTCGCGTTGGTGAGAGACTCAGCAACCTGAGTACCCCACTTGGGCGGCGTAACCGGGTCAGCGCGACCCGATAACAAAAGCACAGGCGCGTCGGATATCACAGGCGTGTAATAGTCGTCGCTTACCTCGGCAGCGGGCCAAAACTCGCAGGCCTGAAGCATGGTTGCCGCGAGGTCCACACCAAGGAAATCCTCGCGCTCGGGCAGTGGAGTTACCCCTGCATCCTCGTTGCACATAATGCTCAGGTGCATACCCATGGCGATATTCAACTGCGACTCATCCACCAGAAACTGACTTACTAGTGCCGCCACGGGCTGATAGTCGCCAGCGGCGGCGGCATGAATGGTAAAAGGTAAAAGCCTCGACATAATACGATCGTACAAAGCCATACGTACCAAAGCGGCAAACTTTTTAGCATCCAGCAGGATTGTTTCAGGCTCAGCGGTTAGTGGATTGGGAATGCTCAGCGTGACCGGATCGGCCAGCAACCTCTGGCCTACCTCTTTGGCCTGCCGCTCGATATTGCCG
Organism: Gilvimarinus sp. DA14; assembly: GCF_024204685.1. Taxonomy (NCBI): domain Bacteria; kingdom Pseudomonadati; phylum Pseudomonadota; class Gammaproteobacteria; order Cellvibrionales; family Cellvibrionaceae; genus Gilvimarinus; species Gilvimarinus sp. DA14. The sequence goes on from NZ_CP100350.1 coordinate 1,279,370, forward strand.
TAGCGCGAGCCGCAGTCATGGCGCGCCAGGCACTCATCGGACACGGTAGCCAGAGCATGATTGGCGCCCGCACCGATCACATAGGGAACTGACATAGTCGCGGGCGCCAAGCCATCCAACACCGCAGCGCGCAAGTTATGCGGGTATTTCGCCATGTACCGAAGGGCCACCCGTGTGCCGTAAGAGCCGCCCCACACATTAATCTGGCGATAGCCCAGTGCTTTGCGTACCTCATCTAAATCGGTAACCGCCTCGGCGGTAAGCATAAAAGGCGCACGCTGACTGTGCTGCTGCGCGCAGGCTTGCAGCTCGTTTAGAGTCTCGGCTTCTGAGTCGGCACTGAGTTGCGCCAGGGATAAGTTCTGCTTTAATTCGCAGTGTAAGGGGGATGACCCACCCGTGCCGCGCTGATCCACAAAAACAATATCGCGCTTTTTGCGCAGGTTAAAAAATACCGGCAAGAGCCGATCGGAAACATCGATAGCCGATTGGCCTGGGCCCCCGGCAATAATAAACACAGGATCCGGCTCGGCGGCTGCGCTGATCGCGGGCCAGCGCTTAATCGCAAGGCTTATCGTTTCGCCATCGTCTTGCTGATAATCCAGGGGCACTGACAATTGGCCACATTCTGCTCCGTTAACCACTGGCGGCGGCGCTTGCGGCTCGCGCGTACAGGCAGATAGCTCAAGGCTAAGCCCCTTTTTCTCTGCCTCTTGCTCAGCACAGGCGCCAAGCACCGTAGCCACTGCCGTGTAGAACAGAACTTTAAACAGCGTACTGGATTTCACTCATTCACTCCCGGCTATTGTCTTCAAATTGATTTAGGCGAGCACAACAATCAGGCTAGCGCTTTAAAAGCCGATGGAATTGCAACCAGATATCGGCTGCCACCTGCCCTATTAACAGTTTGAGATTTTCATGCCCAAAAAACCAATGCGATTACCGCAAAGGTATTATTTACGGTATGTATCAACCAAGGCGTTATTACTGAACCTGTACGTTCGCGGGCAACACCCAGCATAAGCGCCAGAACAAAAAGCTGCAGTAAAACCAGAGGATGGTACTGGCCCACGTGCAAAAGCACAAAAAGCGTACTGGTCAGCAATAAGGTGCCACTAAAACCCAACCAGCTCCGGCGCCAAGCCTTAAACAGATAGCCGCGAAATACCAGCTCTTCTAGAACCGGCGCGAGAAAAATGATCACAAAGCTCATCAGCAGGTTCTTGGAGCCCGCCATCTGGGCGATAAAATCATCCACGGGAATATCCACCCACTGATGCAAGATCACGCACAGCACTTGAAAAACGCCCCAAACGCCAAGCCATCGCGCCATAAATTTGAAGGCTACCGGGCGCAGCGCCAGAGTTTGCGACCAGTGCTGCTCGGGAAAATTCGAGGCTACAATAACCAGAGGCACCAGCACCGCAAACTGCGTAATATAAACAGCGGCAATCACATTAAGACTAAGGCCGTTGCTGCCCATTAGGGCGTCGACTTCCGCCGCCGACAAATTTGAATTATTAAACGAAAGGTAAACGCCGTAGCCGATAAAAAATACAAAGGCGGCGAGAAAAAATGCCACTGCAAAAAGCAGTAGCCAGGCCAGTGCGCGTTTTGGCGACGGTAATGCTGGGTTTTGATCAGTGGGGTCAATCGCTTGAGGTGGGCTCAACACACTGTCCTCTGTGTTATTAATATAGTGCTGTGCATTATACAATCAATTTACCGGTGTCTCGGGCCACTGATGATAAATCTCGACACGCCCAACCATCACCGGTGGTTTATAAACCCTGGCGCTAAAGCGCGCCGGAGTCTCGCAGCAGCTGGTTCACCTGCTCGGCCATTACACCATACCCAGCGGCGTTCGGATGCACTCTATCCGAGCGTAAAGCCGCCTCCCCCAGCACATCGGCAACCACATCCTCTAGCAAAGGGATGGCGTTCTGCTCGGCCAACTCAGCGTAAAGAGGTTCTTCACGCAATAGTAAAGAACGTTTGGGTACACCAATCAGCACCACCTGCACGCCTCGCGCGCGGGCAAGGTCAATCATCTGTTGCAGGTTATGCTGCATCGTTTGCATGTTAAGCGTGCGTAAAATGTCGTTACCGCCGTGGCACAGTAACAGCAAATCCGGTTGCACTTCGTCCAGCACCTCTGGCAGTCGCGCCAACCCCTCGGCCGAGACTTCACCGGGAATGCCACGATTAACCACTTTGCGGTCTATCAGGCGCGCCAGCTGCTGCGGATAACTCTGCCCTTCGCCTGCACCTGTGCCATGGGTTAGGCTGTCACCAAACGCGAGAATGACCGCATCTTGCGGCAGGTAATCGAGCTCAGGGGCAGGGGAACAGGCAACCAGAAACAGCCAAACAATAAAAATACTACAGCGCTGCAACATCACGCGGGCACCGTTCGCTCAGCGGCCCAATGGCGCAGGTGGGCAATTTTTTCCGACATCACCACCGCCAAGGGACTGGTGTTGCGGCACTGCTCGCTTATCAAGCCCGTGGTTACTTCCTCTCCCGTGCCCTGGGAGGCAAATACGGCGGCCACCACGGCCTGCTCAATTTCGGCACCGTTAAAACCGTCACTGACGTTGCTTAATGCGGTCAAATCGAACGCGCTGGCATCCAGTCCGCGCTTTTGCAAATGAATCGCAAAAATATCGGCGCGCACGGCGGCATCGGGCAAGTCGACAAAAAAGATTTCATCCAACCGGCCTTTGCGAATCAGCTCTGGTGGCAGGCGACTGATATCGTTACTGGTAGCGACAATAAACACTCTGCTGGGGCGTTCGGCCATCCAGGTGAGCAAAGTGCCCAATAGGCGCTGCGCCGTGCCATTGTCCGAGGACTCCTGACTCATGGCCTTCTCGATTTCATCCATCCACAATACGCAGGGCGACATGGCATCGGCCAGCTGCAGGGCCTCGCGCAGATTGCGCTCGGTCTCGCCAATGTATTTATTGAACAAGGCGCCCATATCCAGACGCAGCAATGCCAAGCCCCACATACCGGCCACAGCCTTGGCTGCCAGGCTTTTACCACCGCCCTGTACGCCCAGCAGCAAAATGCCCTTGGGTTTATCCAGGCTGGCGTCATCCTGCACAAAGGCCTCTCGCCGCTGCTCTAACCAGCGCTTTAAATTATGCAGACCACCGACATTAGCGAAGTCATCCACTTCGGTTTCAAAACTGACAATACCCTCTAAATCCAGCAGCTGAAACTTGCTTTTGTTAATACGCGGTAAATCGTCCGCCGAGATCGCGCCGTCATCCCAAATAGCCGCGCGTACCAGGCGGCGTACATCGCTCACGCTCAATCCCTGCAGGGTTGCCACCAGCTTTTTCAAAGTGACATTGTCGGTTTTGATTCGCGCATCGCCGTGTTTTTGCGACCACAGCCGCGCCTCTTCGCGCACCAGTTCAAGAATTTTATTGTCACTGGGCAGAGGCATGGAGAACCCCGTAGCGTAGCGAGACAACTCTTGCGGTAGCTTTAAGCGATGGCTGACAAAAATTAACGTATTCGGCACTGCCAGATGATTGAGGGCAATATCCTTTATCAAGCGCACAATTTCTGGTTGCTCTTGCAGATAAGGGTGAAAATCACACAGCACATAAATGCAGGCCTCGTGCGAGGCTTTAATATGCCGCAACAGCTCAACCGGTTCGTTATATTTGGTTTCTTTGGCCGCTAACTGGGGGCCAAAACTTAACGTCGACAAACCGTCGGTGATACTCCAGCGTGCCAGCTTGGCAAAGCGCTCGCGCGCTACTGCCAGCAGCATTTCCTCCACCTTTTTTTCTTCGAATGTCTCTACCACCACCAGTGGAATACTGGCGTCCATAATTTGCTTGATTTCCGTAATCGACTGCACGATGTGCTCCTGATTTTTGTTTTACTCTGGCCGCAATGTCATGAGGGTGCAACTTGACTGAAAGACTATAGCCGCTAGAATCTCTACTCCATTGCTACCCGGCCGGATCGTTGTGATTGCTTACCTTACCTTATTAATCGGGTTATTTACCGCCTTCGACGCTCACCCCCAGCCTAGCTCGGCCACTCCCACCATTGTTTTTACTTGCTCTGTAGCCAAGGAAATTCCCAGCCTTAAAATCCTTGAAAGTTACTATCGCGAAGCCTTTGCCGCTTTGGGCTATGGTTTTGAGATGCAACATCGCCCCTCTAAGCGCTCGCTAGCCGAGGCCCGCTCCGGCATGAGCGATGGTGAATGCGCACGTGTTACCGAGCATTTCACCCAAGGCAGCAGCCAAGACGATCACCTGATTCCGATCCCAGTAGTAGTCGCAAGCTCCACTATTAATATCTGGAGCCGTAAACCGGGTCAAATATCCATCGGCCAATTGATGCGCCCAGAAAACAACATCTGCTATGTCTCGGGCAGTAATGCCGGCCCTGACTGGCTTAGACAGCATGTATCAGCCGCCGCGGACACTGCCCCCACCACCTTTGCGGTGACCAATTATGAGACAGGTCTGCGTATGCTCTCTTTTGGCCGGATCACCCATTGCATTGGCCCACAAATCTCGCTTTTGGCTGCAGCGCAAAAAACCAGCCTCAGCGGCCAGGTGTTTAATAACGGCGAACTTTTCTCAATAGACGCTGGACCACTACTCAATGTCAAACATAAAGACATGGCTGCAGATTTTACCCGAGAGCTGCAGAAGGTAGTGGACAAACATGGCATACTAACCCAGTAAACGGACCCCTTTAAAACTGGAGGCTATGCCGCGATGCGCCAGCATTCCATACTGGATCAACTAGTACTCAAAGCCGACCGCACCTTAAAAGCCATGGCGGGCGGACGGCCGGTTAAAACCCGCCCGAGCCCGGCAAGCGAGCTGGCCGAACCGGAGCTTAGCAGTAACGAGAAACGCCACGCCGCGGGGCTGATGCGCGTCAATCACGCCGGCGAAGTGTGTGCCCAGGGGTTGTACGAAGGCCAGGCGCTCACGGCGAAGCTGCCCGAGGTACGCGAGCAAATGCAAGAGGCCGCAGACGAGGAAGAAGACCACCTTTTCTGGTGCCAGCAACGCCTGGATGAACTCGGCAGTCACACCAGCTACTTGAACCCTCTATGGTACGGCGCCTCCTTTGCCATTGGTGCCACGGCAGGCTTCATCAGCGACAGAATCAGCCTGGGCTTTGTCGCCGCCACCGAAGAGCAGGTGTGCAAACATCTGGAATCTCACCTTAAAAGCCTGCCCCCAGCCGACAACAAATCCCGCATTGTGGTTGAGCAAATGCTGGACGACGAGGCCCGCCACGCCCACACCGCCATAGAGGCCGGTGGAGTGCGTTTTCCGGCGCCGGTCAAAGCCACTATGACGCTCACATCTAAAGCCATGACAGTGGCGAGCTATTACTTGTGAGGCAAAACGCTGAGCCGATAGCCGCCTAAGGCCAACAGGAGCCGCCCTTGTGCTGCACTATTTAAAAATTTTCAGCTGGCTGTTATTTACCTTCGCGGTGGTGGGCTTAGTTGCGCTGCTGGCCGGTCTCGAGCCGACCATGACCAGCGTCTATAAGGCCACTTGGCTGCTGGTACTGCAAACGCTGATCGCCTCAGTGCTATTGCTGGGCTTTAAGTTTTATCGCCAGGGTAAAATATCGCAGAAGCTGTTGCTCTACAGTGGCTGGACGCTGATTGCCGTGTTGGTGATTGCAGGGCAGATCTGGATTAATCTTTAAACCATTATGCTTAGTCGGCCAGCAATTTTGCCAGGGTCAACAGCCCCCGCTCGACCCGGGCGTCCCACTTCACCGCACAGTTCAGGCGCAGGCAATTGCCAAACTTACCCGTAGCGGAAAACAAACTGCCCGGAGCAAAACTCACGCCCTCGGCCATAGCGGCCTCCAGACGTTCAGAGGTGTTCACCCGGCCCGGCAACTCTACCCAGAGCACAAACCCGCCGGCAGGGCGACTGATACGGGTATCGGCCGGAAATAACTGACTCACCCGGTCAATCATACGCGCCACAGCATGCGCGTATTCGCCACACATACCGCGAATCAGCCTCTGGTAGCGGCTTTTGTCCAGCACTTCGGCCAGTGCCAGCTGCGCCGGCGAGTTTACACTGACGGTATTGATAAACTGCAGATATTCGGCACGCTTGATATTCTTACCGGGTACTAACCAACCGACCCGCAAACCCGCCGCCAGGGTTTTCGATGACGAGGAGCAGTAGTACACCAAACCTTGCGTATCCCAGCTTTTAATCGGCCTTGGCCTGGGGCCGTTTAACGGCAACTCACCGTAAATATCGTCTTCCACCAAAGGCACATTGTGCTTCGTAAGCAACCGCAATAGTGCTTGCTTACGCTCGTCCGATAAGCACACCCCCAGAGGGTTGGAGAAGCTTGGCACAAACACGCAGGCAGCTACCGGCCAGCTCTCCAGCGCCAACTCCAGCGCCCCCAAAGACAAACCCTCGGTCGGGTCGGTGGGGATTTCCAGCGCTTTTAATCCCAGCTGCTCCACAACCTGCAACAGGCCATAGTAAGTCGGCGATTCCAACACCACGATGTCGCCGGGTTGGGTGATTTGCTTTAGCGCAATGGCAATAGATTCCTGACAACTGTTGGTTATTAATACCTGCTCGGGCGTTACCCGGCACTGCAAGCTCGCCAAATGTCGCGCAATATGGGCCCGTAATTCCGGCGCCCCCGGGGGAAATTCATAGCCCACACAGCGCCGGCGCTGCTCGCGCCATACCTGGCGAAAAGCTTTTTCAATGACGTTGATGGGTAAAAAATCCGCCGCTGGAATCGCGGTGCCCAAATTAACCATCTGCGGGTTATTGGCACCCTGCACCAGCTGCAGCACTCGCTCTTGCCCCGACACGGGCTTAGGCGTTTTGCTCACCGAGCGAATACGCGGCGGCTTGTGCTTAGAGAGTGCCTGACGCACAAAATAGCCTGAGCGTGGGCGCGCCTCCAGCAAGCCGCGGCGCTCCAGTTCCTGGCATGCGTTCACAGCGGTAGAAACACTGACTTTATGCTGCTGACTGAGCTTGCGCACGCCGGGCAAGGCCGAGCCAGGCGGATAAATTTCATCGTCAATTAAGGTCTGCAGCCGATTAGCCAGCTCGCGATACAGCATAAGATACCTCGCTACTCAGGTTGCTAAAGTCTACGCCAGCTTTCACTTAGCGAGCAGTACAGTTGCCGCCGGGACGGGCAGTACAGAACACCAAAGAATAAAACTGTACCGCATCAAGATACTTTTTGTGAATCTGTATCGATCAAGGCGAACCACTTACTCTGATACCTGTTGCACCACAATCAGGGAAGCGAGCATGAACGAAACACTGTTAACTCAACTTGGAATTATTGCAGTAATGGTCGGCACCCCCGGCCCGAACAACTTTCTACTGATGAACTCCGGGGTCAACTTCGGGGTACGGCGCTCTTTACCTTTGCTCACGGGTATTATCGGTGGCTGCCTGGTGATGTTGCTGGCGCTGGCCACCGGCTTGGAGCAGTTATTTGAACGCTACCCCGTAAGTCTGACCTTGATGCGTATTGCAAGTGCGGGCTTTCTCGCTTACTTGGTGGTGAGACTGCTAAAAAGTTCGGCCGCCACCAGCAACAGCCCGCACAAGCTAGCGCCCCTTAGCTTTTGGCAAGGTGCAGCCTTTCAGTGGGTTAACCCCAAAGCCTGGATGATGTGCCTATCACTCATTACCGCGGGCTTCAGCGAGGCTCCACTGGGGTTACTGCTGCCGCTGTTTGCCCTGACCGCACTACCCTTATTGTTGGCGTGGAACTTGGGCGGGGTCGCACTTCGCAACTGGCTGGCTAAAGGCAGCAGACTGGTATGGTTTAATCGCACAATGGCGCTGTTGTTAGCCGCCTGTGTGGCGATGATTTTTTAAGTGAACGCTGGACACTGGACGCTGGACGCTGGACGCTGGACGCTGGACGCTGGACGCTGGACGCTGGACGCTAAAAAGTGCAGTGCACCCCGGCTCCATCTGACAATAACTATAGTGATACGGGCAAACTGAATTTGCCTGTATCACTTTTTAAAAACTTAGAAAATCTCGTTGAGAATTTTTTGGTAGCGCTCGAAAGCCTCAAACTGAGGCATATGCCCCACGTCAGCCAACTCGTGTAGCGTGGCATTGGGAATGCGCTCAGCGGCAGCTTTGCCGAGTTTGTCATATTGACCCAGGGTTCGAGTCACGCCCGGCTTTTTCCAGTTTCGTCCGGGGCCTGTGGTATCGCGGGTGCCGATGATTAAATGCACCGGCATGCTGAACTGGTCAAATTCGTTAATCACCGCGCCGGTAAAAATCACATCGTAAGTCTGGGCGTTATTCCAGGCCACCTGCTCCCAGTCTGGGCCGTTTATCCAGCCTTTGTGAATCGTGGTGAGGGCTTCATAGTCGTCGCTCCATTTGCCGTCATAATAGTTCTTTTTTTGGTAAGCAATCACATCGGCAGCGGTTTTCTGCAATTCGTTTTTATAGAAAAACTCAGGGTCTTTGTACTCGACGTATTTTAGATAATCTTCCAGCCCGACGGGATTCACCAAAACCAGTTTTTGCACCTGATCGGCATAATTCAACGCATAGCGACTGGCAAGCATACCGCCCATGGAATGTCCCATCACCACTAAGTCACTGATGCCCAACTCTTGTACCAACTCGTGCGTATTAGCGACCAGCGCCTCGGCACTAAACTGATAGTGCGCCGGTTTGGATGATTTGCCAAAACCAATTTGATCGGGCATTAACACCCCATAGCCACGCTCGCGCAGGACCTCGGCGGTGCCCTGCCAGTAATCGGCGGCAAAGTTTTTACCGTGCATTAGAAGCACCGTAGGCTTGCCCTTTTCGGCGGGTAAATGCATATAAGCCATTTCCAGTGTTTGCCGCTGGGTTTGCAACTCAAACTGCTGCACCGGATACGGATAGTCGTATTGGCTTAAGCGCGCATCGAAGGACGGCTCAGCCGCCTGAGCCAGCACAGAGAATAACCATATGACTATTATGGCGGCGGATGCTCTCATAAAAACTCCCGTAAAAACTTGATTGAACTCAGTCTCAAAATACCAGTTTGTCAGTGTACACTCTGTGAATGATTCGTTTGATTTACAAAACCTTTTACAGCCTAACTGCTCACCTGACTCAGGTCGCCACGCATTGTGTGAGTCAACCTCAGAGCAACGGATTGCTCTGCCTCAGATGCACTGACCAAGTGGCTTATTTGACACCTAATATTACCTGCATACGTATTCAATTACCTTGCATACGTATGCATCTTGGAGTCTAACCGTTTACAGACTTAGCTTTTGCACCGGCATTTACAAAACCTAACATGCCGGCAGTTCTTTGTTTTCACGTCCGTGTCATATCTGCCTTCAAGACAATAATCATAATGAATTGGAGAACCTGAGATGAAATTAAAACAGTCTGTAAAAATGCTAAGTTCCGCAGCCGCCCTTTTGGCCGCCAGCCAAAGCGCCTCGGCAGGCAGTGCCTTTGTGCACTTATTTGAGTGGAGCTGGAACGATATCGCCCAGGAGTGCGAAACCTTTTTAGGCCCCAAAGGCTTCGATGCGGTACAGATTTCACCGCCCAGCGAGCATGTGAATATCTCCCAGTGGTGGGCGCGCTATCAGCCTATCACCTACCAAAACCTGACCAGTCGCAGCGGCACCGAAACCGAGCTGCAAAACATGATCAACCGCTGCCACGCCGCAGGGGTAAAAATTTACGCGGATATCGTCGTCAACCAAATGGCGAATAATCTCGACGGCGGCAACACCGGCATAGGCGGCACACCCTGGTCGCCGCGAAATTACCCTGAATTCGGTCCGCAGCACTTTCACCCCAGCTGCGATACCAATTACGGCGATGCCAACTCGGTATGGAGCTGCGAGTTGTACGGCATGCCGGATCTGGACCACAGCCTGCCCTACGTACGCGACACCATCGGTGCCTACATTAAGCGCTTAAGCGACATGGGGGTCGACGGCTTTCGCATTGATGCCTCAAAACACATGCCGCCTGCGGACATTCAGGGATTCTTAAACGCCGCCGGTAACCCCTGGGTCTTTTTAGAGGTGATTGGCGCCGCCGGTGAGGCCTCGGAAATTCAACCGCCTAATTACACCTACTTGGGCCCTGTCACCGAAATGGGCTATGGCACGGCCGTGGCCGGTAACTTTAATGGCCAGATCAAACACCTGCTTAACCTGGGGGAAAGCTGGGGCCTGCTGCCATCCAACGATGCGTTGGTGTTTATCGATAACCACGACCGCGAGCGCGGCCACGGCGGCAATGGCAATTTAACCTATCACAGTGGCGCTAAGTACAATCTCGCCAATGTGTTTATGCTCGCCTACCCCTATGGCTACCCCAAAGTGATGTCCAGCTACCAGTTTGACCCCAACACCACGGCGGGCACAGATATGGGTCCACCCGCACCCGGCGGCTGCGATGCCAACGGTTGGGTGTGCCAGCACCGCTGGGGCAACATTGCCAATATGGTGGGCTTTAGAAACTACACCCTTGATGCCTGGAGCCTGGATAACGCCGTGACCATCAGCGATAACGCCATTGCCTTTGGGCGCGGCGATAAAGGCTTTGTGGTCATCAATAACGAAAGCCAGAGCATCAGCGAGACACTCTACACCGGCATGCCCGAGGGCAGCTATTGCGATATTCTCGCCGGGGAAGACGAGTGCAGCGGAACCCTTATTCAGGTGGATGCCAGCGGCAATGCCACCTTCAATGTGCCCGCCGAATCGGCCTCGGCCATTCACGGCGGTGCCGTACCGGGCGGTAACCAAACCCCGACCGCCCAGATTATCGCCGCGCCCGGCACCGAGGTTTCGGTGGGCACTCAGGTCACCCTGGACGCTTCCGGCTCCAGCGATCCAGACGGCAGTATTGTCTCTTATCAATGGAGCACCGGTGCGAGCAGCGCCGCCATCAGCGTTACACCGCAAAGTGCGGGCAGCACCACCTACACCGTGACGGTGACCGATAACCAGGGCGCCACTGACGACGAGAGCCTTACCATCAGCGCCACCGATGGCGGCGCGGCCAGCAATTTTGAACAGCTGTATTTTCGCGGCACCGCCAATAGCTGGGACACCACGGCAATGAGCTTAGTGGCCGATTACACCTGGCAAACCGAGGTGTATTTTGATGGCCAGGCGAACCAGCGATTTAAATTCGATGTGTTTGGCGACTGGAGCTATAACTTTGGTGACAATGGCGCCGACGGTACGCTGGAGCAAACCGGTGGGGATATTTTTACCAACGTGATCGGCCACTACCAAGTCACGGTTAACGACCAGCAGCTGACCTACCAACTGCAACCCTTGGACGGGTTTAGCAGTAACTGGAGCGGCGTGTATGTGCGCGGTACCTTCAACAACTGGGGCTGCACCGCCATGACACTGGTGGATGACAATACCTGGGCGGCCTCGGTCACTCTGGATGGGCAGAGCAACCAGCGCTACAAGTTCGATCGCCACTGCGACTGGAGTGATAACTACGGTGACAACAACGCCGATGGCAGCTTGGAGACTAACGGTGCGGATATTTTTGATGCCAGTAACGGCGTTAAAACCCTGCAACTAAATGATGCCAGCCTGACCCACGCACGTTTTTAAAAACGCGTAAAAAGCCACAAAAAAAACCGCGCGATGCGCGGTTTTTTTGTGCACTGATATCAAGAGTTTTTCGGGTAGATGTATCGTTACTCTACCTCAGCCAACACTGAATTTAACGCCCGTGTGAGCGCGCGGTCATCCCCTGCGTAGCGCAACCCCTGGCGGGCGAACTGTTCGGCCTGACTCATGCCGCCCATCTGCCAATAACTCTGGGCCAGCATCAAATACGCTTTGGCGCTGCGCCGGTCGATGCGCAGGGCGCGCTCGGCGCTGGCAATGGCGCGGCTGAAATCGGACTGCTGGTAATAACCGTCGGCCTGATTCAACAGCGAGTTCACCGCTGAATTGGTACCGGCCGCACGGGGCGTTGCAGGTTGAGTGCTCGGCGCGGTTTCAGACGTGGAGGGCGGCTGGGTGATTTGCCAGCCGCCGTTGTCTCTTGGGGGCGTTTCTGGCTCGGGCGCTCGTTCCTGCTCGGGTTGACGCTGGCTCGGTGGCGCAGGCGCGTCACCCGCATCGCTCACCGGCGCCCCTGGCCCCGACGTGGTCGAACAACCGCCGAGCAACATCAGTAAAACACCGGACATTAATATCGCTTTGTTCACGTCTTTCATACTCAATTCCAAAATCTTTGCCACCAGCTGCGTGTGCCGCCTGTGTTATCAAGCCGACAGCTTACCGCGTCGCTGGGGAGGTAGTCACTGTGTAGAGGCAGCCACATGGCGCCTTCACAACCCTCGGCGCTGAGCTTGCCCGAGGCCCGATCAATCCAGTCAAAGGTTACCCCCTCGGGCGCTTCGGTGTTCACGCCTCGGGTGGGCAATTCGCTCATTAAATCCGCCCACACTTTTAACGCGCCGCCGCTGCCGGTCAGCGGTGTTTCGGCGTTATTATCACGCCCCACCCAGGCAATGGCCAAATGCTCGCCACTGAATCCGGCAAACCAGCTGTCGCGCTGATCATTGGTAGTACCGGTTTTACCCGCCAGGGGTAGGTCAGCCGGGAAGCGGTGGTACACCTGCCTGCCGGTGCCTTCGCGCAGCGCCGCCTGCAGCGCATACTGCAGCTCAAAAACGCCCGCACCGCTAAAGCGCTGCTCTATTTGCAGTGGATAACGCTTAAGAGGCTCGCCGGTGGCGGTCAGCACATCGCGAATAGCCCGCAGCGGGGTGTAAGTACCCTCGGCCGCCAGGGTGTGATAAATACCGGCCACCTCGTAGGGCGACATATCGATGGCGCCCAATGTCATGGCCGGTACCGGTGGTATGTAACCGTCAAACCCGGCGCGCTCCAGCGTATGAGCCACTTGGCGCAATCCCAATTGCATACCCAGCCGGGCGGTGGCCTGGTTGTAGGAATGCGCCAACGCCTCGATCAACGGCACCTGGCCGTGACTTTGGCGCGAGTAGTTTTGCGGCTCCCAGAGTTTGCCGTCGTCGCTGGTTACCGTCACGGGCTCATCGGCGATGGGCGAGCCCAGGTTGTAAGCGGCAGGCTGCTCCAGCGCCGCCAGGTACACGAACGGTTTCATCAGCGAGCCCACCGGGCGCTGGGCATCCAGGGCACGGTTAAAACCGGCGTAGCGAGGGTTGCGATCCCCCACCATGGCCAGCACTTCACCGGCACCCACCGAAGTCACCACCATCGACGCCTGTAACCCGTCCACCTTGTAGGCAGACTCCAGATTATCCAAACGCTTAGCCACTGCCTCTTCGGCCTGGCGCTGCACCATGGGCGACAAAGTGGTGAAAATACGCAGCCCGTCGCTGCGCAGGTCTTCTTCTTTGTAGTCCCGCGCCAGCTGGCGTTTGACCAATTCAACAAAGGCGGGGTAAGTGCTTTGCGAGTTCTGCCCAGGTTTGACCACCCCCAAAGGTGCCGCCTGTGCCTGCTTGAGCTCGGCGTCGTTAATCAGCCCCTCGCGATGCATAACACTCAGCACCAAATTACGGCGCTTGGTGGCCCGCTCGGGGTTGCGCCAGGGGTTATAAAACGAAGCCCCTTTTACCAAGCCAACTAACAGCGCCACTTGCTGCGCGTTCAGCTCAGACACGGGCTGGCGAAAATAATACTGCGACGCCAGGGCAAAACCGTGAATGGCACGGGCACCACTCTGGCCCAGGTACACCTCGTTAATGTAGGTTTCCAGAATTTCCGATTTGCTGTAATGCACCTCCAGCAACACCGACATAATCGCTTCCTGCGCTTTACGGGTCAGGCTGCGCTCGTGGGTGAGGTAAAAGTTTTTTACCAGCTGCTGAGTCAAGGTACTGCCGCCCTGCACCACTTGGCCCGAACGCAAATTTACCCAGGCGGCACGGGCAATCGCTGTGGGCGATACGCCGTAGTGATCGAGAAAATCTTTGTCCTCGACCGCCAGCAGAGCCTCGCCCAGCAGGGGTGGTAAATCGGATAATTGCACCAACAGCCGGTCTTCGGCCTGGGTGGGGTAGATGCCGCCAATTTGCTCCGGTTCCAGACGCACCAGTGGAATGTGCTCATCCTGCGCCGTCAGGCTGGCCACCCCAGATGGGCCCAGCACTACATCGAACAGCAAGGCTTTATCCCGGCCATCCCAAAACTCAAAGCCGCGACTGTAAATGCGATAGCGGGTATAGCCACCCGCGCGGTGACGACTGAAATAACCCGGGCGGCTGACGCTTTCAACCGCGCGATAACCCAGTGCGGTCAATTCCAACTCCAGCAGGTTTGGGGTCACTGCGGCGCCTTCGTACAGTTCCAGCGGACGGGCGTACACCCGCGCCGGGAGCGACCACTTTTTGCCATCAAACTTATCGCGCACCACAAAGTCCAGGTACACCACCCATAAGCCGCCCACAATCAGGCTGGCCAAGACCGCGTAGATCAACAAAATTTTAAATAGAGAGCGGCCGTGCCGCTTTTGAGTAGGCTTTTTCTTGCGGGCGCGGCGGCGCGGTGCTGGCGTACGGCGTTTGGTCATTGGGTCTCGGTCAGTGTCTTTGCCTGGAGCGCGGTTATTTTGCATAATGTGCGCCCGATTACAATCATCGGACCACAGACAAGTCCGCAAACGCGGATAAAAAACGTGAACTGTCCGACATCCCCCCTATTCCTAAGAGGCATTTATGACTGAGCACTACCACATTTATGGCATCGGCGCGGCGCTGGTGGATATGGAAATTACCGTTAGTGACGATGACCTGAACACCATGGGTGTGGATAAGGGCGTAATGACACTGGTGGACGCCGAGCGTCAAGGCCAGCTGATTGCTCATCTGGAAGACCACCTGGTGGCCTCACAGCGCGCCAGCGGGGGCTCGGGCGCCAACACCATTATTGCCGCCGGTTATTTTGGTTGCCGCAACTTTTACTCGTGCAAGGTGGCCGATGACGAAAACGGCCACTTTTACCTGAAAGACATCGAAGACGCCGGGGTTACCTACCCCAAGCATATCGGCACAGCCGAAGGCATCACCGGTAAATGCCTGGTAATGATTACCCCGGATGCCGAGCGCACCATGAACACCTTTTTAGGCATCAGCGAAACCGTTTCGGTAAACGAGCTGGACGAGCCCGCCATTGCCGCCTCGAAGTGGGCATATATTGAAGGCTATTTGGTCAGCTCCGAAACGGGCCGCGCTGCCGCCATTAAACTCAATCAGCTGGCTCGCCAAAACAACACCCAAATTGCGCTCAGCCTGTCGGACCCGGCGATGGTGAAATTCTTTAAAGACGGCTTGACCGAGATGATTGGCGAGGGCGTGGATTTACTATTTTGCAATCGCGATGAGGCCCTGGGCTACACCGATACAGACAACTTGGCAGACGCCATTGCCGCGCTCAAGCCAGTCGCCAAGACCCTTGCGATTACCTGTGGCGCCGAGGGCTCGGTGGTGTTTGATGGCGAGCGCGAGTTGCACATTCCCACGGAAAAAGCCAAAGCGATAGACACCAATGGTGCGGGCGATATGTACGCCGGTGCATTTTTATACGCATTAAGCCGTGGCGAAACCTATGAGCGCGCCGGACAGTTTGCCAACAAGGCGGCAACCCTTGTGGTCACCCAGTACGGCCCACGCCTGCGCGCCGAGCAACATCAAGAACTGAAAGACGCGTTTTTTAACGCATAAAATCTTCCAGGCGCTGCTCTAAGTTGGGGTGGGTAGAGAGGTAGTCAATCCATTGGGACGACTCGTCTTTATCCGCCTCGGCGGCCAACTCTTCACACAAACGTAAACGCTCGGCATCGCTCAGCTCTTTTTCATCCACATCGTCGGCATCTTCCAGCAGCGCCTGGCAATGCATAGTTTCACCAAGGCGGCTCATTAAATCCACAAACGCCTGACGATCGATACCGGCACTGTCGAGATACTGCGCAGAGAACTGATCGGCTTCTGTTTCATGGTCGCGCGAGTAAGACATCGTCGTCGCCAGCACCGGCAAGCCCAGTAATAAATCGGCCATCGCCGTACCATCACCCACCAAGGTCACATAGGCAAAACCCAATACGGCGTTTTGAATCACCGAGCGCAAGCTGTGGCGCAACTCCACATGGCCAATCTCGTGTGCCAGCACCGTTAGCAACTCATCGTTCGATTCGGCCAGCTCGATCATTTCATCGGTAAACACAATCGTGCCATCGGGCAGAGCAAACGCGTTGGCACCTATGCGTTCACCGCCGCTGCGAAATAGCACTTTTAACGGCAGCTCTGGGTATTCGGCCAGCACCGGGGCAAAGGCTTGCTGTAAAGCGTCTTTTTTCTCCGCGCTTAGTTTACTGGGCGAGAAATACACCCGGTCCATTACCTTCATGGACTCTTTAGAAACGGTATCCAAGGTGTCTTGCGGCAACTGGTAGGCAATGGCCTTGCTGGCAGCGGGAATGCCGTAAACCACACTGCCCCACACGAAAACAGCCACCACCAAAGTAGCAACCAGCACTAATCCAAGGTGAGATTCTAATTTGTGCAGCAGGTTACTCCACAGCCCCGGTTGCCACTGGCGCTGCATTTCATCCACCGCATCATTTTCTGTGGTCTCGAAAGCAGCGCCATCCGCGAAACGAATAAAGCGCGCGGTATTACCCAAACGCGAAGACACCTCAAGCGCGGTGGCGTGCCCCTGGGCCAGCACCGTGTTACTGCCCTGAGCAACAACCTGTACCTCCCCCTGCGAGCTGAGGCGCAACAGCGCCTCGCATTTGCGGGAATCTTTACCGTTGTACCAAAGCCCGTGTATATCCACCTTAGAAGCCCACTTCGATATCGAACAGATCACCCACAGATTCGGCCAGGGCATTCACGTTCTCGCGCTCTTCAGCGGCAAAGGCTTCCATATCGCCGACAAACTCGGCGCTGGTGTGATCGGCTTTGTACTGAGCGGTACGCACCTTGGCCCAAGGGATAAATAAACCGAGTGTCAATAAAATTAAGATGGTGTTGGTAACGATCAGCCAAAGATAAGGCCACAGTGGCCAATCGGCTTTTAAGCGGTGCTCGCGCAGGTTAATCGCGTTGTAGTTCACATTAGCCATAGCCGTAACAAAGTAGGCAAAAGCGAACAAGTAGGCGGCGAGCATCAGCACCACACTGGTAAAGCCCGGCAGCCACTTACCCAAGAGAAAAGCCGCACCCAAGAGTACCGCGTAAATCACAAAGGTGAGCACAAAAATTTTGTAGTAAGCGCCCACACCGGCAGAAAAATCAAACTCGCTGGTGCCGTAAGCGTGCTCACCATAAACAAACTTTTTCTGCTGGTAATACGCCATAGGGGCGAGAATACCCAAAGTAATCACCGCCAGAATCGGCCATAAAATATACGCAATAGCCGCCTCGCCCAAGCGCCCATTAAAGGCAAAAGGCACATTGCGATAACTGGAGTAGCGCGCATTAAAACGCAGTGATTTACACATCACCCAGGGCAGGAAAATAAACAGCAGCAAACTCACGACTATGCCAGCCAGAATACTGAACTCGCCCGCGAAGGTATACACCAGCAAAAACACGAAGGCGATAATGCGACCTATCAAAATTTTTACCGGGTCGGCGGTGTAGGAAAAACTCACATCATCGAGATACGTATTGCCGTAAAAATACTGTTTGTTGCGCACCTTCGCCCAGGCGGAATAAATGCCTAAAGTCACAATGGACAAAAGAATATTCACAATCCAGATTTTGAAATATTCAAAGCCGTTACCGGTAAACTCGAAGGCTACATCGCGAGCTTGATTGTTACCCTGCTCGGGTTGTGCCGCGGCTGAGGTATCGCCACCGGCAGCGGGCGGTGGAGGTGGCGGTGTAGCAGCACCCGTTTCAGGCGCGGTTACGGATTCGCTTGCGCGCTCTTGTTCGTGTACTTCACAGGCCACACCCACCTGCGATAAACGCTCCATATACTTTTGCGCTTGCTCGTAGGTTAAGCCGCTTTTTAACACCCGGCGCGGCTTGGCAAACACCTGCTCTACTTTCTCTGGCGGCAACTTGAACAGCTTGGCAAAGCCCGCCTGAGCCTGCACATCCACCACTCCGGGCAGCGCCCCCAACAGAATAATTTTGTATGTTTTATTATCGTTTGTCATAGATATCCCTATTGCTTTTCTTAGTACTCAGGCTTTGCGCCCTTACAGATTTATTTACCACCACAACTTACATCTGACTGCAACTTAGCGGTCACTACAAACAGGACAGTCCGGGTCCTTAGGTAACCGCATCTCCCGCCACCGTCCGTTTTTAGCGTCGTAAAATTGTATACGTCCGGCCAGTGTATCACCAAAGTCCGCCAACAGTTTTATGGTCTCCAGCGCCTGCGCCGAACCAATCACCCCCACCAACGGTGCAAGGACACCGCTGGCAGCGCAACTTAAGTTTTCATCGTTTTGCTCTTCGTACAAACAGCGGTAGCAGGGGCTATCGGCGCGGCGCGAATCAAATACCGCCAGCTGGCCCTCAAGACGAATGGCTGCCCCGGAAACTAAGGGTACCCTGTGCTGTACGCAAGCGCGGTTAATGGCAAAGCGGGTACTGAAATTATCCGAGCAATCTACCACTGCCTGCACTCCGGACAACAGCTCATCCAGGCGCGCAGGGGTTAAACGCTCGCAAAGCGCCTGCACCTGTACGTCGGGGTTGATATCTGCAAGCTGCGCTTTGGCTGAGTCTACTTTCGTTTGGCCAATGCGCGAGCTGGTGTGAATAATTTGGCGCTGCAAGTTGGAAAGCTCGACAGTATCGTCATCGACTATAATCAGCTCGCCCACCCCGGCCGCCGCCAGATAAAGCGCCACCGGTGCTCCCAGGCCGCCGGCACCGACAATCAAAACCCGCGCATCTAACAGTGCCTGCTGCCCGGCAATGTCCATCTCGCCCAGCATAATTTGCCGCGAATAGCGCAGCAATTGTTGATCGGTTAATTCAGCCATGCCACCGCCCTAAGGTGATTCGCTGGTGCCCTGCCAGATCTTTTTCGCTACGCACGTTCGCAAAACCTGCCTGCTGCAGCAATTGCTGCACTTGGTCCGCCTGCTGCCAGCCATGCTCAAAAAGCAGCCAACCACCAGCAGTTAAAAATTGCGGTGCAAGTTCAATAATCAGCCGAATATCATCCAGACCATCGGCGCCTGAGGTCAGCGCTGTGTGCGGTTCAAAGCGTACATCGCCCTGCAGTAAGTGCGGGTCGCTATCGGCAATGTAAGGCGGATTGCTGACAATCACATCAAAAGGCTCGGCATTTTCCAGGGCACTGAACCAATCGCTTTGCAGCACGCGGATGGGTAAATTCAAGCGTTCGCTGTTCGCCTGTGCCAGGGCCACCGCACCTGGCATTTTATCCACCGCCGTGATGCGCCACTGTTTTTTTTCTGAAGCTAGAGCCAGGGCGATAGCGCCCGTGCCCGTGCCTAAATCCAAAACGCGGGCCGACTCGACCACACCGAGTTGCAGTACCGTTTCTACTAAAAGTTCGGTTTCGGGGCGCGGTATGAGCGTATCTTTGGCCGTGTGTAACGGCAGCGACCAAAATTCCTGGGCGCCGATTAAATAAGCGATGGGCTCGCCTTGGCCGCGCGCCGCAATGAGCGCAGAGAATTGCTCTTGCTGCAGTGCATCCAGTTCTTTTTCCGGCCAGGTGTAAAGAAAGGTGCGATCGCGCTGGCAGACAAACGCTAACAGCATTTCGGCATCGAGCCGTGCGCTGTCGCTGGCACTTTGTAATTGTTCGGTCGCCTGCTTCAGCGCGTCGCGAATGCTGAGCATATTATTCCGACAGTGCCGCCAACTGATCGGCTTGATACTCCTGCGTCAAAGGCCCGATCACCTCATCCAAGGCGCCCTGCATCACCTCGTCGAGCTTGTACAAGGTTAAATTGATACGGTGGTCGGTCACCCGCCCCTGAGGATAGTTGTAGGTGCGAATGCGTTCAGAGCGATCGCCGCTGCCCACCAGCGATTTACGTTCTTCGGCTATGCTCGCGGCTGAGGACTCTTCTTGTGCGCTTTTTAATTTTGCCGCCAACAAGCTCATGGCGCGGGCACGGTTTTTGTGCTGCGAGCGCTCATCCTGACACTCCACTACCACGCCGGTGGGAATGTGAGTAATACGAATGGCCGAGTCGGTTTTGTTAACGTGCTGACCGCCGGCGCCGGAAGCGCGAAAGGTATCGACCCGAATATCGGCCTTGTTGATGTTGACCTCTTCCAGCTCGTCCGCCTCGGGCATTACTGCTACGGTACAGGCAGAGGTATGGATACGCCCCTGTGATTCCGTCTCGGGCACCCGCTGCACGCGGTGCGCACCGGATTCAAACTTTAGCTGCGAATACACATTGGTGCCGCTTACGCGGGAAATAATTTCTTTATAGCCGCCGTGCTCACCCGGGTTTTCGCTCAGCACTTCAATTTTCCAGCCCACTTTCTCGCAGTAACGCGAGTACATACGGAATAAATCGCCCGAGAAAATGGCAGCCTCGTCACCGCCGGTACCGGCGCGAATTTCCAAAAACACGTTTTTATCGTCATTGGGGTCTTTCGGCAGCAGCAGAGTTTGCAGCTCTATTTCAAGCTCTTCTTTGCGCGCCTCGCCCGAATCGATTTCTTCGCGGGCCATTTCGCGCATATCGGCGTCGCCCTCATCGAGCATTGAGCGGGCTTCTTCTAAGTCATCCATTACCGTGCGATAGGCGTTGTAGGTGGCCATCACCGGTTCCAGCTCGGCGTACTCTTTCGACAGCTCGCGGAATTTGTCCTGATCGGTAATAACATCGCCGTCCGATAAAAGCGCGCTGACTTCTTCGCTGCGCTCGCTGAGTTTGTCCAGTTTTTCCAGAATTGATGCTTTCATTCGTTCTCGCTGTTATCCAAGTCGTCTTGCGTTATCGCAAATAATTCATGGGCCAGCCGCAGGGTATCACTTTGCCCTTTGGCGCTGGCCTCGCGCAGCGCTGTGGTGGGCGCGTGCAGCAGTTTGTTGGTGAGATTGCGAGCCAGTTGAGCAACCACTTTTTCGCTGTCGCCGCCGCTTTGCAACTGTTTTAAGGCTTTTTGCAACTCCTGTTCACGCAGCTCATCCGCTTTTTTGCGGTAGGCGCGAATGGTATCCACCGCATCCAAGGCACGCTGTTCGCGGCGATAGGCACTAACGCCCAGCTCGATAATTTCCATCGCCCGCTCAGCCGCCTCTTCGCGGCTTTTGCGGTTTTGGTCGATCACCGTGTTTAAATCATCCACGGTGTAGAGGTAAACATCGTCCAGGTCGCCCACCTCGGTTTCGATATCCCGGGGCACGGCAATATCGAGCATAAAAATCGGTTTGTGTTTGCGTTTTTTCAGTGCCGACTCTACTGCGCCCTTGCCCAGCAGGGGCAACTGACTGGCGGTGGAGGAGATCACAATATCCGCGCGGTGTAAAACCTCGGGAATATCGGCGAGCAACACAGCTTCGCCAGCGTACTGACCGGCCAGCTCCTGCGCCCGCCCCAGAGTGCGGTTGGCGACAATAATATGCTTAATGCCCTGCTCGGCCAGGTGTCGCGCTACCAGTTCAATGGTTTCACCGGCGCCAATTAGCAGCGCGGTGTCCTGTTTCAAGTCAGAAAAAATCTGCTGCGCCAAGGTGACGGCGGTGTAGGCCACGGATACCGGATTCTGACCAATTGCGGTTTGGCTGCGAACCTGTTTGGCCACCGCAAACACCTGCTGAAAGGCATTGTGCAACTGCGCCCCTACCGCACCCGCCTCTTTTGCCTGGGTGTAGGCGGATTTCATCTGGCCGAGAATCTGCGGCTCGCCCAGTACCAGCGAGTCCAGGCCGCCGGCCACTTTCATCATATGGCGCAGGGCCTCTTCGTCCTCCCATATATAGTGGCAGGAGGCCAGCTCGTCGGCACTGAGGTTGGAATGCTCCACCAGCCAATCGATCAGCTGGCGCGAGTCCCGCTCGCAATCAACATATATTTCGGTGCGGTTGCAGGTGGAGAGAATTGCTATTTCCCGAGCACCGGCACGGGCGCGAGCCTCGTTCAACGCCGGCACGACCGCATCCGGCGCAAAAGCAAGCCGCTCTCGAATATGCAGAGGAGCCGTTGTATGATTGATGCCAAATGCCAATAATGTCATGCAGAAACAGTCGGTGCCGAGATAAGGGGCGTCATTTTCCAGCTCACAACGCCCGCTGACAAGAGGCAGTTTACACCCTCTGGCAATCCGCGCTCGGGTTACAGACGGCACAAACTCAGGAATAGGTAATGAAAGTAGTACCCAAAGTGGCGCCAGTGTTAGTTCTGGCAGGTTTAATTGGCTGCGCCAGCCAAGCTCCAACCCCCGAATCCGAAGCCCCCGCAGCTGAGCCTGTCGCAAAGGTCGAACCGGCCCCTGAGCCCGTACCCGCGCGCCCTTTTACCAGCGACACTCTTTACGCACTACTGAGCGCCGAGGTGGCCGGCAGCCGTGGCCGCTTTGACGTCGCCCTCGCTAATTATCTGCAGCAGGCCGAACAGACCGGAGACCCGCAAGTAGCCGAGCGAGCCTATATGATTTCTCGCTACGTCGGGGACCAGCAAGCTGCTCTCAGCGCCGCCACCCTGTGGGCCGAGGCCGACCCCGATAACGAAGAGGCTCAAGCCGCCGCCATTTTGGCATTGATTGAGGCTGACCGCTTGCTGGAGGCCTTTAGTGCGACCCAAAAGGCCCACACCCGCGACAATGGTGCACTGCTGCAAAGCATCGCCGCCAACGGCCAGGAAATCACCGATACTCAGCGTGAGGTACTGCTGGAGCAATACCAGCAACAACGCTTAAAAGAACCGCAAAATGTCCCGCTACTGATTGGTACCGGTCTGTTACTGCAACAACAGGGGCGCGGCATAGAAGCCCTGCAGCTGGCAGAGCGTGCCATGCAGTTAGAGCCAGACAACACCCATGCACTCGTGCTTAACTCCGGACTGCTGCACGAGCTGGGGCGCACCGATGAAGCGATCGCCCTGGTAGAAACCCAACTGGAGCAAGACCCGGACAACAATCGCGCGCGCCTGCAATACGCCAGACTACTCACTTTTAGCGATTTGAATGCGGCGCAACAACAGTTTCAAATTCTCGCCGATGCCAGTCCCGGCGACCCGCAGTTGCAGCGCGCACTGGCGCTGATTGCCGAGGAGCGCGGCGACGTCGACACCGCCGAAACTGCCTATTACGCCCTGCTAGAGATGAACCAAAGCACTGGCGAAGCGCATTTTTTTCTCGGCAAACTGGCCGAGCAACGCGGCGAGCTGGACGAAGCCCTGCGCCATTACCAAGAGGTAGAACCCGGGGAAAACTTCTACAGCGCGACGGCCCGTGTGTTTGCGATTTACCTGCAGCAAAACCAACCCGCCAGCGCCGACAATTATTATCGGCAACTGCTGGGCTTTATGCAGGAAGGGCCCGAAACGGACCACAGCACCGAATTGACTTTAATTTACAACCAACAGCTGTTGGCGGCCGGTAAGCACGAGCGCGCCCTGCAGCTGTTAAATGAATCACTTGAGAGCAATCCCGAAGACCAGACGCTATTGTACTCGCGCGCAATGGTGCACGATGGCCTCGGCAACCTGGCCCAGGCGGAACAGGACTTACGCAGTATTATCGAGTATGACCCAGACAATGCCGCCGCCCTCAACGCCCTGGGTTACATACTCACGGAAAACACCGAGCGCTACGCCGAGGCCTACGACTATATAAAGCACGCCCTCGAGCTGCAGCCCAATGACCCGGCCACGATCGACAGCATGGGCTGGGTGCAGTATCGTCTGGGCAATCTGGAAATTGCCCTGCGCTATCTAGAGCGCGCCATGAGCGCTTACCCAGACCACGAAATTGCCGCCCACCTGGGCGAGGTTTTATGGGTCTCCGGCCAGCAGGACGAAGCTCGCAGCGTATGGCGCCAGGGGCTGGAAATTGACCCGGATAGTGAATACATACACAGCACCATCAAGCGGCTGGGCATAGAGCCGGATTCCCTGTAATGCTGCGTACTCGTTTGCAACACGCCGGGCGCTTCCTGGGCTGGTTGAGTGTAGCCTTGCTGCTGAGCCACTGCGCCCAACTGCCGGAACAATCCCCGGATTCTCTCAACCTGTCGGCCAACCAGCAGGCGCTGCGCGCGTTGGAAAAATGGCAACTACAGGGCAAGCTGGGTGTACGCCTGCCGGATGATAACGGCTCGGCGCGGCTCAGCTGGCAGCAGCACAATGACTCTTTCTTTATTAGCCTATCCGGCCCCCTGGGTCAGGGCCGGGTCGAGATAAACGGCGAGCCCGGCCGTGTCGTACTGCGCGATGGCGAGCACGCCCCCATCAGCGCCGAGTCGCCCGAGGCATTGATTTTCCAGGCCACCGGCTGGGACTTACCGGTCAGCGCCCTGCGCTACTGGGTACTGGGCCTACCCGTGGCCGATACCGAGGTAACGCAGCTAAGCTATCGCGACGACCAGCTGCCGGAGCGCTTCAGCCAGCTGGGCTGGCAACTGCACTTTAAACGCTATTATCAGCAGCAGGGTTTGTGGCTGCCCAGCCTGCTCAGCGCCACCACGCAAACACCCGGTGGCGAAAATATTCGCCTTACCGTTGCGATTAATCAGTGGGAATTACAGCGTGACTGAACTGACGCTGCTGGCGCCCGCCAAGCTCAACCTGTTTTTGCACATTACCGGGCGCCGACCCGATGGCTATCACCAACTGCAAACTCTGTTTCAACTGCTCGATTATGGCGACACCCTGTCTTTTAATCTGCGACAAGACGCTAGCCTGCGGCTGACCCCAGAGCTTCCCGGCGTCTGTTTTGAAGAAAACCTGATTATTCGCGCCGCACGGGCCTTGCAAAAGATAGCGCCCGGCCCGCTGCCTGGGGTTGATATTCATCTGCATAAACGCCTGCCTATGGGTGGCGGCATTGGTGGCGGCAGCAGCAATGCCGCCACCACCCTGGTGGCGCTTAATAAACTCTGGCAACTGGGGCTTTCACGGGCAGAACTTTTAACCATCGGCGCCGGGCTCGGCGCCGATGTACCGGTATTTATTAACGGCCGCACCGCCTGGGCTGAAGGCATTGGCGAGCAGCTATCGCCCATAAAAACACCAGATTGCTGGTATCTTGTTCTTACCCCCCAATGTCATGTCAGTACCGCTGAAATTTTTTGCCATAAAGATTTGACAAGAGACACACGCCCCATTAAAGTAGCGGCCTTCTCGCAGGGGGGCAGTCAAAACGACTGCGAAGCACTGGTTAGAAAGCTTTACCCTGAAGTGGATAACGCACTGATTTGGTTGAAAAAATTTTCACCATCTGCGAGAATGACAGGCACTGGAGCTTGCGTATTTGCAGCCTTCGAGAGCGAGCCTGAAGCCAATCAAGTATTGGCCCAGGCACCGGAAAATTTACCCGGTTTTGTCGCCCAAGGCATTGTCAAATCGCCATTGTATGATCTGGTCTCTGACTAAGCACCACTGGGGTGTAGCCAAGCGGTAAGGCAGCGGGTTTTGATCCCGTCATGCGAAGGTTCGAATCCTTCCACCCCAGCCATATTTTCCTCGGTACCCGTTGCGGCGCAACTCTAGCGCCCCTGCTAGAGCTTGAAGACACCATCCCCTGACTTCACTCTGGCCCTGATGCCGGGATTAAAAATACAGCACTGCGCCCGGCGCAGTGCTTTTGTTTTATCTGCACTATGCTGATAAACCGAACCACACTGTAGACAAAAAGGGTACCTGACGTGACGGACTTAATGGTCTTTACCGGCAATGCCAACCCCGATCTTGCAAAAAAGATTGTCGATCAACTGGGGATGACTTTAGGTGATGTTTCCGTTTCTCAGTTCAGCGATGGCGAAGTAGCCATTGAGTTGAACGTAAACGTCCGTGGACGGGACGTTTTTGTGGTGCAGCCCACCTGTGCGCCCACCAACGACAATCTGATTGAATTGATTGTTATGGTCGATGCCCTGCGCCGAGCATCGGCTGGGCGTATTACTGCCGTGGTGCCCTACTTCGGCTACGCTCGCCAGGATCGCCGCGTGCGCTCCGCCCGGGTACCCATTACCGCCAAGGTGGTGGCCGACATGATGGTGGGAGCCGGTATCGACCGCTTGCTTACGGTCGACCTGCACGCCGAGCAGATTCAGGGCTTTTTCGATGTGCCCGTCGATAACGTATACGGCTCGCCGGTACTGTTGGAAGACATCGAAAAACAAAAATTTGAAGATCTGGTGGTGGTATCGCCAGACATTGGCGGTGTGGTTCGCGCCCGCGCCGTGGCCAAGCAACTGGGTGTGGATTTGGCGATTATCGATAAACGCCGCCCCAGCGCTAATGTGGCCGAAATTATGAACATTATTGGTGAGATTGAGGGCCGCACCTGCTTGCTGGTAGACGACATGGTCGATACCGCTGGCACCTTGTGCAACGCCGCCTCCGCGCTGAAAAAGCAAGGCGCCAAACGAGTGGTGGCCTACGCCACTCACCCGGTTTTATCTGGCAAGGCGGTAGATAACCTCAACAACTCGGAGCTGGATGAACTGGTCGTCACCGATTCTATTCCGCTGCGCCCAGAAGTAGCCGCCTGCGGCCGAGTACGAGTACTGACCCTGTCAAGAATGCTGGCTGAAGCGGTACGCCGCTTGAGCAACGAAGAATCTCTGAGTGCGATGTTCCGCTAACAGATAACTGTAACCGGAAGCTCAGATAACCGCTGCGGCGTAATCGCTACAAAGCAGCATGACACAACCCCATGCAGTGTTCTGGTCGCGGACCTGTATGGACTAAACGAGGATATTCACAATGAGTGAAGATTTTGTATTGAATGCTACAAGCCGTGAGGATGCGGGGAAAGGTGCGAGCCGCCGCCTGCGTCGTCTGGACGGTCAAGTTCCCGCTATCGTGTACGGCGGCAAGAAAAAGCCTGCCAACATCAGCGTTAGCCACAAAGACCTGACCAAACAACTGGAAAACGAAGCTTTTTTCTCGCACATCATCTCACTGGTGATTGACGATAAAGCCGAAGACGTAATCCTGAAAGATCTGCAACGCCACCCGGCCAAGCCACAGATCGTGCACGCCGACTTTATGCGCGTTTCTAAGACCAAGAAGCTGAACACCAGCGTACCGCTGCACTTCTTGAACGAAGACACCAGCAAAGGCGTTAAGATGCAAGGCGGTAATATTGTTCACAATATGGTACAGCTGGAAATTAGCTGTCTGCCTGCCGATCTGCCCGAGTTCATCGAAGTTGATCTGAAAGACGTTGAAGTGGGTCAAGTGGTTCACATCTCCGACATTCAGCTGCCTAAAGGTGTTACCTCGGTAGCCCTGTCTCACGGTGAAGATCACGACCTGCCGGTTGTGGCCATCAACAAGCCGAAAGGCGGCACCGATGACGACGAAGCCGAAGGCGAAGACGCTGAAGGCGATAGCGAGTAATCGTTACTAGGCGCCGAGCTTTATGGATACAGCGGTTCAGTTGATCGTCGGCCTGGGCAACCCGGGCAGCGAATACGACCGAACCCGTCATAACGCCGGCGCCGATCTGGTGTCTGAACTGGCTCGCCAGGCAGGCACCAGCCTCTCCCCCGAGAAAAAATTCTTCGGTAACACCGCCCGCATTAACCTCGGCTCGCGCCAGGTGCACTTGCTAATTCCCACCACTTTTATGAACCGCAGCGGCCAGGCCATTGGCGCCCTCGCGCAGTTTTATAAAATTGAACCCGAGGCCATTTTAGTCGCCCACGACGAGCTGGATTTAAACCCGGGCGTAGTGCGGTTAAAAATCGGCGGCGGTCACGGCGGCCATAACGGTTTGCGCGATACCATCAGCGCTTTAGGCAACAACAAAAACTTTGCCCGTATTCGTATTGGCATTGGTCACCCGGGCCACGCCTCAAAAGTGACCGGCCACGTATTAAAGCGTGCTGGCAGCGCCGAGCAGCAGTTGATTGACGAATCCATTGATAGAGCAATCGATGCTTTGCCGCTGGCTGTAAACGGCGAGTGGAATAAGGCGATGCATAAACTGCATACGCAATAGACGTCTGAGGTCTGACGAAACCCTACATTTTCTAACAATTCCCGCGTACGCTTTTTGCTAACCTTTTGCGCCAATAATCACAACGCAAGAGAGACACTATGCACTACTCCCGCAAACTCCTGACCGGAATGGCCTTAGCACTGCTGGCAGGGGCACCAGCTCACGCGACCACGGTTCAATTTCAAACCGTAATGGGCGATTTTGAAGTCAACCTGTTTGATAAAACCACCCCCGAGACCGTAGCCAACTTTTTAGAGTACGTTGAGGCGGGAGATTATCAGGATACGTTCTTTCATCGCTCGGTACCTGGGTTTGTCGTTCAAGGCGGCGGCTTCCGTTTTGATTTAGAAGCAGACCAAGCAAGTGAAATCCCGGCTAATGAAGCAGTAGTTAACGAGCCGGTTTATTCCAATCAACGCGGCACTATTGCCATGGCCAAACTGGCCAATAACCCCAACAGCGCCACTAACCAATGGTTTATCAACCTAGCGGATAACAGCAGCAACCTGGACTCTCAAAACCAAGGATTCACCGTATTTGGGCAAGTCACAGGTAATGGCATGGCAATTATCGATGCCATTGCAGATCTTAAATTTGGCAATTTTTCCGGCGAAGACTTCTTAGGTGACTTTCCCTTCGATAATATGCCTGTGCGTGATTACAGCCAGGATGACTACGACAACACACTACCTGTGACAGAAGAGCACATTGTGTTGATCCAGAATATCGTCGTGCTGGATGCCAGCGAGGATACCGCCGACGACCTTAATCCAAAACTCAGCACAAAAGATGACAACAGTGGTGGAGACGGCGGCAGTGGCGATAGCGGCGGTGGTGGCAGCACTGGACTGCTGGGCTTGCTGGCATTGGCCGGCTTGGGAGTGCGTAAACTTTTTAAAGCCCGCGCATAAAAGGCAGCAACGAAATCGCCAATATGGCGGCTACGGCCGCCAGAGCGAGTATCACCTTTACCGGATGTCGCCACAGCTGCCCGGCAAAACTGGGAGCTTCACCGCGGGCGTGTAATGCGCGGTGTTGCTCCTGGGCCTCTTGCCTAAATTGCGCCTGATACTCCTCTAATACACGTTTGGCGCGCTCAGTATCAGCGCTATTGCGCACCCATAAACCATCCACACCCAGGCGCCAAAAGCCAGAGTCGGTTTGATAGCATTCAATATCCTCGGCTTCGAGGCGATCGATCAGGCCCGCCACTTCGTCAAAACTGGCACCGCTGGTGCGCATTAGCAAATGGCTCAAGCCAAGGCCTCCAGGGATTTAATCTCTTCGTGCAGTTCGGGCGCCAGTAGCGCTTTTTGTTTGGAGTGCTTATCCAGCAATACCACCCGCGCAACCCCTGTTGTCACCACTTTATTTTGCACAGCGCTGAATATTTCATACTCTTGTGCAAAGCCAAATTCCTGCATTTCGGTAATGGTACAACCTACCGTTAAGGTGTCCGGGTAACGCACCGGGCGTAAGTACCGGCAACTGCTTTCAGCCAGCACCGGCACAATTCGGCCCAGATCAAACACCCCCTTTGCGGAAATATGACGCATGTAGGCAATGCGGGCAGACTCAAAATAGCGATAGTAAACAACATTGTTTACATGCCCAAAGGCATCCATTTCGCCCCACTGCACGTCGACATCAATTGTTACCGGAAAATTGCGGACAAAGTCTTCTCGCTCTAGCACGGTAAACCTCCGTTTTATTAACCATAGGCGGGCGGCGCCTTCGCCATTTTAGACGCTATCGGCTATGATGAGTAGCGATTCACCCGACCCAAAAGGATAGTTTATGCACGATGCTGGCCTGGATATCGCCATTATTGGTATCACCGCCCTGCTGTGCCAATGGGGTGCCTGGAAAGCGCGCCTGCCCGCCATTTTATTTCTCCTGATTGCCGGTTTGATTCTGGGGCCAGCGACCGGGGTGTTAAACCCGGACGCCCTGTTCGGCGATTTGCTTTTTCCACTGGTTTCTTTGGCGGTGGCGGTCATTTTATTTGAGGGCAGCCTGACCCTTAACTTTAAAGAGCTGGGCACTATCTCGGCGGTAGTGCGGCGCATGATCACCGTGGCTGCTCCCGTGACCTGGTTAATCGTCGCCATCTCCACGCACTTTTTGTTCGGCCTGAGCTGGGAGCTATCCATTCTGTTCGGCGCGTTAATGGTGGTAACCGGCCCCACCGTGGTCACGCCGCTGTTGCGTACCGTGCGCCCGTCGGAGCGGGTAGCCAATATTTTGCGCTGGGAAGGTATTGTTATTGATCCCATTGGCGCGCTGCTGGTGGTCGTGGTGTACGAATTTATAGTCACCCAGAGTCAGGGCCAGGCCTTTAGCCAAAGCCTGTTTCTTTTTTTAGAGATTATTGTTGTCGGCCTCGCCATAGGCGCGGCAGCGGGCTTTGCGCTGGGTAAAGTGCTATCGCGCCGCCGCCTGCCAGAGTATCTGCAAAACTTAGCCACGTTAAGCCTGCTGTTTTTGGTTTTTACCGTGTGTAATCACCTGGCCGAAGAGTCCGGCCTTTTAGGGGTTACGGTGATGGGTATGTGGCTTGGCAATATGCGCGGTGTGCACATTCACAATATTTTAAACTTTAAAGAAAACCTTACGATTTTATTTATTTCGGGGCTGTTTATTATTCTCGCGGCGCGCCTGCCGATGGAGCAGCTGCTGAGTATTTTCGCCCTGGCGCCGCTGTTACTGCTGCTGATTATTCAGTTTATCGCCCGGCCGGTGTCCGTCGCGCTGGCAACGCTGCGCTCCAATATTAAATTTCGCGAACGCATTTTGCTCGGCTGGATTGCTCCGCGCGGTATTGTCGCGGCGGCCGTCTCGGCGCTGTTTGCGCTGCGCTTATCCGAACAGGGCTACGCAGGCGCAGAGCTGTTAGTGCCTCTCACTTTCGCCGTTATTCTGGGCACGGTTATCTTCCAAAGTGCGACTTCGCGCCCCCTGGCCAAGCTGTTGGGGATTGTCGAGCCCGAGCCGCGCGGGGTACTGATTCTGGGGGCCAATTCGGTGGCGCGCACGGTCGGCAAAGCCTTGCAGCAACAAGATATGCCGGTTCTGCTTAGCGATTCAAACTGGGAGAATATTCGCGCCGCACGCATGGCCGGGTTTAAGACTTTCTACGGCAACCCGGTCTCTGAGTTTGCCAGCCAGAGATTGGACTTAACCGGCATTGGCAACCTACTTGCCATGTCGCCGCTGCGCGAATTAAACGTGATTGCGGGTATGCACTTTCGCAATGAGTTTGGCATTCACCGTACCTTTAATGTGCGCACCAGTGCCGATACCAATCAGTCAGAAAAGCACCAGGTTTCGAATCAGCTAAAGGGCTTGCCCCTGTTCAATCCAGATTTAACCTATGCCAAACTGGCCAGCCTGATTCACGCCGGAGCCGAAATCAAAACCACTAAGCTGACCGATGAATTTAGCTTTGATGACCTGCGCCGCCAGGATCCAGACGCGCAACTGCTGTTCGGCATTAACGAACGCGGCAAACTCAAGCCCTACCTGGCCGATGAAAAATTTAAGCCGGGTGCGGGCTGGACTATTTTAAGCCTGGTGCGCGAGGGTAGAGGCGCACAAACCAACAACCACTCGCCCAATGCGCTGGCACAGGAATAACGGCTTAACCGACCTCTGGCGACAGGGCGATGGGAACCGCTGAGGCTTTTTCACTGGCCGGGGTGCACTGGGCCAGATAATCGCGAATGGCGCCGGTTAAGGTGGCGCCACCACCGGCAATGCCCTGGTTGCCAAACAGGCGGTTAAACTCCAGTAAGTAAGGGTGAGCGCCCACCATGGCGATATCAAACCCCGCGTGGTTAACCCCCAGACGTGCCGCCACCTGCAAGGCCAGCTGCACCGCCTGATAGGGCACGGGCGAGTGGTCGACAATGCCGCCGCGCGCCACGTTGTTATAAAACCCCTGCTCCGACTGATGCCGCCAATAGGCGGCCACCATCTGGGTTCCCACCACAATCACGCGAATATCCCGATCGATGGGCAAATACTCTTGGGCGTAGATCACATCGGTAAGCGCGCGATAGCGATTAAAGTCAGCTAGATTTTCCACCAGCCACACCCCCTCCCCCATACTGGATTTAGCCAGCTTTACCACAAACGGTAAATCCATCGCCTGCCATACCCGCTCGGCTTCGCTATCGGTATTGGCCGCAATCAAAGTGGTGGGGGTATGAGCCGGCGCGACGATTTCAAAGGCGCGGGTCATCTCTATTTTATTGTGTCCAATTGCGTAGCTGGCCAAGCTAGGGAAGATACGACACCCCATGCCGTATACCAGCGCGTTTACCTGCCAGTATTCGGGAAACAACACCCAGTCTGTCTGACTGAGCAGATCGCGATGCTGTAGGTAAAGCTCGGGCTTAATAAAAGTGGTATTGGCCAAACCCAAGGTGCGAAAGGCATTAAATGAGATCATTCTCGCGGTCTCAAAAAAAGGTGGATATTAACCAGTTTCGTTAACCGCGCAAGCATTTTTACGCTTGCAGTGGCCAGCAGCGGTTCGCTATGCTGATCAACCAGAAGCGAGGATTGCAATATGGCCGATTCGGCAGGTCAACAACCATCACTGAGCAGTAAAATCGAGGCGGCGTTTAAGCGGCTGGACGGCTGGCTGTGGCAGGTTGAAACCGCTCACCGCTCAAAGCTGCACCAAAACTTTTGGCACATCTCCCGGGTTTTAGTGGCTGTGGTGCGCGACCTACTGCGCGGCCAGATCACCCTGCATGCGATGAGTTTGGTGTACACCAGCCTGCTGTCACTGGTGCCCTTTTTAGCCCTGAGCTTTTCGGTACTGAAAGGTTTTGGCGTACACAACCAGCTGGAGCCATTATTGCAGAACATTCTGGCGGCACCACTGGGCGAGCGCGGCCCGGTCGTGGTGGATAATATTCTCGACTTTGTCGATAACATTAAAGTCGGGGTGCTGGGGTCTGTGGGCCTAGGGCTGTTGATTTATACGGTTATTTCCCTGATCCAAAAAATCGAGCGCTCGTTCAACGAAATCTGGCGCGTCAGCGAAAGTCGCTCTCTGGCGCAGCGCTTTAGCAGTTACCTCAGCGTGATCATGATCGGCCCATTGCTGGTCTTTAGCGCCATGGGCGCCACCGCCGCGCTGGTCAACAGCGATGCGGTACAACAGGCTATCGCTTTCGCACCGCTAGGGTGGGTGTTTGGCTTTTTAAGCAAGCTGATGCCTTATGTGATTATTATTGGTCTGTTTACATTTCTCTATACGTTTATTCCCAATACCAAGGTAAAGCTACGCCACGCATTCCTAGGGGGGCTGGTTGCCGGCATTATCTGGCAGACATCGATTTTTGGCTTTACGTTGTTTGTCTCTAACTCCACTAATTACACGGCCATTTACTCAGGCTTTGCGGTGGGGATTTTGCTGCTTATCTGGCTTTATTTGGCTTGGCTAATCTTACTGATTGGCTCGTCGGTCGCATTTTACTCCCAGCATGCGCAGCAAATTACCCGTTCGCGGGTCAATAAGCCCTCGGCGCGGGTGGACGAGCTGACCGGACTTGCCATTATGCATCGGGTCGCACGCCAGTTTGACCACGACGGCGGTGGTATTTACATTGCCAAGATGGAGTCCAGCCTGTCGGTGGGCCCGGAAACCATTCAGCGAATGATAAAAAAACTGCTCAAACACAAGCTGGTGGAAATATCCGGCACCGATGCCAACCAACTGATTCCCGCCCGATCTCTGGACCATATTACTGTGTATGAAATTTTTCATGCCGTGCGGGTCGAAGAAACGCTACTGCCCTCCTCCCTGCAAAACGATGCTGCGGTAAACAGCATGATGAAAACATTTGAGGGAGCTCACGAACAGGCATTGGGCGATATGACGCTGGCCGACTGGATTCGTCAGTAGCCAGCGCTCACAGGCTACTTTTGCGCCAATGTTTTAAAGAGCACTTTTCCCACATCGGTATTATCCCTGTGGCCACTGAGCTTTTCTGCCCCCGCGCCAATGGCGAATACCGCTACATCCCCGCCGGTATGACCCGAGGTGGTCCAACCGGTAACACTAGCGGTATCGATAGCCGCCAGCACTCGCTCGCGCAGCTGCGTGGTGGCAATATTTTTCTCGCTTTGCGTCTCGGCTCGCAACACCTTTAAGCGAGCCTGAGCCAAAGGTGTTTGCTCGCTCTCGTTTAAGTTAATAGATGTGAGTGACTGCCAGCTTTGGTACCAATCGGACGCCTCCAGCAACTCCTGCGTAATCACATTAGCCGAGGCTTTAACTGCGCGAACCACATCGGCTCGCCATTGGTAGTCACCGCCACTGCCCATGCTTAGTCCGCCGGTGGAATGATCGGCAGTCACCACCAGCAAAGTATTGGGATGCTCAGCAACATAAGCGCTTAACAATAGCAGCGCCTGCTCGGCGTCACGCATCTCGTGCATGGCACAGGCGATGTCGTTGGCGTGACCGCACCAATCAATTTGACTGGCCTCTACTAACATAAAAAAGGGCTGCTCATTGCCGAGTAGCTCTAGCGCTTTTTCAGTTAGAAAAGCCAGGCGACGGGGTTCATCGCTATCAATGGCAAAAGGCAGACCTTTGTCGGCCAGCAGTGCCAACGCAGGTTTACTCTCAATAGCGGCAAGGTCATCGTAATTATCCGCGTAGGCGTATCCCAGCGTTGCAAATTCTTGCACCAGGTTGCGGTCGTCGCGCAGAAAATATCTCTGTCCACCGCCGAATAAAATATCCACCCAGGGTTTACCTTGATAGCGACGATCCAGGTATTGATCGGCAATTTCATTGTACTTATTACGACTGTCAATATGCGCCGCAAAACTGGCGGGGGTTGCGTGGTTGATTTGGCTGGTGACCACCATGGCGGTTTGGTAGCCCTGTTTCTTAGCGCGCTCCAACAGCGTTTCTAGCGGCTGTTTATCGCGATCAACCGGCGATGGCGCCATTATAGGTTTTGACACCGGTGGCCAGTGCCGTGGCACTGGCGGCCGAATCGGTCACTTGGTTCACATCATCAGGGTGAGTGCTGGCGCTGCCCAATAAGTGGCGGTCAAACCAGGTGGTCTCCAGAATTTGAGTATCCGGGTTATCCTGGTAATGGCGATAAGCAGTGAGATATTCCATTCCCATACCATCGCCAATAAAAAATATAATATTGGGCTGCTTGGGTTCGGCGACCGCCGCACTGGCAATGGCACACATAAACAGCGTCAATAACTTTTTCATTTTTAGCTCCTGGGTAACAATTGCACGCCTTATCGCGCCCACGCTATAGTGCATGCTAACGAACAATAATGACAATTTTGCATAGCGTGGTTTTATGCCCTTAGACGATGTTCAATTAAACCCGCACGCCCGCATTTATCATCATAAGATGGGAGCCGAGCGTCAGCCGGTGCTAATCATTGATGATTTTTTGCTCAACCCAGATGCACTCATTGAGCACGCCTGTCGGTGCAACTTTGCACGAGAAAAAAAGCTTTACCCAGGCCACCGAGCCGAAGCGCCTGATGTTTATACCCAAGCGCTGCGCTCGGCTTTGCCCCAGCTGCTGTCTCGTGTTTTTGACACCCGGCCCGGTGATATTAACGCCGCTGAGTCCAGCTATTCGCTGGTTACCCAAGCGCCCGAAACGCTGCAAATGCTGCAGCGTCTACCGCACTTTGACTCACTCAATGGACGCGAGCTGGCCAGCGTGTATTTTTTATGCAACCGCGACAGCGAGCGCTATGGCGGCACCGCTTTTTATCGCCACCGCGCAACTGGATTTGAGTCGGTCGATTCGACGCGCATCAAAACCTACTCACGCTCGGTGGAAGATCAGCTACGCGACGGCAAGGCTCCAGCGGCAGGCTATATTTATGGCGATACCGAGCTCTATCAACAAATCGACCAGTTTGCCGCTCGCTTTAACCGCTTAATTTTATATCGCTGCACCAGTTTGCATTCGGGGCTGATTGATTCTGAGTTTGATTTTTCCCGCGATCCGGCCAATGCGCGGCTGTCTATTAATACGTTTTTGGTGGGCTAGTGAAGCGTCAGGGTGTAACGGATTACTTGCGCTTGTATGACAAGTCAATTAGTGTAACCAGGCCCTAAATAACAATAATTCGGAGTACCTATTATGAGTTTCGCCTCTCAAGATGCGGCGCGGGCCTATTGGCGTGCCAACATCCGCTGGCTATTGATATTGCTCAGCATCTGGTTTGTCGTCTCCTACG
Source organism: Gilvimarinus sp. DA14 (assembly GCF_024204685.1). Taxonomy (NCBI): domain Bacteria; kingdom Pseudomonadati; phylum Pseudomonadota; class Gammaproteobacteria; order Cellvibrionales; family Cellvibrionaceae; genus Gilvimarinus; species Gilvimarinus sp. DA14. The sequence goes on from NZ_CP100350.1 coordinate 1,315,802, forward strand.
GCGCCGGGATCTTATTTGTCGATCAATTAAACGCCATTCGCCTCGGCGGTTTTAAGCTCGGCTTTTGGTTTGCCCAACAGGGCTCGATTTACACTTTTGTGGTATTGATTTTCGTCTACGTGCGCGTGATGAATCAGCTGGACCGCAAATTCGGTGTTGAGGAGAAGTAACCCATGGACGTGCAAACCCTCACCTTTATTATTGTCGGACTCACCTTCGCGCTCTATATCGGAATCGCCATTTGGGCCCGCGCAGGCAGCACCCAAGAATTTTACGTGGCGGGCGGCCATGTACCACCGGTGGCCAACGGTATGGCCACCGCCGCCGACTGGATGAGCGCCGCTTCGTTTATTTCCATGGCGGGACTGATTTCGTTTATGGGTTATGACGGCAGCGTCTATTTGATGGGCTGGACCGGCGGCTATGTCCTATTAGCCCTTTGCCTGGCCCCTTATCTGCGCAAATTTGGCAAGTTTACCGTGCCGGACTTTATCGGCGATCGCTATTACTCACAGACCGCCCGTACCGTCGCCGTTATTTGCGCGATATTTGTTTCCTTTACCTATGTTGCCGGGCAAATGCGCGGCGTGGGGGTAGTATTCTCCCGTTTTCTTGAAGTGGACATTACCTGGGGCATCGTCATCGGCATGGGCATTGTCTTTTTTTACGCCGTGCTCGGCGGCATGAAAGGCATTACCTACACTCAGGTGGCGCAGTACTGTGTATTAATTTTTGCCTTTATGGTGCCGGCGATTTTCTTAAGCATAATGATGACCGGCTCACCCATTCCACAAATCGGTATGGGCAGCACCCTGGCCGATGGCAGTGGTCAGTTTTTGCTCGACAAACTGGACGGACTCAGTACCGAGCTTGGCTTTAATGCCTACACCGAAGGTAGAAAATCCACCATCGATATGTTTTTCATCACCGCCGCGCTTATGGTGGGCACCGCTGGCTTGCCCCATGTGATTGTGCGCTTTTTTACCGTACCCAAGGTGCGCGACGCGCGTAAAAGTGCGGGCTGGGCACTGATTTTTATCGCTATCCTTTACACCACAGCGCCGGCGGTAGCGGTATTTGCACGAGTGAACATGGTCGATACCATCAACGGCCCCGACGCCCAAGGCGTAGCCGCTGCCGAGGCGCCCGAGTGGGTGTCAAATTGGGAGACCACAGGCCTAGTCAGCTGGGAGGATAAAAACAGCGATGGCCGCATGTTTTATAGCGGTGATGAGCGCAACGAAATGACCATCGACCGCGACATTATGGTACTCGCCACGCCGGAAATTGCCGAGCTGCCCGCCTGGGTGATCGCCCTGATTGCCGCCGGTGGCGTAGCCGCGGCCCTGTCCACCGCGGCGGGATTGCTGTTGGTGATCTCGACGTCTATCTCACACGATTTACTCAAGCGCAATTTGATGCCCAATATTACCGAAAAGCAAGAGCTGCTATTCGCCCGCCTCGCTGCTGCGGTCGCGATTACCGTGGCAGGCTATCTCGGCATTAACCCGCCGGGGTTTGTCGCCGAGGTAGTCGCCTTTGCCTTTGGCCTGGCGGCGTCGAGTTTCTTTCCCGCGATTATCATGGGGATTTTCTTTAAATCCATGAATCGCGAGGGGGCCATTGCCGGTATGGTGACGGGCATTGTGTTTACGGCGAGCTACATCGTGGTGTTTAAAGGCATTTTTATGGAGCCGTTGTTACCCAACACGCCGGAGTATTGGTTGCTGGGCATTTCCCCCGAAGGCATAGGCACTCTGGGGATGGTAATTAACCTGGCCGTCGCCCTGACGGTGTGGAGCTTTACCAAACCCGCTCCCGCCGAGGTACAGGAGATGGTGGAATCTATCCGCTACCCCGAGCAGTTGGGCGAGCCGAGTCCCCCACCGGCGCCACACTGAGCCAACAAAAAGCCGGGCTAAAATGCCCGGCTTTTTATTTACTCCCCGGCTTCTTATTGACTCAAAGCTACGCGTTACCGCACTGAGACCTGGAAAGAATCCACCAGCTGATGCAAGGTCACGGCCGTATTTTGCAAACGGTCAGAGCTGCCGCGCAATACTCGGTACACCTGCGACATGGCGCCGCTGGAATCGGCCACCTCACGCACCCGCTCACCACTCTGCCGACTGCTCTGCTCTATTTGCTGAATGGCATTGAACATATTCGCGACAATTTCATGCAGCTCACTGTTGTCGG